>DHHG01000281.1 GCA_002403175.1 Syntrophaceae bacterium UBA4778 | reverse complement strand
TCGACCACCACCTCCGGTTTCCTCGACGCCCATGACATGGCGCTTGCCCTAAAAGATGCCCGCCCTGCAATTAAAACAGTCTTCGGCGGAGTTCATGTCTCGGCACTTGGCGCCGCCTTGATGAACGGTTACCCTGGGATTGATTTTCTCTGTCCCGGAGAAGGAGAAGCAATCCTGTCCGAGTTGGCATCCGGGAGGAACCTCTCTGAGATTAACGGATTGATTTGGCGCGACAGTAATCGGACCGTGGTCAACCCGCCCAGATCTCAGCTTCTTGATCTGGATACCCTTCCCTTTCCGGACTATGCCGGACTGAAAGGCTTTCCGGAGAGCTATACCCTGCCCCTTTTCAGTTACACCCGCGTTCCGGGCGCCACAATGAGCACGAGCCGGGGTTGTCCTTATCAGTGCTCTTACTGCGATCGATCTGTCTTCAAGAAGTCCTTCCGCTATAACAGCCCCGCTTACATATACGAGCATATGCGCTATCTCCGCCGGGAATTCGGTATCAGGCACATCAATATATATGACGATCTCTTTACACTGTACCGGCCGCGGATCGCCGAACTGTGCGGGTTACTGTCCTCACAACCTTTGGGGATTCAGTTCAACTGCGCGGTGCGGGTCGGCCATGCCGATAGCGATCTCCTGAAAATGCTCAAAGACGCGGGCTGCCTTATGGTATCGGTCGGAATCGAATCGGCTGATCCGGACTTGCTAAAAAGGCACAAATCAGGGGTTAGCCTGGAAGAGGTCCGTGATACGGTAGCAAGGATCCAGGCTTGCGGCCTGCGCGCGAAGGGGCTCTTCATGATGGGCCTGCCTGGAGAAACAGAGGATTCAATACGGAAAACGAGTGATTTCGTCCTCTCTTTGGGACTTGACGACATGAACATGGCCAAGTTCACGCCCTTCCCCGGAGCGCCGATCTGGAAAACGATCCGGGAAGAAGGAACCTTCAACGAAGACTGGCGGCAGATGAATTGTCTCAACTTCGTTTTTATTCCGAATGGGATAGAGTCCAGGGAGAGGTTGGATTATCTCTACAACAGCCATGTGAAACGCTTCTATTCCGATCCCGGCTGGCGTCACCGATTCGGGAAACGGATCTGGCAGCATCGCTGGAGCCTCTGGCACGTGTTCCGCCACCTGCCGGATTTCCTGAGCGCAAAGAGAGCGTTTGAACCGCAGAAAAGTAACAGGTGACAGGTAAATCGTGACGGGTGCAAAGAACAAGCTCAAGCTCCCCAGTAGGTCATCGATGGCTCTGGAAAAGCATGGCAGTAAAGAAGGTATTTTGCCTGTCACGCGTTACCTGTCACTTGTCACCCTAACAATAACCATGAAAGGTACTGCCATGATCCTCGACATTCTTGAAAACGCAAACAAATACGCAGATCTCCACAAAGGATTTGCAGAGGCATTCACATTTCTCCAACGCCCTGACCTGATAGACCTTCCGGTTGGAAGATATGAGATCGATGGTGAGCGCGTATTTGCCTTGGTGTCCAGGGAGCACGGCCAGCAAAGAGAGGAAGGTCAGCTCGAAACGCACGAGGAATATGTTGATATCCAATTCGTTCTGGAAGGAACGGATGAGATGGGATGGAAACCGAAGGCCCTGTGCAAAGAACCAGTCGACGCCTACGATCCAAAAACCGATCTGCAATTCTTCACGGATGAGCCGCATGCCTGGGTTCCGACAGCACCCGGCATGTTTGTCGTCTTCTTCCCTGAAGATGCCCACCTGCCGCTGATCTCAGAAGGAGAACTCCATAAGGTTGTCGTCAAGGTAGCTGTGTGAAAGCCAACCCCCTTACCATACTAACGGCACAAGGCGATATCGTACCCGGCTCTGATATTCCAGGTATCCGGGAAGATTCTTCTCAAGTAAGTTTTCTTCATCGTAGATTCGCCAGAGCAGAAACGGCACAATAGCTCCGAATGCCACCACCCCCCAATATGAGCCAAGCGCCAGTGGTGTCCCAAGCATATACAACATAGAGCTCGCATACATCGGATGGCGGACTATTGCATAAGGACCGGTAGAAACGACCCTCTGACCCTCGGAGATTTCAATCGTGGCGGACGTGAAAGGATTCTCTCGATAAACGAGGAAAATGAAATAAAACCCAACCACCACCAGCATGTCACCGATTACAATGCCAAAGATGGGTACCCTGGACCACGCATGTTGAAAGTCTAGTGCCGGCACAACCAGAAGAGCTATAAATCCGATGGACGTACACACCATTATGAACTTCTCTGTTGCTCGCTTCTCAGCAAAAGGTCCTCCTCTCATACGTCGCTGAAGGAGAGCCCGATCATGCCTCATTAAATAGATCGTGATCAAGGTCGAGGCACTCATAAATGTAAATAGATAGATCCAGGCCTGCCAGTAGAAAATGGTTCCGGCAGGGAAAAAGAGTAAAAGCCCCAGTACGACGGCGAGACCTGCGAGGCTGAGCCATGCTTTTACGTCGAGATTCATTGCCATTGCTCTTGGTTGTCTCAGGCAGTTTGTAATGAATCCTAAAGCCCGGTAATTGACCGTACTAACCCGATGCGCAATCGCAGTATGCAAATAGTAATCTCAATCCTTCGATTGCCCACTGAAAAAAATCCGGATATTCTGTCCTAATTCTCTGAATGCCTCTCCGGTCTTTCGTCCCGTTTCCCGAAACCACTCTCCTGCGGAATGGCCTTTCTTTCTGGCCTCCTGCCCCGCTACATATCCTGCTTTCTTAAATTCCTGGCCGGCTTTTCTGCCGCCTTCCTTGAACTCTTTACCAAGTTCCCTGAAACCCTGGCCGACTTTTTTAGTGCCTTCCTTAATACCCTGGCCGACCTCGCGCGCTCCTTCTTTGAAACCCTTATCGGCCCAAACCGGAGAGACTGCTAAACCCAATATCAGCAATGCAGAAACCAATATGAATCGTGTATGTTTCATCTTCATAATAAATGAATTCTCCTCGCTCAAATAAAAAGGCACTTAATCTCAGGATAAAGATTCTACATCGTCAAATCTTCATTTTAAGGAAGCATCGATATTTCGAGGAACAGTTGGAATGGGACTGAACAGAACAAGAGCAATATGTACCGTATGCAAATCGATTGTTTCACTTCCAATAAGTATTCCAGATTGGACGATCCGTTTCTTTTTGATAAACCATATCAGACAAAACTCCTTCCTGAGTAAAAACGAAAACAGCTGAATCATAACGCTGCAGGTTACCCGCCGTCTCAAAAGATGGATATATCTTCAGGACATCACTCAAGGGAACGCCTATGGAGAATTGTCCTCCCCGGTATAAGATTTTTTGATAAACGAGGGAGAAACTGCCTTCCATATCGGCGATCCCGACAGGAGCACCATAAGTTTTCAGGACATCGGCGAGGGTTGTCTTGCCGATTGCAAATTCCTGCGGCGGACGGGGCACATCGGCTCCATCGTTTACTTTCTGGATGCGGAAGGACGGGCAACCGTAAAGGCTCTGAAGAAGGAAGAACAAGACTGCCAGTTTTGCCAGACAATCAAAAGGGCGTTCCATAAGCGGCTTTCTCCGATTGGAAACTGCTGCCGTAGTGTGTCAATATATCGTTCCGATTGAAAAAGAAAACGATACGATCATACTGGGTATCATAATTCACCATGGTAACCAGAACAAGCCAGATCCCCAGGGCCTTGCTCTGCGACCGGTAGTAAATATAAGCATTGCCATTGGACAGCTTTATTATCTGGTTTGGGGCGCCGAACATCTTAGTGATATCCGATGCGGTTGTCGTACCTGGATTGACCTGAACAAGTGCTTTTTCTTCCAGGGGTCTGAAATCCTTACCCTTCCCGATTACCGCACACCCGGACAGGAGCATGATCAGAATTGCCAGTCCGAATATACATTTCCTTTTCATGCAAATCCCCCGTCCTGAGCTTATTTGCGGGCAGTATAGGAATGGAGGAACCGTGAGTCAAGGGAAATTACACCGAAAGGAATGCAGGGAGATGAGCCTGTCATTCTAAATTAGAATCCGCCACTCTATCCTCCGGCTTCAAAAAATCAGAATAATCCGGAAATACCGAGAATCGAATGCCAACCTATTCAAAATCAAAGCATAGATGGAGGGAATATCAGACAGAAAGAATTGATATTATAACTATTCAGCATTTTAGCCATTTTTTCTTATTGTCCGAACTTATAGGTTGGAATCCTTGAATCTCATAACCGAGCCGGATATGGAGCTATTTTATATTTCCATACGGAATTATTTCGGAGTAGCGCATCTTTTTTGGTGAAGGATTTTACTTCATCATTTTCGTTTAGCAGACGTTTTCAGTTGATCGGAATACATTTGGGCCCGGTACAGCTTCAGGAAAAATTCCGTTTCAATTTTCTATACAAGTCATTGTAATCACACAAGTTAGTTCATCAAAACTGAAGTTCAGACCCTCAAAAAATGTTCCATAACAATAGGTCAAGGCGTTTCGAATACGTCCAATAATTTTGGCATCAAAGTTGAAACACGAGGATCTTTGCTAAAGCGTTTCAAATCGAATCGGAACTGCCTTGAGCATCATTCCCAGTCCAAGACTATAGAAAGGAAAGAGAGTTCATGAAGTACTTGCTATTCATCATTACCATTGTTTTCGCAGCCGTTTCAGCACAAGCCGCTGATGTTGGTGTTTCGGTCAGTGTTGGCCAACCGGGTTTTTATGGCCGCCTCAATGTCGGGGATTTTCCTCAGCCAGCTCTCGTATTTCCAAGGCCCGTTGTGATTCAACCTGCACCGCATTACGTTGTACAGGAACCTATGTACCTGCATGTGCCCCCCGGACATGAAAAAAAATGGCGCAAGCACTGCGCTAAATATAATGCTTGCGGCCGCCCTGTCTACTTTGTGCGCCACGACTGGTACAACAACGTCTATGTCCCGCGTCACCGTGAACAGCATGGGGGGAAGCAGAACTGGGGCCAGGGTGAGCACAATAGAGGGCACGTAGAGAGGAATGTAGAGCATGGCAGAGGCCCGGATTGGGGAGAAAATCAGGGGCATGGAGGAGGACATGGCAGAGGGCGCTAGATAGAAGCCCGACTGTTATTAAAAATGGATGGAGAAAAGCTACATGAATAAAACCTGTGTTTCCGTTTTTTTATGCATCTTACTTATAGCCGGTTGTGCAGCGCCACAAACACAATCCAAGACTCAACAAGGTGGAATGTATGGCGCCGCTGGAGGTGCCGTCGCCGGCGCTGTTATCGGGCAGGTTATCGGCCATAATACAAAAAGCACTCTTATCGGTTCGGCAATCGGCGCCGCAATCGGGGGACTTGGAGGCGCCGGAATAGGCAAGATGATGGACAATCAGGAAAAGGAAATGCGCAAAGCAATGGAAGCATCGGAAGCTGCATCTGTTTCCAGAGAAGGGAATCTCCTCGCCGTCACCTTCAAGGGCGATGTTACATTCGATACCAATTCTACTGCCGTAAGGCCTGCGCTGCACACGGAGATCAACCGGATCGCAGATATTCTGAACCAATATCCAAACACCTATGTGAGAGTGGACGGGCACACGGATAGTCAGGGTTCAAAAGAATACAATCTGGATCTTTCGAAGCGACGTGCCAATGCAGTCAGAACTTTGCTGATCCAGCACGGTGTCGCCGATAATCGCATCGAATCTCTGGGCTTCGGCGAAACCATGCCGGTTGCAACCAACAAGACCGAAGCCGGAAGACAAAAAAACAGAAGGGTTGAAATCAAAATCGCCCCGATTACACAGCAAGCACAGCAGAATTAAATTCGAAGCTAAACAGTACAGGGCTGACGAATAATATTCGTCAGCC
>DHHG01000105.1 GCA_002403175.1 Syntrophaceae bacterium UBA4778 | reverse complement strand
TGTTGTATATCTCTGAATATTCCTGTCCGGGAAGCCCACAGAGCAGATAAATCCCGATATTTCCGCGATCAAAACCCGCTAAAGTCAAAAATCGAAGCGCCTCTCTCAGGTGCTCTCCATTGGCCTTGTCTCCCATCGTTGTCTGTCTCACAGCATCGGCGGTCTCAAATCCGAATCGAAGTGTTTTAAATCCGGCACGGTACATCAGATCTGCCAGTTCAAAGGAAATTTCCCGTAAATGAAGACCATTGGGGCAATGGTATTCGCAATCCAGCCCGCGGCGGATGACTTCCTTTAGCAAAGGAATAATAGATTGACCGGAATTCATCAGTAAAGCATCATCGTAAAACGAAAAATGGCGAACACCAAATCGCTTATGCCAGTATTCAATTTCATCCGCAACTTTGATGGGATTTCTGGTACGAAAACCGCCTGGATTGAGAATGCCGGACGCGCAATATGTACAATCGAAAGGACATCCCCTGGAAGTCATAATTGGAACCTGATCGATGTAACGAAGCAAATCAAAAGCAGGATAGGGTAGATTATCCAGCTCCATTGAGTCGACTGGTTGTGAAAGATGGCAATTTAAATACTTTTCAAGGAGATAATCAAGTTGAGCTTCTCCCTCGCCCTTTATTATTTCATCTGCTCCTGAATATGTTCGTGCGTGATCTTCACATAGAGATGGATAATTCCCGCCAAGAATAAGGGGGGTGGCAGGGAGTTCTTTGCGGATCATCTTTATTGTCTCGAACAGACCAGGGTACCAGTAGGTCATCATCGAGGTAATGAGGATCAGATCCGGCCTGGGTTTTTCAAGGAGCATTCGATGAAATAAATTAGGAGATATTCCGAATCTGTAATAACGTCTCCGCACGTCTCTGAGTTGACTGGGTTTAGAAATCAATTCTCTTGGAAAGTGGCCTTTACCGGAGAACTTGCGTTTCGGTAATTTCAATTGAGGCTCGCTCTTTAAATCAGGGTGGTACGGATCAAGACAATTGATAAAGTCGATAATAAATCCGTTCTCTCTCAATATGGAACCAAGATAGAGCAATCCCAGAGGTTTCATCCAGAGATCGAAGGCCGAAAAATCGTGAATCCAGGGATTTATAAGGAGAATTCGTTTTGTCAAAATTCGAATTTCCTTTTGTGTGGTGGAAAGGCTTTATTTTGGGGCTTGAGATTTTCAATTTCTTTCTGGATTTCTGAGTACCTTGCGCTCCCGGCGGGAAAGTATTTCAATGCCTCTTTGAAATGAAAAAGAGCGCTATCCATTTTCTCCTTATTCTTATTGAACAGGCCAAATTGGTAATGTGATTCTCCCTGATCGCCTGTTTTGCCCAAATTCATTCCGATATGATAATGAAGTGTTATGTCATCCGGTCTCAGTTTATGTAGATCCTGATATAGTTTTATGGCCAGCGTAAAATTGCCAACCTCTTCATTTGCCCTGGCCAGATAGAGAATGGTATCCTCATCGCGATCATTGATTTTATGAGCCTGCTCGAGATAAACAATAGCTTGGTTCATATTGCCGGAATTAAAATAGTCCATGCCAATACCTCTGAGGACGTCCAGATCATTGGGCGCCAGTCGCTGCGCCTTTGTGAACAGTCGGATAGATTCATCTTTTTTACCAAGTCTGCTTTGAATAACGGCCATTCCGTAAATTGCGTCCAAATTATTGGGATTTTTTTTGAGATTGCTTTCAAATTGCTTTTGAGCCGAATCCATATTCTCCTTATCGGATAACAGAATTAATGTTTGAATCCTGGACAATCCCCCGATGATGCTCCGTGCACCTTTGGACTTGTAACGTGTCTGAAGGAGGCCGTCAATATAATGGATGCGTTCGTCTGTTCCCGGGTGCGTCAGAAAGTAGGAAGGAATCGAGTTCGAATAGAATTCGAAATTTTTCATGATCTTTAAAAGATTCAGCATTCCCTTGGCATCATAACCGGCACCGGTAAGGGCAGTCATTCCCAGCCTATCCGCTTCTTCTTCATTTTCTCTGCTGTATTTGAGTTGAAGCGTGGTGGCTGTGGCCAGCGAAAGTCCCAGCACAGCTTCCGTCCCTTGTCCGCCCCCTCCCAGAATGGCTCCAGCTAAAATTGCTGCGAGGGTTGCCATATTCAGTGTTTGAGATTTTTCCATCTGCCGTGCTATATGTCTGGCCGTGATATGTGAGATTTCATGAGCTAGGACTCCTGCAAGCTCACTCTCATTTTCGAGAATATTGATCAGACCCTTATTGACATAAACATAGCCGCCCGGTGTTGCGAAGGCATTGATGGCCTGACTGTCAATAATTGAAAACTGGAAATCAAACAGAGTCTGATGGGTCTGATTTAAAACTTTATTTCCGACCAGAGTTACATATTCATTGATTCGGGTGTTCTTGAAAAGGATATTGCTCTTTTCTAATTTTTCATACAGATCCTTTCCGACCTTGCTTTCCTCTTCTAAGGTTAGGCCAAAAGATGCCTGAGAAAAGGAAATCAGGGTGAAAAGTGTGACTAAGAAAAGGATGATTTTAGATGGGAAACAGCAGTGTTTACCTGTTTTAAAAAGCAATGGAATGCTCCAGTATTTAAGGTTCCCGAATTCTAGACCTTTTACATCATAAAATCAAGCAGCATGGATTTACCTGAAGGGATCCATATACGGCCAGATGGTCTTAAACGAAGGAGTTTATGGTTTTTTATGTTCAAATATTGAAGGGGGATAGATTATGAACGTAAGTGCCGGAAAAATTGTGACAATCGATGGT
The DNA here is from genome assembly GCA_002403175.1 of Syntrophaceae bacterium UBA4778. Next base: position 14,356 of record DHHG01000105.1, on the reverse strand, counting down.
CCTGCAGGAGCTGGAAAGAGTACCGTCGGCAAATTGCTCGCCGAAAGACTCAAATACGATTATCTCGATACCGGGGCGTTATACAGAGCCCTGGCTTTTAAAGCTGCCGAGTTCGAGGAACGAGAAGATATCGAACTTCGGATCCCGGAACTGGTGAAAAATCTGAATATCTCAATAAGATGTATTCAGGGTCAAACAAGAATTTATATTAATGAGCAGGATGTGACAGACCAAATAAGGACTCCGGAAATCGGGATGCTTGCCTCTAAAATTTCGGCCTATCCGTCCGTAAGAAGTGCCTTGTTGTCCATTCAAAGGGAATTAGGGAAAAAAGGTGGAATCGTAGCTGATGGGAGAGATATGGGGACGGTCGTTTTTCCTGAAGCTGATTTCAAATTTTACCTGGATGCTGTCGATTCTGAGAGAAGCAAAAGAAGGTATCTGGAATTGAAACAAAAGAATACGGAAATTGATCTGAATAATGTGCATAAGGACATGAAATTACGCGATAAACAGGATATGGAGAGAGAAACGGCTCCGCTCAGGCCGGCTCAAGATGCAATAATTATAGATTCCACCTCGATGGGTATAAATGAGGTTGTGGAGAGGATGTTGAAAATGATCAAAAAATGTTCAACCGAACTTTCTGAAAAGGTGTAATTGTCCAGACGTTATAGTTAATTATCTTGATATTTTTGTGGCAGTGTGTTACTCGACCCTAATTGAGAAAGATCATTATTTAGGAGGGGGGTAGTCTTAATGGTTAACGATAAAATAAAAAACGAAAATGAGATGCATTTTGACGAAATGGATGAACTTCGCCATGAGGCGGATCAAAATAAAAATATGAGCTTTATCGAGTTATATGAGCAAAGTCTGCAGGATGTTCCATTAGGAGAGGTTGTCTCCGGAAAAGTTGTCCAGATCGGTAATGATCTTGTAATGGTTGATGTAGGTTATAAAACGGAAGGACAGATCAAGGCAGACGAACTGAAAGACGAGAAGGGTAACATAACAGTTGCAGTCGGCGATATCATTGAGGTCCTTATCGATCATAAGGATGAGGAATACAATCTCATTCTGTCTAAAGATAAAGCAGCAAAAATGAGGGTTTGGAACGAAGTTAAAAGTGCCTGCGAGAACAATACGACTTTGAAGGGAACCGTTGCGGAGCGGGTAAAAGGCGGATTCTCTGTAGATATCGGAATCACAGCGTTTTTACCTGGATCTCAGATTGATATCAGGCCTGTTAAGGATCTAAATGGGTATGTCGGACAAACCCTTTTATTCAATGTCATCAGTTATGATCGCAAAAGAAATAACGTGGTCTTATCAAGAAGGGCTATTCTGGAAAAAGAGAGAGAAGAAGAAAGGAAACATGTCCTCGAGACGATCGAGGAGGGCAAGGTAGTCGATGGTATTATTAAGAATATTACTGATTTCGGTGTATTCGTTGATCTGGGTGGCATCGATGGCCTGCTCCATGTAACTGATATATCATGGGGAAAGTTAACTCGGCCATCTGAACAGTTCGGCAAGGGTGACAAGATTACGGTTAAAGTACTTTCTTTTGATCGCGAGAAGGGAAGAATTTCCCTGGGGCTTAAACAATTGAAAGATAATCCATGGGATACGATAGCTGAAAAATACAAGATCAATTCGATTGTTTCCGGAAAAATCGTAAGCTTGATGGATTACGGTGCTTTTGTAGCTCTCGAAGACGGAGTTGAGGGTCTGATTCATGTTTCGGAGATGTTCTGGACAACAAAGAAATTTAGACATCCTTCTAAGATCATGTCGGTGGGCGACGAAGTTAAAGTCATGATTCTTGGCATCGACGGGGAGAACAAAAGAATTTCACTCGGACTTAAGCAGACGGTATCGAATCCTTGGATGGCTTTGAAAGATAAGTATCCCGAAGGAAGCATAGTCAAGGGTACAGTAAGAAATATAGCAGATTTTGGTATTTTTATTGGAATTGAAGAGGGAATTGACGGGCTTGTTCATGTATCTGATATCTCGTGGAAGCAAAGAATTAAGCATCCATCGGAATTTTTCAAGAAGGGGCAGGAAGTTGAGGCTGTCGTACTAAATATTGATGTGGAAAATGAGAAATTCTCTCTCGGTATTAAACAACTTGAAACCAACCCTTGGGATGAAATCGTAACCAAATATGTACCAGGTGCTGTCATCAGTGGAAAAATTACAAACATCACAGACTTTGGTCTCTTTGTAGAAATAGAAGAAGGAGTTGAGGGACTGGTTCATGTTTCCGAAATCGGTCATAAAAAGGTCAAATCACCTAGTGAAATATTCAATGTAGGTGATATTACTACAGCGGTTGTGAAAAGTATCGATTCAAAGAGTAAGAAAATACGATTGAGCATTAAAGATTATGAATCACTCGTCAATGAACCGGCCTCTAATCAATATTTAAATAATAAGGAGAAAATTGGATCCAGTCTTGGTAAGGCTCTGGCCAATGTAAAAATATCCGATATAGCGTAATTTTTACTTCCATTCTTTTAAAGGCAACTGATTTTATGCGAAAACACCCCATATTGCTTGGGCTCTTACTATTATTCGCAATCGGGACAATCCTATATATTCTTATATTCGGAGTATCCCTTTTCGGGGATAATACCTTTTTCTTTTCCCAAAAAGGAGAAAAGATAGGTGTTGTATGCGTTAAAGGGATTATTACCGACTCCAAGAATACCGTCGAGCAAATCAATAAATATTTAGATGATCCGAGAATTAAAGCTATCATTGTTAGAATAGATTCTCCTGGAGGGGGTGTTGCCGCTTCTCAGGAGATATATGAAGCCATTCTAGCTGCAAAGACAAAAAAGAAGGTTGTGGCTTCTCTCGGCTCAGTGGCGGCTTCGGGCGGGTATTATGTCGCCTGTGGTGCGGACAAGATTGTTGCTAATCCCGGCACATTAACCGGTAGCATAGGCGTCATCATGCATTTCACTAACGTTCAGGATACGATGAAGAAGTTAGGGCTGCGAGCTTCGTCCATCAAAAGCGGAAAATATAAAGATATTGGATCTCCTTTCCGAGAAATGACTTCCGACGAGGAATCTCTTATTCAGAATGTTATTGATGATATCTATGATCAGTTTGTTGAAACGGTTTCAGTAAACAGAAAAATCTCAAAAGAGAAATTAAAAGAATATACTGATGGTAGGATTTTTACAGGAAGACAGGCACTAGGAATGGGATTGGTAGATCTGCTGGGAGACATGGATTCCGCCGCAAAAGTAGCTGCCAAGCTCTCTGGGATTGAAGGGAGGCCTGAGCTTATATACCCGAAAGAGAAAGGATTCAATGCCTGGAAATATTTGGTTGAAGAAACAAAATCTGCTATAGTGGGTGAATTGAACAAAGAGCTTCACGGTGCTTACTTTATTTCGAGGCACTTGCAGGTAGAATACTAGAAAAAGGCGATCATAATGGAATGCAAAGAAATTGTACTCACGAAAGAAGATGGTTATGCTGTAGTCAAGCTAAATAATCCGGCAGAATTAAATGCCTTGACTCAGGTAATGCGCCTTGAATTGGCCGATTGCTTCGCAGAGCTCGAAAATGATGATTCGGTGAAAGCAGTGATATTGACAGGGGGAGATTATGTGTTTTGCGCCGGTGCCGATATCAAAGAGTTGGCCGTTCTCCCTGATGGAGAGATAGATGATTACTTCCGATCCATAACAAGTTATCTTCAGAAAATTTATTTGTTCAAAAAACCCGTAATTGCCGCCGTAGGAGGTATTGCCCTCGGTGGAGGTTTCAACCTTGCCGTTGTTTGTGATCTGATCGTCGCATCTGAGAGTGCAATATTTGGACATCCTGAGATGAAGTTTGGCTTAAGTCCATTTTTTGATCCTTTGCAGCGCATCGTCGGCGTAGCCAAGGCAAAAGAAATGGCAATGCTTGGTGAGCCAATCGGAGCCATTGAGGCGATGCGGATCGGAATTGTAAACAAAATAGCTCCGCCCGCCAAATTTCTTGATGAGGCCAAGAAAATGGCATCAGAACTTTCAAAGAGGTCCGCCAAAACCTTGGAAGCAATTAAACGTATTTCCGATATCGTGCCACGTTTGGATAAAAGAGCCGCTATGGAATATGAATACGAAGTGTCTGCCCTCCTCTTTTCAAGATCTGAGCGAAAAGAGTATATGCGTAAATTTATGGAAGATCTCGCTAAAAGAAAGAATAAGTAATATCAATACATATCTTCATCATAATTTGGCGAAGCAAAATCTTTCAATTGATCCCTTCTTTTCTTATGCTGGAGCTTTCGCAGTGCTTTAGCTTCTATTTGTCTGATACGCTCTCTGGTAACTCCCATCATTTCACCCACTTCTTCCAAAGTGAATGGGCCATAATTACAAGCTACCCAGGTACAATTGCAAAATGTCTCATTTTTTAACCACCACTCGCATACATTGTCCTGGCAAGGTTCAGAAATAAAAATATTCGTTTTTTTACATTTATACAAATTAGACATAAATATCCTTTATTATTTAGTTTATCCTTTTATTGTATATGTTATTGATGAAAAATGTCAATTGGAAATTGGACCGTTTATAAGAACAAAATTGAATTTTTCCGAAAAAAATCATCATTCCAGAGTTTTATGCACTTACTCTCACAATCCATGTTGAAAAATTGTGGATAACTATGTTGATAAGAAATAAACATTCAATATATTCGGAGCCGGATAGCGAATTGCTCATTTTAAAGTCAATAAGCTTGGATAGAAATTAACACAGAATGAATTTAAAAAAGCTGTTTTTGTTTGTGCTAAATATTAATGGATGATAATCTATAACATTGAAAAGAACTTGGTTCTTGGGTTTTATGCGTAATGAAATCTCGACGTACCGAGGGAGGGGGAAATTATATATGATCGGTGTTCTGGTTATAACCCATGGTAATTTAGGAAGTGAGTTGATAAAAGCAGCCGAGATGATTAAAGGGAAGCTGACAGGTATATATTCTGTATCAATAGATTCTGAAAAGGGTGTGGAAGATATAAAAAAAGATATCACAGGGGCCATGAAGAAAATTGATAGCGGGGACGGTATATTGATCCTAACCGATTTGTTTGGCGGCACGCCTTCAAATATTTCTTTATCATTTATGCGGGAAGGAAAAGTTGAAGTTGTCACCGGTGTAAATTTACCTATGCTTCTGAAGCTTGATATTAGGAAAGAAAAAACGCTGGAAGAGACAGCATATTTTATTAAGGATTATGGGAGGAAAAATATCTCACTGGCAAGTGAAATCCTGAAAAGGGATGTCTCCGGTAAATAGTCCTTAAAAACTGATTTCAAGGCGGTTATTCACGGATTCATAGTTTACAGAGCTCTTTCAATCAAGGCAGTTGGAATCTGATCTGCCATTAGGATACAAATGGTGATGGTAAGTGGAATACATTCTTGTACGGGTTGATAATAGATTGATTCACGGACAGATTCTTGAAGCATGGCTTCCCTTTAATAAAGCAACATGTATTGTTGTGGTAGATGATGAAGTTGCCTCAGATTTTTTTCGAGAGACAGTAATCAAAATGGCAGTCCCCAGGGAGGTCGAGGTACTTGTTTTTCGAATTGATGAATTTGCTAGGACATATACGCAATTAGACGCCTCTAAAAAAGCAATTGTTCTTTTCAGTACGATTGAAAGTGCCGTAAAGGCATACAATCTAGGTTTCCGATTCGAAAGTTTAAATATCGGGAATGTATACAGTGAGAATTTCAGAATACGTTGTGCGGCATCTATTCTCCTTTCTGAAAAAGACATTAGCGATATTCAGTCCCTTACGGATATGGGAGCAACTGTGGAATGCCGTTGCGTGCCGAAAGACAAACCACTGGATTTCAGAGATGTTATAAAAAAAAGGAAATAAAGTTCTCCTATTCACATTTTTAGCTGTGAGCAAGGATGGGGCATGTTGCTGTTAGCTATAGCTGTTGTAGGCGGGTTACTCTGTCTGGATCGTATTTATATACAGACATTGATTTCCAGACCGGTGGTTTCTGCAACGATAATAGGCTTGATTTTAGGAGAGATTGAGACCGGATTGATAATCGGTGCTCTTTTGGAATTGATCTGGATAGATCAATCCCCGATAGGAACAGCAGTCCCTCCCAATGATACGTTATCGGCTGTGGCAATCGCAGCCTGTTCCATTATTGCCGGTAAGCAAATGGGAAACATTTCCCATGAATTGATTGCGGCAACAATCCTAGCTTTGCTTCCCTTAGCAATTTTAGGGCAACAAATGGACATATATATTTTTCGCAGAAATGACGGACTCTCAAGGATAGCAGTATCCTACGCCCTTCGGGGTAATATACGGGGAGTTGAAAAACAACATTGTTTGGCTTTGCTAAAGACATTCGTGTTGAGTTTTCTGCTTTTGTGGATTGTTTTAAATATCGGGTATAACATACTGATTTTAGTCTATCCTCTATTGCCTTGCCATATAATCAGTGCATTGAATTACATATACTACTTTATTCCGATTCTGGGAGTTGCAGTTGCGCTTAATACCATCAATCTGAAAAAAATGATCCCGATTTTCTGCAGTATTTTTTTACTGATCACCATTTTTTTCGATTACCTTTTCAAGTGAAACGATGCTAGGCGCTAAAAATAAACTGCAAATCAAAATCAGAAAGATGCTCCCTAAAGATCTTTCGTACGTGCTGGAAATCGAGAAGCTATCATTTAAAACGCCCTGGTCGGAAGGAATGTTCCGGAACGAATTGAAATCCCCAATTTCGTTCCAGTATGTGGCTGTAGAAGAACGGCTCGATTCAGAAAAAATCCTTGGCTATATAGTTTTCTGGCTTGTTGCGGACGAAATTCATCTAAATAATATTGCGGTGAGGCATGATCTTCAGGGCCTGGGAATCGGATCTGTATTGATGGAATCCATGTTTAACACCGGAAGAGAACTCGGAGCATCAAGCGTTACGCTTGAAGTCAGGTTTTCAAATACGGCTGCATTGGCATTATACAAGAGGTTTGGATTCAAAAAATATGGAGTCCGGCCGCGATATTACTCAGATACAAATGAAGACGCCCTCATTATGTGGGCTGAAATAAACAATAGACCTACAAAATAATGGAAAGAACAAAAGCTAAGAAGAATAATTTCACTTCCAGAATAGCCGATCAGAAATGTTTAGCACCTGGGCTCTTTTTGATGTCAATCTATATGCCACCTTTTTTTCTCGATGCTCAACCGGGCCAATTTATCCTGATTCGAGCAAAAAATAATTCTTCGGTATTTCTTTCCAGACCGATCAGTATTCATTCGGTTTATAAGAGATTCAGGAGAGTCATTTGTGACATTCTTTATCAGGTAATGGGAGAGGGCACTCAAGTCCTTGCTCGGTTAAAGAAAGGGGATGAGATAGTCATTAACGGTCCTTTAGGGAGCGGATTTGATATCGAGAACCTTCGGCCAAGAATCGTCCTGATTGCCGGCGGGATGGGGGTTGCACCCCTGAGATATCTCGTGGAGAAGATCACAAGTTCCTCTGAGGTACAGGATGTTATCTGCTATCAAGGCGGGCGCAATCGGGGAGCTCTTCCCGAAATTAAATGTTTTAAGGAATTATGCAAGGACCACAGGATAAGTACAGATGATGGAAGCATGGGACAGCCGGGATTGATTACGGATCTCTTTGCGACAGATCTGGAATCCTATAATGACGATGATTCTATAATCTTTGCTTGCGGTCCGCATCAGATGCTGGTGAGTCTGAAGGCAAAGATGAAAGGTCGGCAGATACGCTGTCAAGTTTCCGTTGAGGCAAGAATGGCTTGCGGGGTGGGAGCGTGTTTAGGTTGTGCCGTAAAGGTTTCATCCGGTGGCTATGCTTGTGCATGCAGCGAAGGACCGGTATTTGAATTGAATAAATTGGATTTGGACTAATGAAGGAAAGAGAAAATAAACCGGATTTGAGTATACAGTTAATGGATGGGCTGAATTTGAAAAATCCTGTCATGACTGCGTCCGGGACTTTCGGATATGGAGAGGAGTATTCCGATTATATCGATCTCAACAAGATCGGTGCAGTGATTGTAAAAGGAATATCCCTGGAGCCGAGAGAAGGTAATCCCCCTCCAAGGATTATAGAAACACCCTGTGGTATGCTCAATTCGATAGGTCTGGCGAATGTCGGTATCGACGCGTTTATCAATGAAAAGCTCCCTTTTTTAAAAAAATTCGATACGAAGGTTATCGTAAATATATACGGTGAGAGGATAGACCAGTTTGAAAAACTTGCTGAAATCCTTAATTCCGTGGATGGGGTCCATGGAGTGGAGTTAAACATATCTTGTCCGAATGTACAAAAAGGAGGCATTGCATTTGGGGCTGATCCATCCCTTGCATTTGATATTACCAGGGCTGTTAGAAAAAATACGCATCTTCCTCTGATAGTAAAATTAACGCCGAATGTGACGGACATTTCTGAAATAGCACTTGCAGTTGAGAATGCAGGAGCAGATGCGGTATCGCTGATCAACACGTTGAAAGGCATGTCGATTGATGTTGAAAAACGGATACCACATTTGAAAAATATTATAGGCGGATTGTCCGGGCCGGCAATCAGACCCATTGCAGTGCGGATGGTATGGGAAGTTGCCAAACGTGTATCGATTCCAATTATTGGCATAGGTGGAATCATGACAGCACGCGATGCGCTGGAGTTCTTGATAGCGGGAGCTAGTGCTGTTCAGATTGGAACCGCCCATTTCGTGAATCCGCGGATTATCGAAGATGTTTTGGAAGGAATCGAGGATTATCTGCAGAGACATGGTTTCCCAAAGGTTGGTGACTTGACCGGCAGCCTGGAAAATCTCAGCCCCGGGTATTATTGCTGATAAGCTAAAAATATTTTTTCCAAAAGATGGAACGTATGCTTTCCAGAGAGAGAGTATTAAGGCAATCAGAGGCTTCAATCCAGCCCTTTCTCGCCTGATCAATCCCGTATCGAACATCATGTAGTCCTGAAGTATGATGAGCATCAGGATTAATCGCGATCATCACCCCTTTCTTTTTTGCCTGTTTACAGCAGCGCCAGTCAATATCCAGGCGATGGGGATTCGCATTCAGTTCTACTACTTTTCTTTGGACGGCAGCAGCATTTAATATTCTGGAAATATCGACCTGGTATGGCTCTCTGGAGAGGAGCAAACGGCCGGTAGGGTGAGCCAGCATTGTAACCATTGGGTGTTCCAAGGCCTTAATGATACGGTCGGTCATTTGTAGTTCAGACATTGAAAAGTGGGAGTGGACTGCAGCAATGATGAAATCGAACCGTTGCAGAATGGAATAGTCGTAATCCAGTTCGCCGTCAGGTAAGATCTCAATTTCAATTCCCTTGAATAGATAGATTCCAATATCGGCCTTGTTTAATGCATCAATTTCTTCATGCTGTCTGATGACATCTTCCGTGGAAAGTCCATGGGCATAGAAAGCCGAGCGGCTGTGATCGGATATGCCGACATATTGAAGCCCCATCCTTTTTCCAGCCTGAGCAATGGCTTCAATCGAATCAGATCCATCACTGTAGTTGGTATGAACGTGAAACACACCCTTGATGTCTTCTAGCTTGATCAGATTCGGCAGATTCCCAACAGCTGCTTCTTCTATTTCTCCAGTATTTTCTCGCAGTTCCGGCGGAATGTAAGGAAGTCCCAGGGTTCCAAAAATTTCTTCTTCATTTCCACAGCCTATGTTTTTACCCGAAGTTGAAATGCCGTACTCATTCATAACCATCCCCATTTCCCGGGCTCTTCTTCTGAGAGCGGCATTATGCTCTTTGCTCCCGGTAAAATGGTGCAATGCAAATGGAAATTCATCCTCTCTGACCAGTCTCAAGTCAGCTTGAATACCGGAATTAAGTAAAATCCTGATTTTGGTATTTCCTCTGTCAAGCGTTTCTTCGTTGCGTGAATAGGATAGGAAGTATTCTACGACTGCAGACGGATTGTCTGTTGAAACTAGAAAATCAAGGTTCCTGATGAGTTCGCATTTTCTCCGTAACGAGCCTGCCAGGCAGGGTGACCCTAGGATATCTTCGCAGGACTGTAAATATTTCAGAATGGATTCTGCATCATGAAGGGCTTCGGAATAAAGGTGATAATCAAGATGGCTCCGGACATGTTCTATTCCATTTAAAATCTTTTCTTGTATTTTTTTCCCGAAACCGCGAATATCCAATAGCCGGTTTTCTTTGCATGCAGATTCGAGCTCCTCGATTGTTTTAATGCCAAGAAGCTCATGGAGGAGGTGAATCTTTTTTGGTCCAAGTCCTCTGATTCTGAGCATTTTTAAATGATCCTCGCAGACGGAAGATTTCAGGTCATTGAAATATTTCAATTCTCCCGTTATTAGCAGCTCGGAAATTTTCTTACTCAAAGCATCTCCGATCCCTCGGATCATGGACAATTCCCCTTTTTCTACCAGCTCGGGTAAATTGTCCATTTGGGAGATTATTTGGGCCGCATTCGAGTATGCTCTGGATTTGAAAGGATTCTCTCCCTTGATCTGCAGTATTATAGCAATCTGTTCGAGAATATCCGCAATTTCTTTTGAGTTTAGACCTTTAGCCATGATTTATTATGAATTCGTAATGGGGAAAAAGCAATCCTAATCCCTTTGTAGATTAATCGTTTGTATGCACGAGCCTGAACCTACGTATTATGAAGGGGTCTTCAAATTAAGTAAAAATAGAGAAAAGTGCAAAAATATGATGCTGGATTACCAAGTAAATGCATTAAATGGCATTATGTTTTATTAAGAAAAAAGAATCCCTATCTAATAAAAAATTAGTTCATTCTGGAAAATCAAATCTAAACTTGATGCCTGAGAATCCACAAATGCAATCTTATGAAAAGAGTGATCAGGTTACATATGGAAAAAATAAAACAATGTAATGTAATTTTAGACAATTAGAAGAGGACTAAAAAAATATCCATACAAAAAGTAACTAAAAAGCATATTGACTCAATATGTAGTTATACAACCCCTTTTTTTTGTTGGAATCGCAATTTTCATTTCTTTTTTAATCTGGCATGTCCTGTGCTTCAGGATGTAATTAAATTCTTCTGATTCTGATTCTCATTCTCATCTTTCATTAAGAAAAGCATAGGATAGATTTCTGCTTTTTTGGAATGACTCATCTATTATGTGTGACACCAATTACCTTAGAATTTATTTATCCTGAATTTGATTCTGGTTGCCAATTAATTCAAGAGTAAAAAAAGTATTTTGGATAAGTAAGTGAGTCCATTTAGTTCACCCATCAAACGGATCGATTAAATCGGAGATAGCAATGAGAAATGAAATTTACATTATTGGCTCAAGAAAACTGCATAATGAATCTTTAGCAACATTGCTGAGTAACGAAACCGGATCTGTATGTACGGCACTTTCCGATTTTGATCACTTACCCCATCGTGATGATTATAAATCCAGCTTGATCCTGATTGATTATCCTCAAAAGGATGTCGAAAAACTGCTGAATAACCTTGAAAAAAACGGAACATTAACGGCTCTGTTTAATGTCGAGCCAGGCAGAGGAGTTGAAGAAAAGGCTATTGTTTTGGGGATCCGTGGCATTTTTTACGAGCATGATTCCCTGGACCAGTTCAGAAAGGGGGTAAATGCCATTTTTAATGGGGAACTCTGGATTTCCAGAGATGTTATGGCCAGAGCCCTGTCAATCAGAAAGGACAGATCCAACATACGAGGTATGGATATTTCCATTCTCACTCAGAGGGAACGCGAAATCTTGTCTATTGTTGTCGGTGGCGCAACCAATGAGGAGATTGCCAATAAACTCTATATCAGCCCACATACAGTCAAGACGCATATTTACAATATATTCAAAAAAATCAATGTTCCCAACAGGCTTCAGGCAGCACTTTGGGTTTCCAGAAATCTTTAGTTCAATTCGCATGAAGCTATCTTAAACCAAAATTCCGATAGAATGAATCCAAGGGTATAGCTATCAGCAAAATGCTCAGAGTAGAGTTCCTGGGCTGGATTCAGAAATTCATCAACAGATCTGGAATACTTTCAAACCCGAAGGAGAACAAAGATGTGCTCAAAGGCTGCAAGATTCGGATCTATTCTTCTTACGTGCATTTTTTTCGTATTTTCAAATGCATTTTCAGAAGAGGCCAGAGATTTCAAAAAAGCTGAGAACGCGAATGAAAGCACATATGTCATAGGGACGGAAGATGTTCTATTTGTTCATATTTGGAAGGAAGATTCGATTTCGCGAGCCGTTCCTGTTCGATCCGATGGTAAAATATCGCTACCCATGATTGATGACATTCAGGCCGAAGGACTTACACCGCTTCAATTGAAGGAAGTCATCGTCAAAAAAATAAGAAATTATATAGATGAACCTACTGTATCGGTCATCGTCGTTGAAGCCAACAGCTTCCGAGTATTCGTAACGGGTCAAGTCCGAATGCCGGGAATGTATAAACTCCGAAGTGAAACATCTCTTCTTCAGATAATTCCAATAGCAGGCGGTTTTACAGAATGGGCTGATCAGAAGAGAATTATGATTATCAGAAAGGAAAAGGGAGTCGAAAAACGTATTACGGCAAGTTATAAAAAAATATTGGACACAAGTGAAAGTTCAGATGTCGTTTTGAAATCCGGAGATACTGTTGTCGTACCATGAATGGGAGGCATGTATTAAAAAGATCATTCTTGTCATCACCTTGATTTTACTTGTTCCAATAACTCTTCCTGCAGCAGATATCATAAAAATAGAGCCGTATATTATACTTCAGGAAGAGTTCTCGGATAATATTAATCTGACAGCGAGCGATAAGAAATCTGATTTTATAAGCACTATATCACCTGGAATCAGATTGTCTGACGTGAGCCAGACCTCCTCATTAAATATTGATTATAGATTGGGAGTCAACTTGTTCGCTCACGAATCACAAAATGATTACACAAGTCATATGGCAGAGCTGAATGGCTCATATGCTCTCAATCCAAAAGTTATTTTTCGGATCAGAGATAGTTATACGAGATCTGATGATACTTTGGAGAGAGTTTACACATTGATTGGTCAAAATGGAGAATACCTTCTTTCAAGCAATCGCCAGAGGTTCATATATTGGAGAAATGTACTGGAGCCTGAAATAGAATACCGGCTTGGACCTGAAAGTCGGGTTAACCTGTTCTACAGAGATAATGTTTATAGAAGCGACAATCCCAGCAGTGATGACAGCCGTGAGGATTTCGTGAATCCAAGCATTACATACTGGCTCACTCAAAAACATGGAATCAATACTGAATATGCATTCGTCAGAGGTAATTTCGACAGATCTGCGGATCTGGACGGGCACATGGCAAGGGGGCGGTACATGTATAGAACGAGCCCGGGGAATATTCTGTTTGGAGAGTATCGCTTCCTCAGAAGAAATTTTGATTTGAATCAACCTGACTATACTGTGCAGAATCCAAGCTTGGGGATGGATTACGCTATAAGTCCTACTGTGAGTGGTAGATTTCAGATTGGATATTACTGGTTCAGTCCGGAATCAGGCTCACATGAAAGCTGCCCGGCGGGAGAGATATCCATTCTGAAAAGGTTGATGGATACCTCTTTATCGGCGAGTGCTAAATGGGGATTTTACGAGAACTATTTTACCTCCGAAAATCTCGGATTCGCCAAATACTATGGTTTATTTGGAAGCATATACCATCAGTTCAATTTACTCACATCTATGGGAATTACTACCAGTATGGAATGGGCTGATTATGAATTTAACCGAAATGATCGAATATGGTTATTGGCAGCGGTCCTGACTCATACGCCTGAGAAGTGGTTATCCATTTCACTGGAATATAATCATAGAAAAAATTCGTCCAGCGTCGAATCTTTCGAATATGATGAAAACAGGATTATGATCAGACTGATAGCTTCCTACATTTAGAATTATTAAAAGACCAAAAGTTGAACCAAGGAAAAAATATGATCAATCCTCAGAAAGCTTTCAATATTCAGGAATATCTGGAAATTTTAGTTAGAAGGAAATGGTATGCGCTGATTCCCTTCATGGCTGTCATTTTCGTAATGACGGTATACCTGATTGCTTGTCCACGTAAGTACATGGCTTCAACCTTGATACTTGTGACGCCGCAAAAAGTTCCTGAGGAGTTTGTAAGACCCACCGTTACGGCAAGAATAGAGGACCGCCTCCAATCTATTGCTCAGGAAAGCCTGAGTCGAACGAGGCTTGAGCAGATCATCTCTGAATTAAAACTCTATGAGTCAGAGAAGAAATGGAT
>DHHG01000106.1 GCA_002403175.1 Syntrophaceae bacterium UBA4778 | reverse complement strand
TGTTGTATATCTCTGAATATTCCTGCCCGGGAAGCCCACAGAGCAGATAAATCCCGATATTTCCGCGATCAAAACCCGCTAAAGTCAAAAATCGAAGCGCCTCTCTCAGGTGCTCTCCATTGGCCTTGTCTCCCATCGTTGTCTGTCTCACAGCATCGGCGGTCTCAAATCCGAATCGAAGTGTTTTGAATCCGGCACGGAACATCAGATCTGCCAGTTCAAAGGAAATTTCCCGTAAATGAAGACCGTTGGGGCAATGGTATTCGCAATCCAGCCCGCGGCGGATGACTTCCTTTAGCAAAGGAATAATAGATTGACCGGGATTCATCAGTAAAGCATCATCGTAAAACGAAAAATGGCGAACACCAAATCGCTTATGCCAGTATTCAATTTCATCCGCAACTTTGATGGGATTTCTGGTACGAAAACCGCCTGGATTGAGAATGCCGGACGCGCAGTAGGTACAATCGAAAGGACATCCCCTGGAAGTCATGATTGGAACCTGATCGATGTAACGAAGCAGATCAAAAGCAGGATAGGGTAGATTATCCAGCTCCATTGAGTCGGCTGGCTTTGAAAGATGGCAATTTAAATACTTTTCAAGGAGATAATCAAGTTGAGCTTCTCCCTCGCCCTTTATTATTTCATCTGCTCCTGAATATGTTCGTGCGTGATCTTCACATAGAGATGGATAATTCCCGCCAAGAATAAGGGGGGTGGCAGGGAATGCTTCGCGGATCATCTTTATTGTCTCGAACAGACCAGGGTACCAGTAGGTCATCATCGAGGTAATAAGGATCAGATCCGGCCTGGGTTTTTCAAGGAGCATTCGATGAAATAAATTAGGAGATATTCCGAATCTGTAATAACGCCTCCGAACGTCTCTGAGTTGACTGGGTTTAGAAATCAATTCTCTTGGAAAGTGGCCTTTACCGGAGAACTTGCGTTTCGGTAATTTCAATTGAGGCTCGCTCTTTAAATCAGGGTGGTACGGATCAAGACAGTTGATAAAGTCGATGATAAATCCGTTCTCTCTCAATATGGAACCAAGATAGAGCAATCCCAGAGGTTTCATCCAGAGATCGAAGGCTGAAAAATCGTGAATCCAGGGATTTATAAGGAGAATTCGTTTTGTCAAAATTCGAATTTCCTTTTGTGTGGTGGAAAGGCTTTATTTTTGGGCTTGAGATTTTCAATTTCTTTCTGAATTTCTGAGTACCTTGCGTTCCCGGTGGGAAAATATTTCAATGCCTCTTTGAAATGAAAAAGCGCGCTATCCAGTTTCTCCTTTTTCTTATTGAACAGCGCAAATTGGTAATGTGATTCCCCCTGATTTCCAGTTTTGCCCAAATTCATACCGATGTGATAGTGAAGTGTCATGTCGTCCGGTCTTAGTTTAAGTAAATCCTGATATAGGTTTAAGGCCAGCGTAAAATTTCCAACCTCTTCATTTGCCCTGGCCAGATAGAGAATGGTATCGTCATCGCGATCATTGATTTTATGAGCCTGCTCGAGATAAACAATGGCTTGGTTCATATTGCCGGAATTAAAATAGTCCATGCCAATACCTCTGAGGACGTCCAGATCGTTAGGCGCGAGTCGCTGCGCCTTTGTGAACAGTCGGATCGATTCATCTTTTTTACCAAGTCTGCTTTGAATAACGGCCATCCCGTAAATTGCATCCAGATTATTGGGATTTTTTTTGAGTTTGCTTTCAAATTGCTTTTGAGCCGAATCCATATTCTCCTTGTCGGATAACAGAATTAATGTTTGAATCCTGGACAATCCCCCTATAATGCTCCGTGCACCTTTGGATTTGTAACGTGTCTGAAGGAGGCCGTCAATATAATGGATGCGTTCGTCTGTTCCCGGGTGCGTCAGAAAGTAGGAAGGAATCGAGCTCGAATAGAATTCGAAATTTTTCATGATTTTTAAGAGATTCAGCATTCCCTTGGCATCATAACCGGCACCGGTAAGGGCAGTCATTCCCAGCCTATCCGCTTCTTCTTCATTTTCTCTGCTGTATTTGAGTTGAAGCGTGGTGGCTGTGGCCAGCGAAAGTCCCAGCACAGCTTCCGTTCCCTGTCCGCCCCCTCCCAGAATGGCTCCAGCTAAAATTGCTGCGAGGGTTGCCATATTCAGTGTTTGAGATTTTTCCATCTGCCGTGCTATATGTCTGGCCGTGATATGTGAGATTTCATGGGCTAGGACTCCTGCAAGCTCACTTTCATTTTCGAGAATATTGATCAAACCCTTATTGACATAAACATAGCCGCCCGGTGTTGCGAAGGCATTGATGGCCTGACTGTCAATAATTGAAAACTGGAACTCAAACAGAGTCTGATGGGTCTGATTTAAAACTTTATTTCCGACCAGAGTTACATATTCATTGATTCGGGTGTCCTTTAAAAGGATATTGCTCTTTTCCAATTTTTCATACAGATCCTTTCCGACCTTGCTTTCCTCCTCTAATGTTAGACCAAAACATGCCTGAGAAAAGGAAATCAGGGTGAAAAGTGTGATTAAGAAAAGGATGATTTTAGATTGGAAACAGCAGTGTTTACCTGTTTTAAAAAGCAATGGAATGCTCCAGTATTTAAGGTTCCCGAATTCTAGACCTTTTACATCATAAAATCAAGCAGCATGGATTTACCTGAAGGGATCCATATACGGCAGATGGTCTTAAATGAAAGAGTTTATGGTTTTTTATGTTCAAATATTGAAGGGGGATAGATTATGAACGTAAGTGCCGGAAAAATTGTAACAATCGATGGTCCTGCAGGAGCTGGAAAGAGTACCGTCGGCAAATTGCTCGCCGAAAGACTCAAATACGATTATCTCGATACCGGGGCGTTGTACAGAGCCCTGGCTTTTAAAGCTGTCGAGTTCTATGAACGAGAAGATATCGAACTTCGGATTCCGGAACTGGTGAAAAATCTGAATATCTCAATAAGATGTATTCAGGGGCAAACAAGAATTTATATTAATGAGCAGGATGTGACAGACCAAATAAGGACTCCGGAAATCGGGATGCTTGCCTCTAAAATTTCGGCCTATCCGTCCGTAAGAAGTGCATTGTTGTCCATTCAAAGGGAATTAGGGAAAAAAGGTGGAATCGTAGCTGATGGGAGAGATATGGGGACGGTCGTTTTTCCTGAAGCTGATTTCAAATTTTACCTGGATGCCGTCGATTCTGAGAGAAGCAAAAGAAGGTATCTGGAATTGAAACAAAAGAATACGGAAATTGATCTGAATAAAGTGCATAAGGACATGAAATTACGCGATAAACAGGATATGGAGAGAGAAGCGGCTCCGCTCAGGCCGGCTCAAGATGCAATAATTATAGATTCCACCTCGATGGGTATAAATGAGGTTGTGGAGAGGATGTTGAAAATGATCAAAAAATGTTCAACCGACCTTTCTGAAAAGGTGTAATTGTCCAGACGTTATAGTTAATTATCTTGATATTTTTGTGGCAGTGTGTTACTCGACCCTAATTGGAAAGATCATTATTTAGGAGGGGGGTAGTCTTAATGGTTAACGATAAAATAAAAAACGAAAATGAGATGCATTCTGACGAAATGGATGAACTTCGCCATGAGGCGGATCAAAATAAAAATATGAGCTTTATCGAGTTATATGAGCAAAGTCTGCAGGATGTTCCATTAGGAGAGGTTGTCTCCGGAAAAGTTGTTCAGATCGGTAATGATCTTGTAATGGTTGATGTAGGTTATAAAACGGAAGGACAGATCAAGGCAGACGAACTGAAAGACGAGAAGGGTAACATAACAGTTGCAGTCGGCGATATCATTGAGGTCCTTATAGATCATAAGGATGAGGAATACAATCTCATTCTGTCTAAAGATAAAGCAGCAAAAATGAGGGTTTGGAACGAAGTTAAAAGTGCCTGCGAGAACAATACGACTTTGAAGGGAACCGTTGCGGAGCGGGTAAAAGGCGGGTTCTCCGTAGATATCGGAATCACGGCGTTTTTACCTGGATCTCAGATTGATATCAGGCCTGTTAAGGATCTAAATGGGTATCTCGGACAAACCCTTTTATTCAATGTCATCAGTTATGATCGCAAAAGAAATAACGTGGTCTTATCAAGAAGGGCTATTCTGGAAAAAGAGAGAGAAGAAGAAAGGAAAAATGTCCTCGAGACGATCGAGGAGGGCAAGGTTGTCGATGGTATTATTAAGAATATTACTGATTTTGGTGTATTCGTTGATCTGGGTGGCATCGATGGCCTGCTCCATGTAACTGATATATCATGGGGAAAGTTAACTCGGCCATCTGAACAGTTCGGCAAGGGTGACAAGATTACGGTTAAAGTACTTTCCTTTGATCGCGAGAAGGGACGAATCTCCCTGGGGCTTAAACAATTGAAAGATAATCCATGGGATACGATAGCTGAAAAATACCAGATCAATTCGATTGTTTCCGGAAAAATCGTAAGCTTGATGGATTACGGTGCTTTTGTAGCTCTCGAAGACGGAGTTGAGGGTCTGATTCATGTTTCGGAGATGTTCTGGACAACAAAGAAATTTAGACATCCTTCTAAGATCATGTCGGTTGGCGACGAAGTTAAAGTCATGATTCTTGGCATCGACGGGGAGAACAAAAGAATTTCACTCGGACTTAAGCAGACGGTATCGAATCCTTGGATGGCTTTGAAAGATAAATATCCCGAAGGAAGCATAGTCAAGGGTACAGTAAGAAATATAGCAGATTTTGGTATTTTTATTGGAATTGAAGAGGGAATTGACGGGCTTGTTCATGTATCTGATATCTCGTGGAAGCAAAGAATTAAGCATCCATCGGAATTTTTCAAGAAGGGGCAGGAAGTTGAGGCTGTCGTACTAAATATTGATGTGGAAAATGAGAAATTCTCTCTCGGTATTAAACAGCTTGAAACTAACCCCTGGGATGAAATCGTAACCAAATATGTATCTGGTGCTGTCATCAGTGGAAAAATTACAAACATCACAGACTTTGGTCTCTTTGTAGAAATAGAAGAAGGAGTTGAGGGACTGGTTCATGTTTCTGAAATCGGTCATAAAAAGGTCAAATCACCTAATGAAATATTCAATGTAGGTGATATTACTACAGCCGTTGTGAAAAGTATCGATTCAAAGAGTAAGAAAATACGATTGAGCATTAAAGATTATGAATCACTCGTCAATGAACCGGCCTCTAATCAATATTTAAATAATAAGGAGAAAATTGGATCGGCTCTTGGTAAGGCTCTGGCCAATGTAAAAATATCCGATATAGCATAACTTAACTTCCATTTTTTTGAAGGTAACGGATTTTATGCGAAAACACCCCATATTGCTTGGGCTCTTACTATTATTCGCAATCGGGACAATTCTATACATTCTTATATTCGGAGTATCCCTTTTCGGGGATAATACATTCTTCTTTTCCCCAAAAGGAGAAAAGATAGGTGTAGTATGCGTTAAAGGGATTATTACTGACTCCAAGACTTCCGTCGAGCAAATCAATAAATATTTAGATGATCCGAGAATAAAAGCCATCATTGTTAGAATAGATTCACCTGGAGGAGGGGTAGCCGCTTCTCAGGAGATCTATGAAGCCATTTTAGCAGCAAAGATAAAAAAGAAGGTAGTGGCTTCTCTCGGATCAGTGGCGGCTTCGGGCGGGTATTACGTAGCCTGTGGTGCTGACAAGATTGTTGCTAACCCCGGCACATTGACCGGTAGTATAGGCGTTATTATGCACTTCACAAATGTTCAGGATACGATGAAGAAGCTGGGACTTCGTGCAGCATCCATCAAAAGCGGAAAATATAAAGACATCGGATCTCCGTTTCGAGAAATGACTTCCGATGAAGAATCTCTTATTAAGAATGTTATTGATGATATTTATGATCAGTTTGTAGAAACGGTCTCAGTAAACAGAAAAATCTCAAAAGATAAATTAAAAGACTACACCGACGGCAGGATTTTTACAGGAAGACAGGCTCTACGCATGGGTTTGGTCGATTCGCTGGGAGATATGGACTCTGCTGCCAAAGTAGCAGCCAAGCTATCTGGGATTGAAGGGAAGCCCGAACTTATATACCCAAAAGAGAAGGGATTCAATGCTTGGAAATATTTGGTTGAAGAAACTAAATCTGCTATAGTGGGCGAATTGAATAAAGAATTTAATGGTGCTTACTTTATTTCGAGGCAATTGCAGGTAGAATACTAGAAGAAAAGGCATTCATAATGGAATACAAAGAGATTGTACTCACGAAGGATGATGGCTATGCTGTAGTCAAGCTAAATAATCCGGCAGAATTAAATGCCTTGACACAGGTAATGCGCCTTGAGTTGGCCGATTGCTTCTCGGAGCTTGAAAATGATGATTCGGTGAAAGCAGTGATATTGACAGGGGGAGATTATGTGTTTTGCGCCGGTGCCGATATTAAAGAGTTGGCCGTTCTACCTGATGGAGAAATAGATGATTATTTCCGATCCATAACAAGTTATCTTCAGAAGATTTACTTGTTCAAAAAACCCGTAATTGCCGCTGTTGGAGGTATTGCTCTTGGTGGAGGTTTCAACCTTGCCGTTGTTTGTGATCTGATCGTCGCATCTGAGAGTGCAATATTTGGACATCCTGAGATGAAGTTTGGCTTAAGTCCTTTTTTTGATCCTTTGCAGCGCATTGTCGGTGTAGCTAAAGCAAAAGAAATGGCAATGCTTGGTGAGCCAATCGGAGCCATTGAGGCAATGCGGATCGGAATTGTAAACAAAATTGCTCCTCCGTCCAAATTTCTTGATGAAGCCAAGAAAATGGCATCAGAACTTTCAAAGAGGTCTTCTAAAACATTGGAAGCAATTAAACGTATTTCCGATATCGTGCCACGTTTGGATAAAAGAGCCGCTATGGAATATGAATACGAAGTGTCTGCCCTTCTCTTTTCAAGATCTGAGCGAAAAGAGTATATGCGCAAGTTTATGGAAGATCTCGCTAAAAGAAAGAATAAGTAATATCAATACATATCTTCATCATAATTTGGCGAAGCAAAATCTTTCAATTGATCTCTTCTTTTCTTATGCTGGAGCTTTCGCAGTGCTTTAGCTTCTATTTGTCTGATACGCTCTCTGGTAACTCCCATCATTTCACCCACTTCTTCCAATGTGAATGGGCCATAATTACAAGCTACCCAGGTACAATTACAAAATGTCTCGTTTTTTAACCACCATTCGCAAACATTGTCCTGGCAAGGTTCAGAAATAAAAATATTCGTTTTTTTACATTTATACAAATTAGACATAAATATCCTTTATTATTTAGTTTATCATTTTATTTTATATGTTATTGATGAAAAATGTCAATTGGAAATTGGACCGTTTATAAGAACAAAATTGAATTTTTCCGAAAAAAAATCATCATTCCAGAGTTTTATGCACCTACTCTCACAATCCATGTTGAAAAATTGTGGATAACTATGTTGATAAGAAATAAACATTCAATATATTCGGAGCGGATAGCGAATTGCTCATTTTTAAGTCAATAAGTTTGGATATAGAAAATTAACACAGAATGAATTTAAAAAAGCTGTTTTTGTTTGTGCTAAATATTAATGGATGATAATCTATAGCATTGAGAAGAACTTGGTTCTTGGATTTTATACGTATTGAAATCTCGACTTACCGAGGGAGGGGGGGATTTATATGATCGGTGTTTTGGTTATAACCCATGGTAATTTAGGAAGTGAGTTGATAAAAGCAGCTGAGATGATTAAAGGGAAGCTGACCGGTATATATTCTGTATCAATAGATTCTGAAAAGGGTGTGGAAGATATAAAAAAAGATATAACAGGAGCCATGAAAAAAATTGATAGTGGGGACGGTATATTGATCCTAACCGATTTGTTTGGTGGCACGCCTTCAAATATTTCTTTATCATTTATGCGAGAAGGAAAAGTTGAAGTTGTCACCGGTGTAAATTTACCTATGCTCCTGAAGCTTGATATTAGAAAAGAAAAAACGCTGGAAGAGACAGCATATTTTATTAAGGATTATGGTAGGAAAAATATCTCACTGGCAAGTGAAATCCTGAAAAGGGATGTCTCCGGTAAATAATCATCTTAAAAAACTGATTTCAAGGCGGTGATTCACGGATTCATAGTTTACAGAGCTCTTTCAATCAAGGCAGTTGGAATCTGATCTGCCATTAGGATACAAATGGTGATGGTAAGTGGAATACATTCTTGTACGGGTTGATAATAGATTGATTCACGGACAGATTCTTGAAGCATGGCTTCCCTTTAATAAAGCAACATGTATCATTGTGGTAGATGATGAAGTGGCCTCAGATTTTTTTCGAGAGACAGTAATTAAAATGGCAGTACCCAGAGAGGTCGAGGTACTTGTTTTTCGAATTGATGAATTTGCCAGGACATATGCGCAATTAGACGCCTCTAAAAAAGCAATTGTTCTTTTCAGTACAATTGAAAGTGCCGTAAAAGCATACAATCTTGGTTTCCGATTTGAAAGTTTAAATATTGGGAATGTATACAGTGAGAATTTCAGAATACGTTGTGCGGCATCCATTCTCCTTTCTGAAAAAGACATTAGCGATATTCAGTCCCTTACGGATATGGGCGCAACTGTGGAATGCCGTTGCGTGCCAAAAGACAAACCACTGGATTTCAGAGATGTTATAAAAAAAAGGAAATAAAGTCTCCTATTCACAATTTTAACTGTGAGCAAGGATGGGGCATGTTGCTGTTTATAGCTGTTGCAGGCGGTATACTCTGTCTGGATCGTATTTATATACAAACATTGATTTCCAGACCGGTGGTTTCTGCAACGATAATAGGCGTGATTCTGGGACAGATTGAGACCGGATTGATGATCGGTGCTCTTTTGGAATTGATCTGGATAGATCAATCCCCGATAGGAACAGCAGTCCCTCCCAATGATACGCTATCGGCTGTAGCAGTTGCAGCCTGTTCCATTATGGCCGGTAAGCAAATGGGAAACCTGTCACATGAGTTGATTGCGGCAACGATCCTAGCTTTGCTTCCCCTAGCAATTTTAGGGCAACAGTTGGATATATATATTTTTCGCAGGAATGACGGACTCTCAAGGATAGCAGTATCCTATGCCCTTCGAGGTAATATACGGGGAGTTGAAAAACAACATTGTTTGGCTTTGCTAAAAACATTCGTGTTGAGTTTTATACTGTTGTGGATAGTTCTAAATATCGGGTATAATATACTGATTCTAGTCTATCCTCTATTGCCTCGCTATATAATCAGTGCATTGACTTACATATACTACTTTATTCCGATTCTGGGAGTTGCAGTTGCGCTTAATACTATCAATCTGAAAAAGATGATCCCGATTTTCTGCAGTATTTTTTTACTGATCACCTTTTTTTTCGATTACCTTTTCAAGTGAAACGATGATATGCGCTAAAAAAAAACTGCAAATCAAAATCAGAAAGATGCTCCCTAAAGATCTTTCATACGTGCTGGAAATCGAGAAGCTATCATTTAAAACACCCTGGTCGGAAGGAATGTTCCGGAACGAATTGAAATCCCCAATTTCGTTCCAGTATGTGGCGGTAGAAGATTACCTCGATTCAGAAGAAAAAATCTTTGGCTATATAGTTTTCTGGCTGGTTGCGGACGAGATTCATCTAAATAATATTGCGGTGAGCCCTGATCTTCAGGGCCTGGGAATCGGATCTGTATTGATGGAATCCATGTTTAGCACCGGAAGAGAACTCGGCGCATCAAGCGTTACACTTGAAGTCAGGTTTTCAAATACGGCTGCTTTGGCGTTATACAAGAGGTTCGGATTCAAAAAATATGGAGTCCGGCCGCGATATTACTCGGATACAAATGAAGATGCCCTCATTATGTGGGCTGAGATAAACAATAGACCTATAACATAATGGAAAGAACAAAAGCTAAGAAGAATAATTTCACTTCCAGAATAGCCGACCAGAAATGTTTAGCACCTGGGCTCTTTTTGATGTCAATCTATATGCCCCCTTTTTTTCTCGATGCTCAACCGGGCCAATTTATTCTGATTCGGGCAAAAAATAATTCATCCGTATTTCTTTCCAGACCGATCAGTATTCATTCTGTTTATAAGAGATTCAGAAGGGTCATCTGCGATATCCTTTATCAGGTAATGGGAGAGGGTACTCAAGTCCTTGCTCGGTTAAAGAAAGGAGATGAGGTCGTCATTAACGGTCCTTTGGGGAGCGGATTTGATATTGAGAATCTTCGGCCAAGGGTTATCCTGATTGCAGGTGGAATGGGCGTTGCACCCCTGAGATATCTTGCGGAGAAGATCAGAAATTCCTCTGAAGTACAGGATGTTATCTGCTATCAAGGCGGCCGCAATCGGGGAGCTCTTCCCGAAATTAAATGTTTTAAAGAACTATGCAAGGACCACAGGATAAGTACGGATGATGGAAGCATGGGACAGCAGGGGTTGATTACGGATCTCTTTGCGGCAGATCTGAAATCCTATGATGACCATGATTCTATAATCTTTGCTTGCGGTCCGCATCAGATGCTTGTGAGTCTGAAGGCAAAGATGAAAGGTCGGCAGATACGCTGTCAAGTTTCTGTTGAAGCAAGAATGGCTTGCGGGGTGGGAGCGTGTTTAGGTTGTGCCGTAAAGGTCTCATCCGGTGGCTATGCTTGTGCTTGCAGCGAGGGACCGGTATTTGAATTGAATAAATTGGATTTGGGCTAATGAAGGAAAAAGAAAATAAACCGGATTTGAGTATACAGTTAATGGATGAGCTGAATTTGAAAAATCCGGTCATGACTGCTTCCGGGACATTCGGATATGGAGAGGAGTATTCCGATTATATCGATCTCAACAAGATCGGTGCAGTGATTGTAAAAGGAATATCCCTGGAGCCGAGAGAAGGTAATCCCCCTCCAAGGATTATAGAAACACCCTGTGGTATGCTCAATTCGATAGGTCTGGCGAATGTCGGTATCGATACGTTTATCCATGAAAAACTCCCTTTTTTAAAAAAATTTAATACGAAGGTCATCGTAAATATATACGGTGAGAGAATAGACCAGTTTGAAAAGCTAGCTGAAATGCTGAATTCCGTGGATGGGGTCCATGGAGTGGAGTTAAACATATCTTGTCCGAATGTACAAAAAGGAGGCATTGCATTTGGGGCTGATCCATCCCTTGCATTTGATATTACCAGGGCTGTCCGAAAAAAAACGCATCTTCCTCTGATAGTAAAATTAACGCCGAATGTGACGGACATTTCTGAAATAGCACTTGCAGTTGAAAATGCAGGAGCAGATGCGGTATCGCTGATCAACACGTTGAAAGGCATGTCGATTGATGTTGAAAAACGGATACCACATTTGAAAAATATTATAGGCGGATTGTCCGGGCCGGCAATCAGACCCATTGCAGTGCGGATGGTATGGGAAGTTGCCAAACGTGTATCGATTCCAATTATTGGCATAGGTGGAATTATGACATCACGCGATGCGCTGGAGTTCTTGATAGCGGGAGCTAGTGCTGTTCAGATTGGAACCGCTCATTTCGTGAATCCACGGATTATCGAAGATGTTTTGGGAGGAATCGAGGATTATCTGCAGAGACATGGGTTTCTAAAGGTTGGTGACTTGACCGGCAGTCTGGAAAATCGCAGCTCCGGGTATTATTGCTGATAAGCTAAAAATATTTTTTCCAAAAGATGGAACGTACTCTTTCCAGAGAGAGAGTATTAAGGCAATCAGAGGCTTCAATCCATCCCTTTCTCGCCTGATCGATCCCGTATCGAACATCATGTAATCCTGAAGCATGATGAGCATCAGGATTAACCGCGATCATCACCCCTTTCTTTTTTGCTTGTTTACAGCAGCGCCAGTCAATATCCAGGCGATGTGGATTCGAATTCAGTTCTAAAACTTTTCTATGGACGGCAGCAGTATTTAATATTCTGGACATATCGATTTTATATGGCTCTCTGGAGAGGAGCAAACGGCCGGTAGGATGAGCCAGCATTGTAACCATCGGGTGTTCCAAAGCCTTAATGATACGGTCTGTCATTTGTAGTTCAGGCATTGAAAAGTGGGAATGGACTGCGGCAATGATGAAATCAAACCGTTCCAGAATGGAATAGTCGTAATCCAGTTCGCCGTCAGGTAAGATCTCCACTTCAATTCCCTTGAATATACAGATTCCAATATCAGCCTTGTTTAAGGCATCAATTTCCTCATGCTGTCTGATGACATCCTCCGTAGAGAGTCCATGGGCATAGAAAGCCGATCGGCTGTGATCGGATATGCCGACATATTGAAGCCCCGTCCTCTTTGCGGCATGCGCAATGGCTTCAATAGAATCAGATCCATCACTGTAGTTGGTATGAACGTGAAATACACCCTTGATATCTTCCGGCTTGATCAGATTCGGCAAGTTCCCAACAGATGCTTCTTCTATTTCTCCGGTATTTTCTCGCAGTTCCGGCGGAATGTAAGAAAGTCCCAGGGTTCCGAAAATTTCTTCTTCATTTACACAGCGTATGTTTTTACCCGAAGTTGAGATGCCGTATTCATTCATAACCATCCTCATTTTCCGGGCTCTTCTTCTGAGAGCGGCATTATGCTCTTTGCTCCCGGTAAAATGGTGCAATGCAAATGGAAATTCATCCTCTCTGACCAATCTCAAATCTGCTTGAAGGCCGGAATTAAGTAAAATCCTGATTTTGGTATTTCCTTTTTCAAGCGTTTTTTCATTGCGGGAATAGGATAGGAAGTATTCAGCTACGGCAGACAGATTGTCAGTTGATACGAGAAAATCAAGGTCCCTGATGAGTTCGCATTTCCTCCGTGCCGAGCCTGCCAGGCAGGGTGACCCCAGGATATCTTCGCAGGACTGTAAATATTTCAGAATGGATTCTGCATCATGAAGGGCTTCGGAATAAAGGTGGTAATCAAGATGGCTCCGTACATGTTCTATTCCATTTAAAATCTTATCTTGTATTTTTTTCCCGAAACCGCGAATATCCAATAGCCGGTTTTCTTTGCATGCAGATTCGAGCTCCTCGATTGTTTTAATGCCAAGAAGCTCATGGAGGAGGTGAATCTTTCTGGGTCCAAGTCCTCTGATTCCGAGCATTTTTAAATGATCCTCGCAGACGGAAGCTTTCAGGTCGTTGAAATATTTCAATTCTCCCGTTATTAGCAGCTCGGAAATTTTCTTACTCAAAGCATCTCCGATCCCTCGGATCATGGACAATTCCCCTTTTTCTACCAGCTCGGGTAAATTGTCCAGTTGGGAGATTAATTTGGCCGCATTCGAGTATGCTCTGGATTTGAAAGGATTCTCTCCCTTGATCTGCAGTATTATAGCAATCTGTTCGAGAATATCCGCAATTTCTTTTGAGCTTAGAGCTTTAGCCATGATTTATTATGAATTCGTAATGGGGAAAAAGCAATCCTAATCCCTTTGTAGATTAATCATTTGTATGCATGAGCCTGAACCTACGTATTATGAAGGGGGCTTCAAATTAAGTAAAAATAGAGAAAAGTGCAAAAATATGATGCTGGATTACCATGTAAATGCATTAAATGGCATTATGTTTTATTAAGAAAAAAGAATCCTTATCTAATACAAATTAGTTCACCCTGGAAAATAAAATCTAAACTTGATGCCTGAGAATCCAAAAATGCAATCTTATGAAAAGAGTGATCAGGTTACATATGGAAAAAATAAAACAATGTCATGTAATTTTAGACAATTAGAAGTGGAGTTAAAAAATATCCATATAAAAACAACTAAAACGTATATTGACCCAGTATGTAGTTATACAACCCCTTTTTTTGTTGGAATCGCAATTCTCATTTCTTTTTTAATCTGGCATGCCCTGTGCTTCAGGATGTGATTAAATTCTTCTGATTCTGATTCTCATCTTTCATTAAGAAAAGCATAGGATAGATTTCTGCTTTTTTGGAATGACTCATCTATTATGTGTGACACCAATTACCTTAGAATTTATTTATCCTGAATTTGATTCTGGTTATCAATTAATTCAAAAGTAAAAAAGTATTTTGGATAAGTTAGTGAGTCCATTTAGTTCACCCATCAAACGGATCGATTAAATCGGAGATAGCAATGAGAAATGAAATTTACATTATCGGCTCAAGAAAACTGCATAATGAATCTTTGGCAACATTGCTGAGTAACGAAACCGGATCTGTATGTACGGCACTTTCCGATTTTGATCACTTACCCCATCGTGATGATTATAAATCCAGCTTGATCCTGATTGACTATCCTCAAAAGGATGTCGAAAAACTGCTGAATAACCTTGAAAAAAACGGAACATTAACGGCTCTGTTTAATGTCGAGCCTGGCAGAGGAGTTGAAGAAAAGGCTATTGTTTTGGGGATCCGTGGCATTTTTTACGAGCATGATTCTCTGGACCAGTTCAGAAAAGGGGTAAATGCCATTTTTAATGGGGAACTCTGGATTTCCAGAGATGTTATGGCCAGAGCCCTGTCAATCAGAAAGGACAGATCCAACATACGAGGTATGGATATTTCCATTCTCACTCAGAGGGAACGCGAAATCTTGTCTATTGTTGTCGGTGGTGCAACCAATGAGGAGATTGCCAATAAACTCTATATCAGCCCACATACAGTCAAGACGCATATTTACAATATATTCAAAAAAATCAATGTTCCGAACAGACTTCAGGCAGCACTTTGGGTTTCCAGAAATCTTTAGTTCAATTCTGCAAGAAGCTATCTTAAACCAAAATTCCGATAGAACGAAACCAAAGGTATAGCTATCAGCAAAATGCTCAGAGTAGAGTTCTTGGGCTGGATTCAGAAATTCATCAACAGATCTGGAATACTTTCAAACCCGAAGGAGAACAAAGATGTGCTCAAAGGCTGCAAGATTCGGATCTATTCTTCTTACGTGCATTTTTTTCGTATTTTCAAATGCATTTTCAGAAGAGGTCAGAGATTTCAAAACAGCTGAGAACGCGATTGAAAGCACATATGTCATAGGGACGGAAGATGTTCTATTTGTTCATATTTGGAAGGAAGATTCGATTTCGCGGGCCGTTCCTGTTCGATCCGACGGTAAAATATCGCTACCCATGATTGATGACATTCAGGCTGAAGGACTTACACCGCTTCAATTGAAGGGAGTTATCGTCAAAAAAATAAGAAATTATATTGATGAACCTACTGTATCGGTCATCGTCGTTGAAGCCAATAGCTTCCGAGTATTCGTAACGGGTCAAGTCCGAATGCCGGGAATGTATAAACTCCGAAGTGAAACATCTCTTCTTCAGATAATTCCAATAGCAGGTGGTTTTACAGAATGGGCTGATCAGAAGAGAATTATGATTATCAGAAAGGAAAAGGGAGTCGAAAAACGTATTACGGCAAATTATAAAAAAATATTGGACACAAGTGAAAGTTCAGATGTCGTTTTGAAAGCCGGAGATACTGTTGTCGTACCATGAATGGGAGGTATGTATTAAAAAGATCATTCTTGTCATCACCTTGATTTTACTTGTTCCAATAACTCTTCCTGCAGCAGATATCATAAAAATAGAGCCTTATATTATACTTCAGGAAGAGTTCTCAGATAATATTAATTTGACAGCAAGCGATACGAAATCTGATTTTATAAGTACTATATCACCTGGAATCAGATTATCCGACGTGTGTCAGACTTCCTCATTAAATATTGATTATAGATTGGGAGTCAATTTGTTTGCTCAGGAATCCCAAAATGATTACACAAGTCATTTGGCAGAGCTGAACGGCTCATATGTCCCCAATCCAAAATTGCTTTTTCGGATCAGAGATAATTATGCGAGATCTGATGATACTTTGGAGAGAGTTTACACATTGATTGGTCAAAATGGAGAATACCTTCTTTCAAGCAATCGCCAGAGGTTCATATATTGGAGAAATGTACTGGAGCCTGAAATAGAATACCGGCTCGGACCTGAAAGTCGGGTAAACCTGTTCTACAGAGACAATGTTTACAGGAGCGACAATCCAAGCAGTGACGATAGCCGTGAGGATTTTGTGAATCCCAGCATTATATACTGGTTCACTCAAAAACATGGGATCAATACCGAGTATGCATTCGTCAGAGGTAATTTCGACAGATCTGCGGATCTGAACGGGCACATGGCAAGGGGTCGGTACATGTATAGAACGAGTCCGGCGAATATTCTGTTTGGAGAGTATCGCTTCCTGAAAAGAAATTTTGACTTGAATCAGCCTGACTATACTGTTCAGAATCCAAGCTTAGGAATGGATTACGCTATAAGTCCTACTGTGAGTGGTAGATTTCAGATTGGATATTACTGGTTCAGTCCGGAATCAGGCTCACATGAAAGCTGCCCGGCGGGAGAGATATCCATTCTGAAAAGGTTGATGGATACCTCTTTATCGGCGAGTGCTAAATGGGGATTTTACGAGAACTATTTTACGTCTGAAAATCTCGGATTCGCCAAATACTATGGTTTATTTGGAAGCATATACCATCAGTTCAATCTACTCACATCCATGGGAATAGCTACTAGTATAGAATGGGCTGATTATGAATTTAACCGAAATGATCGTATATGGTTATTGACAGCGGTCCTGACTCATACGCCAGAGAAATGGTTATCCATTTCACTTGAATTTAACCATAGGAAAAATTCATCCAACGTCGAATCCTTTGAATATGATGAAAACAGGATTATGATCAGAATGGTAGCTTCCTACATTTAGAATCATTAACAGATCAAAAGTTGAATCAAAGGAAAACATATGATCAATCCTCAGAAATCTTTTAATATTCAAGAATACCTTGAAATTTTAGTCAGAAGGAAATGGTATGCACTGATCCCCTTCATGACTGTCATTCTCGTAATGACGGTATACTTGATTGCTTGTCCACGTAAGTACATGGCTTCAACCTTGATACTTGTGACGCCGCAAAAAGTTCCTGAGGAGTTTGTAAGACCCACCGTTACCGCAAGAATAGAGGACCGTCTCCAATCTATTGCTCAGGAAAGCCTGAGTCGAACGAGGCTTGAGCAGATCATCTCTGAATTAAAACTCTATGAGTCAGAGAAGAAATGGATGAAACAGGAAGAGATCGTTGAGAAAATGCGAAAAGATACACGTGTGGAGATAAAAGGCAGGGAAGGATATTTTACAATATCCTTTACAGGTGATGATCCGAGAACTGCTACAACAGTTGCGAATCGACTTGCCTCCATGTTTATAGAGGAGAATTTAAAATTCAGAGAACAGCAGGCCCAGGGGACGACAGAATTTCTTGGTCTAGAAATGAGAGCTAAAAAGAAATCATTGGATGATCTGGAAAAACAGATAGCCGCTTACAAGAAGCGGTACATGGGAGAACTGCCGGAACAGCGTGAGGCCAATCTGAGAATCATGGAGCAGCTTCAGTCACATTACCAGAGGATAGGAGATGCTATCCGGTCGGCTTATGACCGTAAGATCATATTACAAAAACAGGTTGCAGAAATGGAATCCCCTTCCAC
>DHHG01000335.1 GCA_002403175.1 Syntrophaceae bacterium UBA4778 | reverse complement strand
AATGATCGGAAAGAGCAGGGAGATGTTCAAGGTGCACGCAATGATCCGTAAGGTTTCCGACACGCCTGCCAACGTGCTGATCCTGGGAGAAAGTGGAACGGGCAAGGAACTGGTGGCTCGGGCTATCCATGAGAACAGCAGTCGAAAGCAGATGCCCTTCATAGCCATTAACTGCGGTGGAATTCCGGAGAATCTTCTCGAAAGTGAGTTGTTCGGCTATATGAAAGGATCTTTCACGGGAGCCTATGCCGATAGGGCAGGGCTTCTGGAACAGGCCAATCGTGGTACCGTCTTTCTCGATGAAGTTGGCGACTTACCGCAGATCCTTCAAGTAAAACTTCTAAGAGCGGTCCAGGAAAAAACATTCAGAAGGATCGGGGGATCGGAAGACATCAAGGTAGACGTCCGCATTATCTCCGCAACCAACAAGGATCTGAAGGAAAGCGTCCAGAAAGGGACCTTCCGGGAAGATCTCTTTTATAGGTTGAATGTCATACCGATCCGGATTCCCCCCTTACGAAACCGCAAAGAAGATATCCCGATTCTCGCACAATATTTCCTGGAGAAATATTCCCGCGAATTCGGAAAGGAGATCCGGAAAATTTCCGCCTATGCCCTGGAACTCCTGACTGAATATCCCTTCCCAGGCAACATCCGCGAACTGGAGAATATCATCGAAAGGAGCGTCGCCCTGGAAGGTGGAAATATAGTGCTCCCCGAGAATCTGGTTCTGTCCGGAGAAGCTTCTCCGGAGAATGGAGCCGTCCCGGAGATCGGCATTCCCAGCGAAGGTATCAATCTGAATAGTGAGCTGGCCCGAATCGAACGAACCCTGATCGAGCAGGCGCTGAAGATATCAAGGGGATCGAAAACCAAAGCGGCGGGTCTTTTGAAAATCAGCCGGGATTCGCTCGACTACCGGATCGATAAACTCAAGATGAATTAGCAGACGCTCATTAGGGTCTTTTCCGTGAAATTCACCCCTGTATGCGTGAAAATCACGCATGTCGGACAGGAATTTACCCGTCTCTAAAAGCGATTGCCGAATCAATTGTAGAGAAAATACATTCATTACCGGTATTTACGAATTGTGAATAATTTCCTTCCTGTTATGGCATGCCGCTTGCTCTGACAGATTACGGAACGAGATTAAAGATAATGGCGGAAATTCCGATAACAATTGGCAGATAAATTTAAAACAGATAAGCAGAATAGAAAGGGAGGTATTATGATGCTGAGAAAGTTTAAAAGAGATGAAAAAGGTTTTACGTTGGTAGAGTTGATGATCGTCATCGCGATCATCGGTATCCTGGCGGCGATTGCTATTCCGCAGTTCAATGCGTACCGTCAGAGAGGATTTAATGCAGATGCACAGTCGCGTGTAAGGAGTGCATATACAGCTGCTCAGGCGTATTTTTCCGAAAATCCAAACGGCACTATAACCGCCGATCTTTTGGCAACAAATGGATATACTGCGAGTGCTGATTGTCCGATTACAATCACTACTGGAACAATGGCAGCATTGAGTCTGAGTGCGACGCACACCAATGGCACTTTGACGTATTCTGTCGATCCTGCTGGAACAATAACTTCAGCGGCGAAGGCGGCGGCGCCAGCGGCAGGATAATTTAAAATCATAACAATTAAGCACGGAAAAAGGGCAAAGCAAGATCACTTTGCCCTTTTTCCGTGCGCTCGAGGGGAGAAGAGGGGAGAAGGGGACGTCCATAAAATTATAAATTGACGAATGGCAAGCGTCTATTGCTATAGGTCACACATGCCACGTCAAGCCAGAATAGATGCGCCGGGCGCGCTTCACCACATCATGGTCAGGGGGATAGAGCAGCAGGCAATATTCCGGGATGATCGTGATCCTTACGACTACCTGTCGCGCATCGGGGAAATTAGAGACATTCACAGCCTGTTATGCTTGGTCTTTGATGACCAATCACACCCATTTTCTCATCAGTACCGGTAACGTCCCTGTTGCAACTGTCATGCGGAGATTATTGACCGGATACGCCGTAAGCTATAATCATCGTCATGGTCATCTTTTTCAAAATAGGTATAAGTCGATATTGTGCGAAGAGGATTCCTATCTGCTGGAATTGACGCGCTACATCCATTTGAATCCGTTGCGTGCGGGGATCGTGACCGATCCGGAATCCCTGGATCAGTATCTATTAAAACGAAGAGGACAGCGAGAAGCCGATATCACAATTTCGTAATGGAAGGCATCGCAGCCGGTAACAGGCCGGAATTGGTTGGCGGAGGATGCGGGAGGGTGGAAGACGGCAACAGAGAACCTGAAAGGCGATATGCGAATAAGGAGCGATGAAAGAATCTTGGGTTCCGGCGAGTTCGTCGAGGCGATATTGAAGGAAAGCCAAGAACAGCTTGAGCGCCGATATCGGTTGCGATCACTAGGCATCGGCATATTGCAGTTAGCGCAGCAAATCGGTGAAAGATATGACATTGAGCCGATCCAGCTCATGAGCCCGGTGAAATATCCGCAAATCGTTCAGGCACGAAGCCTTCTTTGCTATTTTGCGATACGCGAATGGGGAGTGACTGCAACAGCTCTTGCTAATGATCTCGGCCTGACGCAGCCTGCCATCAGCATATCCGTTAAACGGGGTGAGCAAATCGCAAAAGAGCAGGGACTTCAGGTTAGCGACTTTATAGTTATAATTTTATGGACGTCCCTACTATCTCCCGACTAGGAGTAGTCAATCCTTTCAAAATTTTAGAAATCTATCATTCCGCAGCCCTGCCTTTTTTCCTGAAGTAAATCCTCACCGGCGTCTGATCGAAGCCGAATTCTTCCCTGATCCTGTTTACTAAATATCTCCTATAAGAAAAATGGATCGCCTTCGGTTCCTTAACGAACAGGACAAAAGTGGGGGGCTTGATTCCTGTCTGGGTGGCATAGCTGATTGTCTGCGGCTTGTTGCGATAGCGGGGAGCGGGGTTTTCTGCGATAAACTCCCGCACTTTTTTATTCACCTCCGAGGTCTGCACCCGTTTGGTAAACTGGCCGTAAGCTCCTTCGATGGTTTCAAAAATATTCTGAACTCTCTGGCCTGTAAGGGCGGATATGAAAAGAATAGGAGCGAAATCGAGAAATTTCAATTCGTCTTTGATTTTTCGTACGTAGTTTCCCACCGTACTGTTGTCTTTGGCAATCAGATCCCATTTATTGACGACAACGATGCAGAGGACTCCTTTTTCAAGGGCCAGTCCGGCTATCTTGGCGTCCTGCTCAGTAATTCCTTCCTCCGCATCGATCATGATCAGGGCGACATCGGAACGGTCCAGGGTACGAAGCGCCTCCATGATGCTGTATTTTTCCAGAGATAGGCTGATCCTGCTCTTGCGGCGGATTCCGGCGGTATCGATAAGCGTGTATTTCGTATCCCCGATCTGGAAGGGGGTATCGATGGCGTCCCTCGTCGTTCCGGCGATCGGATTGACAATCGTCCTTTCATAGCCGAGGATCTTGTTGACGAGAGAGGACTTACCCGTGTTCGGTCTTCCGATCACGGCAATGCGGATCCGCTCTTCCGCTTCTTCCTGAGGAGGTTCTATCTTGGGCAGGTCCTGAACCACCTCGTCCATCAGCTCGCCGATTCCCAGCCCATGTTGTGAAGAAATGGTAAATATCTGATCGATGCCAAGTGCATAAAACTCCATCGCAAAATTTTCGTGTTTCGGCCCGTCGATCTTATTTACCACGTAGAAAACAGGCTTGCCCGCTTTTCTGAGCAGGTTGGTGATCTCCTTATCTGCGGGTGTCAGGCCGTCCTTGCCGTCCAGAAGGAAGATGATGACATTAGCTTCTTCGATCGCCAGGCTCGTCTGCTCGCGCATTTGAATCAGGATCTTCTCATTCGAAATGGGTTCGAACCCACCCGTATCGATCAGGGTAAAAAAATGCCCTCCCCATTCTGCTTCGGCGTAGTTACGGTCCCGGGTGGCCCCAGGTTCGTCGATCACAATGGCCTTTTTGTGTTCGGAAAGGCGGTTGAATAGGGTCGATTTCCCGACGTTCGGCCGTCCGATAATGGCAATGATTGGTTTCATGTAACTCCTTCTTAAGTAAGTGAATAGTGAATAGTAAATAGTGAATAGTTAAAAGTAAAAAGTGAAAAACTAGTCACATTGCTCTGATTTCACTTCGTGTTTTATCTATTTACTATTTACAATTCACTATTCACTAAAAATTCATTCATATCCCAGGTCTTTCAACTGTTTCACATCCTGGGTCCATTTCTTTTTTACCCGGACGAATAGTTCCAGATAAATCCGAGCGGCAAAGAATTTTTCCATATCGAGCCTGGCGCGCGTTCCGATCTCTTTGAGCATGGCGCCGCGCTTGCCGATAATGATCCCTTTCTGGGAATCCTTTTCAACCGTGATTGTCGCCTGGATGCGAATCAGGTTTTTGGCTTCGTCTTCCTTAAAGCTGTCGATGATAACCGCCGAGGAATAGGGGACTTCCTGCTCGGTTAAAAGGATTATTTTTTCCCGGATAATTTCGGCAGCCAGGAAACGCTCCGAAGAGTCGGTGAGCTGGTCTTCAGGGAAATACTGCGGTCCTTCCGGAAGAATCTTCAGGATACTTTCGATCAGAATCGGAATTCCGTCTCCGGTGCGGGCGGAGATGGGGATGATCTCTATGAAATCATGTAATTTCCTGAATTGATCGATCATCGGGAGGAGAATATCCTTGCGGACGAGATCAATTTTATTGATCACCAGAATAACCGGGAGCCTGGCTTCCTTTAAAAGGTTTATCGTATAAAGATCATCCTCATTGGGTTCGGAACCGGCTTCCACCAAAAACATAACCAGATCAACAGACCCCAGGGTGTCTACCGCCACATTGACCATGTATTTATTCAGGGGGGAAGTGCCCCGGTGAATACCGGGCGTATCGACAAAGATCAACTGGCCGTTCTCCAGGTTTTTGATCCCCGTAATACGATTGCGCGTCGTCTGCGGTTTATAGGTCGCAATGGCGAGTTTTTCACCGATGAGCGCATTGAGCAATGTTGACTTGCCGACATTCGGTCGGCCGATAATGCCTATGAATCCTGATTTGAACAAGAGAGACTCCATTTAGAACTCTTTAAACTTATATTGCCATTATTAAGAAGCAGGCGGGGCTGCTTTTTCTTCCGAAATGGCGGAAGGGCGCTGTTCGTTTCCGGATTCAGATATGGGGGAAGCCGAAGCGCGAGCGCGTGAGCGGTCGCGACGGCGGAGGGGGCAAAACATCCCCCATAGATGAATACGTGAAACGACAAGCCAGAGAGCCCGTTCGGAGAAAAAGTGGCACCGTCTGCTTCTCTCCGCTGTATTTTTATCTAATTACGTTTTTTAACGATTCTCCTGTCACCGCTTTCCAGAACGATTTCGCCTCTGACGAGACATGGATCGGGATATACCGAAATACTCTCACCGAAGCGTTCTTTCAAGTGATTCATATTGCGGTTTCTAATTCCCCGAAAGTCGGACAGATCCCGTTCAGATACGCGAAATTCAAATGAATCGCCTCTTTTTCCATCGAGAAATTCCAGCATGGATTCCGCCATTTTCAGAAAGATCGATCCTTCAACCAGCGATCTGAAGGCAGGGTGAAAAGGTCCCGCCACGATCGCACCCGGCTCTTCCATCTGCGCTGTAGCTTGCAGGCCCATCCTGATCACGTCGATACCGGCCTGCCGGAACTGGGTCAGCGCATGGCAACAGTAATCGACGGCGGTTTCCAGATCAAGCGGGATATAATCCCCTGCGTGGTACAGATCCGCCAATCCCGTATCCGCAAAGACGATGGTCGGGTGAATTCGTACCGTATCCGGTTTAAGGGCGATTACCCGATCGATCGTATAATCAAACCCGTGCCGATCATCTCCGGGGAGTCCCGCCATCAGGTGAATCCCCGTCTGGAATCCGCTAGATTTTAAATTCTCTATGGCCCTGACCGTATCTGCTGCCGTATGTTCCCGGCCGCAGCGGGCGAGAACGGAATCGACCATGGATTGCGATCCAATCTCGACGTTCCTGACGGAGTATTCCTGCAAAAGACTGACCGTTTCTTCATCAATGTAATCGGGTCTGGTCGAAATCCGTATGGAATCGATGATACCCGCTTCAACAAACTCCTGGGCCGTATTCAGGAGTTCTCTCTGGTAATCATACTCGATGCCGGTGAAATTGCCCCCGTAAAAGGCGATCTGCCTTTCAGCATCCAATGCTGCATTAGATCTACCAGCTCCAGATGCTCTGCAGGAATTGCTAATAGTATTTCCAACGTATGCCGAAGCCTCGGTCCTCTCCGGATGAGAACCCCGGATAACGCTGCGTTCTGCGTTTAAAGATTTGCCCAAGTAACATTCAACTGCTTCTGCGATATGCCGGCGCGAAATTCGATCCGGATGGTCACCCGCTGTAATCTTTTCATTGCAGAACAGGCATCGGTGAGGACAGCCCCGATTCGGGAGAAAAATGGGTACGATTCTTTTAACCATGTCAGTCAGAAGCGATCAGACCGGACCAATTTCGAAAGTGATTCCGTAGGGTCATCCTGTGGTATCCGGCTCCAGTTGTCCCGTTCTCTGTAATTCTTCAATGGCCTGCCTGGCGGCCTGCTGCTCGGCCTCTTTTTTGTTTTTCCCAACTCCTGTAGACGTCAGAAGGTCCGCGATCGTCAATTGGATGTAGAAAACTTTATCGTGATCGGGACCCGATTCGCGGATGAGCTGGTATTTCGGTACCACCTTGAATCGATTTTGACTGAACTCCTGAAGGAATGTCTTGTAGTCCTTATAGATCGGGAAATGAATCCATTTCTCAATGTAAGGCATGAACAAATTTTTGATGAAGGCCAGCGTCTTGTCATACCCGCTATCCAGATAGATGGCGGCAATCACTGCTTCAAAGGTGTTGGAGAGAATTGAATTTTTTGTTCTTCCTCCGGATATTTCTTCGCCTTTGCCAAGTAGGAGAAAATCGCCTAATCGAAACGTTTTGGACAGCTCCGCCAAAGTCGGTTCGTTCACAATGGAAGCGCGAATTTTGGATAACTGACCCTCGGTATAATCAGGGAATGCCCTCATCAGCACGTCGCTGATACAGAGGTCGAGCACAGCATCACCCAGGAATTCCAGCCTTTCGTTGTCCTTCAAATCGCGGTCCTGATTTTCGTTGATATAGGATCGATGCGTCAGGGCCTTGTCGAGAAGAGGGAGACTGGAAAAGGAATAGGAAAGAATATTCTCAAGCTCTTTCAGCCGGTTGATTCTGGTTTCCATCTTCGATTAATCCATATAGTTTATTATCTGAAGATCTCGTAACGATTACATCCACTATTTTGTTTCCGGAAATCGCTGCGGGATTGCCCTCAATCAACACCGGGATATAATTATTCGAGAAACCTTTCCTAAGTCCTGTTTCCCGGTCGTGTTCACTTTCGATTAAAACGGAAAGTTTCCTACCGATAAAGAAATCATTAAAAAATCGTCGTTTCTCCTGGCCGAGCAATCTCAAAACCCGGGCACGCTCCTTTTTAATGCGCTCATTTACCTGATCGGGATATCGGGCAGCTTCGGTTCCGGGCCGCCGGGAATAAGGAAAGACATGCAAATAAGCAATCGGTAACCCTTTGATGAATTCGACGGTATCCGTAAAATCCGATTCATCTTCGCCGGGAAAGCCGGCCATAACGTCAATTCCGATAGCTGCATCGGGAAGGGCGATTTTGATTTTTCTCACTACCTCCCCGAACGCCTGATTACTATAGCATCTTTTCATGCGGGTCAATATTTTATTGCTGCCGCTCTGGAGGGGAATATGGAAATGATGACAGATTGTCCTTGACTGTGCAACGTATCCGATGAGTTCTTCGGTCACTTCCGTGGGTTCGATAGAGCTGAGCCTGATACGGGAAAGCCCCTCAACATTCATCTCGATCCTGTTCAACAATTCCAGGAGCGAACAATGTTTGTCGAAATCAAGTCCGTACATCCCAAGGTGAATTCCGCTCAGAACGATTTCCTTGTAACCTGAGGCAACGAGTGCGGAGACGCGGTGAATTACCTGATCGGCATCAAGACTGCGCGATCGCCCGCGCGCATAGGGGACAATGCAATAGCTGCAGAAAGAGTTGCAGCCATCCTGAATTTTCAAAAAGGCGCGCGTATGGTCGGGCAGATTGGTATCGGGATCGTAATCGAATCCCATTCCGGGGAGGGTTTTCAAAGAGAACTCTTCCCAGGTCGGCTTTTCTTTGGTTGAACTCATGGCCGCCTCTATGATTCCGGGTAGCCTCTCTTTCAGGTCAGACCCGGCGACCAGGGTAACACCGGGGAGGTTGGATAGCTTTTCGGGGGCGGTTTGAGCGTAGCAGCCGGTTGCAATAATTACGGCTTCGGGATTGGTTCTGTTTGCCCTCTTGATCAATTGCCTGGACTGGTAATCTGTTTTTTCCGTGACCGTGCAGGTATTAACAATATAGATATCAGCCGGGCAATTAAAAGGGACAGACTCAAATCCTTTGGTGGTCAGCTTCCGGATGATCCCTGCCGATTCGTATTGATTGACTTTGCAGCCGAGTGTTGCGAGGGCGATTTTTATTTTTCTATTTTGGTCCATCATTTTGCTCTAAACGAGACGAAACAATCAATGTAAGCCCTGGTGGATTTCGGGGCGGAAGTATGATATGGCACTGAAACTTGCTTTTCTAAACAATCATATTCAAGGGTGAACCTATGAACTTCTGGCATTATCTGAACGATCCCGTTGTATCAGGCATCATAGGCATTTTATTTCTTCTGTTCCTTTTGTACCTCATCAAGAGTTTTTTTAAATTTGTTATGATTTCCATTCTGATTATTTTTTTCAGCTTGGTAGGCTACCATTATTTCCATGCGGAAGGCAATTTTAATGAGCGGATGCGGGATGCCCTCATGGGAACGAAAGGGCAGATCGGCCGACTGGCGGACAAAGGCAAGCAGGCCGTGTTCTGGGGAAAAAAGATTATCGATCAGAAGCAAAGCAGCGAGGAAAAACCAGAGGGCCATCTGAAAAAGAGATTGCAATTTGAAGATCTGTAGATCTTACAGCAGATCGATTTCCATAGCCCTTAGCGGACACGCCGTCATGCAGAGTTCACATCCTGTGCATTTTTCCGGATCGAAAATGACTTTCATCGTGTCCTGATCCATGTGGCTGGCGGACGTCGGACAAAATGCAAGACAGGCGCCGCAGTGAACGCATCGGTCCTCGTTTTTAATAACGCTTTTGGACAGCGGTTCAACCTTCAGGCCGCATTCTTTCATATACCGAATGCCCTTATCAAAATTATCCTTTTCACCGCTGAGTTCCAGAACCAGAAGACCCTCGCGGCGCGGAGATACGCGCGCTTTCAGGATATTGAAACGCAGATCGAAATCCTTCACAAGATGGTAAACAATCGGCTTTTCTATCACTTCCGCGGGATAGCGGATTACTATTTTTTTTGAATACATGGACTTCCTCAAAGATTCGATCAGCAATTAATGCATAGCCAGGGAATCTTGTCAAGATTATACGGGGATGGGAATTCCCGAATTCCGCATTACTTCATCCTAACGGGAAAGCAGAACGCTCCAGTTCAGCGTTTCAAAGGTCGTACTCAGCGGGTGATCATCATTCAGAATATGAAAATTCAAATGCGTGAAAATCCGGGATGCAATATCGCGTACCGGCTCCAAGGGAACGACATCATCATTCTGGCCATGGAAAATGGTTGTCGGCACATCTAATCTGCACTCTTGGTAGGCGTTAAAATCCTCTAAATCCAGAGCCGGGGCGAGGAGAATCAGTTTTTTTATATTCCGCGGAAAACGGCAGGCGTAAATGGCCGCCATCAGACCACCAAAGCTGGAGCCAACCAAAATCAAATCTTCTTTTCCGGAGAGAATCCGATCCAGAAGATCCATTCTTTCTGAAAGCGTACCCTGAAAATCTTCGATCAGCATATCAGGATACCTCTCTCTGAAATATCGAGCCTTGTTCCCCTGGCTGCTGCTTTCCAGCCCATGAATGAAAACGCGCATGAGTTCTACCTTTCCGAATGAAATGCGATGGAGTATAGGTAACGGCAGGATAGAAGTCAACTTATGAATGCAAATTGGGCGAGATCTCAGAAAATTTCAAAAGCATTATTGATTTTGAGATGATTCATGTGGTAGGAAACGAGGTTGATTAAAAAACAGAAGGACTAATTATGGCGAAAATATCTCCATTTCGTGCCGTGAGGCCGAACAAGGTTTATGTCGAAAGTGTTGCATCCTTTCCTTATGATGTAGTCAGCTCCGCGGAGGCTCGTATCATTGCAGCCGATAATCCGTTGAGTTTTCTTCACATCTCCAAAGCAGAAATCGATTTTCCTGAAGATGTCACGTTTTCTGATCCGGCTGTCTACGAGAAGGCAAAATCGAATCTCCGCCTTTTTCAGGACCGGGAAATTCTGATTCAGGACGCTAAACCGTTATTTTATATCTACAGCCAGAAAATGGGTGAACACCGCCAATACGGAATCGTTGCGACGGTTCATGTTTCGGAATTCGAATCGGGGCAGGTGAAGAGGCACGAGTTAACGCTACCGGAAAAGCAAGAGGACCGGACGAGACATTTTGAAACGCTTTGCGCACAAACCGGTCCGATCTTTTTGGCGTATCGGGCAAATGAGGAAATCAATCGAATCGTTGAGGAAGTTGTCTCGGAGGACGATCCCGAGTATGATTTCACGATGCCGGACGGCATTCAGCATACGGTCTGGATCATTTCCGGAGCGCAACAGATCAGCGCGATTACAAAAATATTCGCAAGAATTGATTCCTTGTATATTGCCGACGGACACCACCGAGCCGCTTCGGCCGTCGAGGTAGCACGGAGATTGCGTAATTCGAATAAAAATCATGCAGGTAACGAGGAATACAATTTTATTCTTTCCGTTTTGTTTCCACACGATCAGTTGAAGATTATGGATTACAATCGGGCCGTTGTGGATCTGAACGGCTTGAGTAAAACTGATTTCATGAAAAACATTTCTGAAAGCTTTGATGTTGAGGAAGATTTCAAGGAAAAATCACCCCAAAGTCTGCACCATTTCGGAATGTATGTGGACGGAAAGTGGTACAAGCTGATTGCAAAACCGGCCTGTTTCGAAACGAAGGACATCATAGGTGCTCTGGATGTTTCCATTCTCCAGAACTGCCTGTTGAAACCGATCTTGGGAATAGGGGATCCTCGCCAGGACAAGAGAATCAAATTTATCGGTGGCATCAGAGGAATGGCGGAATTGGAAAAAATCGTGGATTCCGGAGATTATGCAGTCGCCTTCTCGATGTACCCGCCTACACTGGATCAGATGTTCCAGGTTGCCGATGCCGGCGAGATCATGCCGCCGAAATCGACCTGGTTTGAGCCGAAACTCAGAAGTGGGCTATTTGTTCATCTGCTCGATCAGTAGGCATAGAAGATCTTCTCTACAGCAAGCTGCTTAACGCGTACGCTTCAGGATTCGAATCTAAGAACAACCGTGCTAGAAGAAAACCAAGAGAAATTCAATCTTGTTCAGGCAGATGAGTCCATTGACGAGATTCTCAATGGGCGGATGCGGATTATCCAGAAAAAGAACGGATATCGTTTTTCGCTGGATTCCATACTCCTGTCTCATTTTGCCCAGGTTGGAGAAGGTGAGTCGGTTTTAGATCTGGGAACCGGAAGCGGAATAATACCAATGGTCCTT
Organism: Syntrophaceae bacterium UBA4778; assembly: GCA_002403175.1. The sequence goes on along the minus strand of DHHG01000335.1, from coordinate 12,626 downwards.
TCCTATAGGGCACGACCACAGAGGATTTTCGGTCTGGAGATTCAGGACGAGATGGCGGACATGGCCAGGCGGAGTGTCCAATTGAATAATCTCCAGGATCTGATAGAAATCGGGAAGGGCGATGTCAAAGATATCAAAACACGTTTTCAACCGGGTACGTGGGATGTGGTTGTCTGTAATCCTCCCTACCGAAAGCCGGATTCGGGAAAACTGAATCCCGACCTGCAGAAAGCGATAGCCCGTCATGAGCTGAAAGGGAAGTTGAGCGACTTTATCTCGGCAGCCTCTTATCTCCTCAGGCGCAAGGGTCGATGCTATCTCATATACAAAGTTCGAAGGATGGCCGCGCTATTTTCGTCTTTACAGGCCAATGGAATAGAACCGAAAAGGATGAGGCTGGTTCACTCTAAACGCGAATCTGAAGGTGAGTTTGTGTTGCTGGAAGGATGCAAAAGCGGCGGAGAGGAATTGCACGTACTGCCGCCCTTGATCATTTACAATGAAGATGGGACATACACAGAGGAAATGAAGGTCATTTTCGCCGAAACAGCATCCGGTCATTCATAATCCAAATCCTGCATGAATGGTCTCAAGCTAAGAACCCGTCCGGCGCCGCTGCAGATCTTTGGTCATCACTCGCTTTAGAATATTGCTCAGCTCTGGATCCTTGATCACCGACGTGCAGCTCTCTATTTTCTGCATTTCTTTTTTGGTAAGAGGCTTGGTTTGAAGAAACGGAGCGGGAGATTCCTTTTCCGAAGATGGAGCAGGTATGTGACCGATGGAAAAAAAGATATTCTTGACGGCTTCCCTGCCCAGAAAGGCGTTTATTTTTGAGATAATATCTCTTTTCATAAATTGAAGTTGCTGCATCCAAACGGAATTAGAAACCTTGATGAAAAGGATATCTTTTTTCAGTCGATCAATTGACGTCTGAGCTGCGATTAAGGGTCCGACCGATTGCGTCCATGCTTCCCAGGCGCGGACATCCTTCATTGGAAGGGCGATTTGCCTCTTTTCCAATGTCTTTTGGAGGACATCACCGATCTTCAGAAAGTAGGGATTTCTCTTTCTTTTTCTCCGGTCGTACATTCCAATCTCAACTGACAGCTGACTTTGAAAGCTGTGGCTTTTTTACGGCCTTTCTGCCGCTGATCGCACATTGCCTGAGAGCCCTGTGAAGCGTGACTGCTGCATGAAAGGCACAATGCGCATGGTCCGTGGGCATGCCTTCGAGAAAGGACATGATGGATGACTGATTCACCTGAAGGCATTCGCGTAAGGTTTTCCCCTTCGCCATATCGGCTGCTGCCGAGCCGGCTGCAATTGTGAACAGGCAGCCATCAGTCATGAACTTGGCATCATCTATCTTACCGTTTCTCATGGAGAGAAATATTTCGAGTGTCTCACCGCAATCGTTTGTGACGGACGCATAGCCCTCGGGTTTTGTGATAGCGCCGTAATTTTTCGGATGGACTCCGTATGAGATAACCTTTTCGGAATATAATTGGCTTGCCTTTTCACGAACCATCCCGAGCATTATTTCTTCAATCTCTTTATCATTCACAACTATGATCCTATTTTTCTTCAGATTCGCACCCTTATATCATACTCATTTCACCTTCACAACTCAGTACGAGTGCTCTTTGTCAGGGAATTTGCCTGAACGTACTTCTTCAACGTATTGACCAACTGCCTCTCTGATCGCTTTGTTCAGTTCGGCATATCTCTTGGCGAATTTAGGTGTAAATTTCTCAAACATGCCAAGGACGTCATGAATAACGAGAACCTGTCCGTCGCAATTTACACCTGCTCCGATTCCGATGGTAGGTATGGAAAGTGATCCGGTAATTTCCTCGGCAAGCTTGGAAGGAACCGATTCAATCACAATGGAAAAGGCGCCTGCTTCTTCCAGAATTTGCGCATCTTCCAGAATTTTTTTTGCTGCCGTTTCCTCTTTTCCCTGTACCTTATAACCGCCGAGCTGGTTGACCGACTGCGGGGTGAGCCCTATATGCGCCACGACGGGAATGCCGGCAGCGCAGATTCGCATGACGGTTTCCGCCACCTCTCTTCCACCTTCCAGTTTAACTCCATGTGCTCCTGCTTCCTGTAGAAGTCTTCCGGCATTGCGAACGGCCTCATCTGTGGAACACTGATAAGACAAAAAAGGCATGTCGGCAATAACCATGGCCCGCTTGACCGCCCGGGAAACGGCCTTCGTATGGTGGATCATGTCGTCCATGGTTACGGGAATCGTGCTTTCGTATCCCAATACGACCATGCCTAGCGAATCTCCGACCAGAATCATATCGATTCCGGCCTCATCCAGAACGGCCGCAGTTGGATAATCATAAGCAGTCAACATCGTTATCCTGTTGCCTTTTCTTTTCATATCGCGAATAACCGAGGTATTTATTTTATTAACTCTACCTTCCTTACTCATAAGTGTTCTCCTGTAGAATATGTTTTAATTCAGCTGCTTTCTCTTTCGACAGGGTTCCTTTTTCCAGCGCAAGATCCGCCGTTAAAAGGCCCATCGTACGATATAACTGAAGATAAGATGGATCGGACTTCTGGATTGCCTCCAGGTGCTTGAGAATAGTCCCGATATCGCCCCGTGCTACCGGTCCGGTCAACGCTTTGGTGGTTCCCTTATCGCGGATATTCCGCATGGTGCCTTCCACAAGAGGCCAGCACGCGCGAAGCGCCTCCTCTGAATCAAGTCCGAATTTCCGATAAATGCTTTCAGCTACATGCATCAATGCCACAAAGTAGTTAGAGGCGATGCATGCCGCTGCATGATAAAGAGGTCTGTCGGATTCTGATACTGAAAAGGGATTGCCTCCAATATCCCGGACCAGTTGAAATGCCCAGGCCTCGATTTCCCGATCTGCCGTGATCCCGAATGTGCTGCCGGGAATACTGGAAATGGCCGACTGGATGTTGGCGAATGTTTGAATAGGGTGAATTGCTGCTACATGGGCGCCCATCCTGTGGGCCGCGGCAAGAAGACTGCATCCGCCTGCGCCGCTGAGATGAATGACTTTGGCCCCGGACCGGACGGCACCTGAATCGGCAATCTGATTGCATACGGATTCAATGATGTCGTCAGGAGTGGATATGATAATGCAGGTAGCCTGAGAAGCCGCTTCCGAAACGGAGTCGTAAACACGGCCGCCGGTAAACTCGGCTCCCCGGGCAGCGGAGGCGTGGTCCCGATCAGAAATGGCTGTTATGGGATAACCGGCGTTCCTAAGCAAAACTCCGACGGCAGTGCCGACATTTCCTGTTCCGAGTATGGCAACGGTATCCTTTTCCATATTGGTTCCTTGAAGAAAATATGAATGCAACAAAAAAAGCCCACCGAACTGTCCGGAGGGCTTTGTATGTACACATTCATACTAAATCACTTCTGCCTTCCGTCTCAGTCCTATAGGATCCAAGCGGATTCTTTTTTCTAACAAAAATAGACCGCTTCGTCAATTTAATTAATGTGTTGTCACTGCTGTATCAGAGAACGGAACCATAAATACTTTATTCTTCAAACTGAATGTGTTATTTTTCTCAATTGTGGATATGCATGAAATAGATTTATTGATTTTTGATTTTGACGGGACGCTTGTTTCCTCCGGTGAAGATATCGCGAGTTCCGTGAATCATATGCTCCGGAAGCTTGGATTGCCGGAACATACGGAGCAGGAGATCATCAGTTTTGTCGGTGACGGTACCGATAAACTGATCGAGAGGGCAATCGGTAAAGCTTCCGCAGGTCTGCATAGTACGGCAGTACAGATATTCAGTAACCATTATAAAGAACATCTGATGGACGGCACCAAGTTATATCCTGGTGCCCGTGACGTATTGACGTACTTTTCAGCGAAAAAGAAGCTTATTGTCACAAACAAGTTGTATCAGTTTACAATACAGATCGCACAATCACTGGACATATTGAATTATTTCAATGCAGTTATTGCGCGCGACAATTATCCTTTTTGCAAGCCGGACTATCGTCTATTGATTTCGCTGGTGGAAGAATACGGCGTCACTCCGGATCGAACAGCCGTCGTTGGAGACGGCATCAATGATATCCTTCTGGCCAAGCAGGCGGGTGCATGGAGCTGTGCCGTTCTGAACGGATTAACGCCAAGAGAAACGCTGCTCAAGTACAAACCCGACTTTGCTTGTGAGAATCTGAGCGAAATAAAATCAATCTTTTATTAATACCAGGATAATCAAACTGCTTTGCCGGGTTTTATTATGTCTTATTCATAATTTTCAGAATGTCGGGGTGGAAAGCGATTTTCACTCCAATTCGGTCACTTTAAAATGCTGCTGATAATGGTTCTACGGGGAGGTGATTCGATTGACATCGCTTGGTATTTGCATTGGCGCGACAACAATTTCCGCCGTGAAAATCGTGAACAAGGGAAATGGAAAAAAGGAAATATCGGAAGTATACCTGAATCCTCATAATGGAAATCCCCGGGACGCCGTAGCGGAGGCCCTCTCCTCATTTGATATGAAGAACGGAATCAGGGTAGCGGTAACTGGACGGAAATTCAGACATTTTCTAAACCTCTCGTCGATTTCCGAGCCGGAAGCCGTCGAGACTGCCCTATCCAATGTCAATTCGAAATTTGAAAAATTAAATGCGGTAGTGAGCGCAGGAGGAGAAAATTTCCTCGTCTATGTGATCGGGGCGGATGGAAAGATATGTTCCATCCAAACGGGAAATAAGTGTGCATCCGGTACCGGAGATTTTTATGTCCAGCAGCTCCGCCGTATGGGCATAACATTGGACGAGGCCGTTGAATTTGAATGCCACGAGAAACCATATAAGGTTTCCGGACGATGCAGTGTTTTTTGCAAAAGTGATTGCACCCATGCCCTGAACAAAGGAATTGAAAAAGAGAGAATCGCCTCGGGCCTGTGCCGCATGATGTCCGGCAAGGTCCTTGAGATATTAAGACGTCTCCCGAAACGAAACATCATGGTGATCGGAGGTACCTCCAGGAACAAAATCATGATGGAATATTTAAGATCCGAGATAGCCAATCTGATCATACCGGAAGAGGCGCCGTATTTCGAAGCGCTTGGAGCCGGGTATTGGGCTTTGGAAAACGAAACCATTCCGTTTCGTGCCGATCGGATATTCAAGCGGGAAAGCCGGACGTTTTCCTATCTTCCTCCCTTGCGGGATTCTGAAAATCTGGTTGATTTCAGGTTTGCGCTGAATGAAAAAGAAAGCGGGAATGCGGACTGCATCATCGGCCTGGACGTAGGCTCCACGACAACAAAGGCCGTCGTAATGAGAATGTCTGATGATCGCGTCCTTGCCTCTGTATACCTGAGGACAAACGGAGATCCGATCCGGGCCTCCAGAGCCTGCTATCAGGAACTTGAATGCCAGTTGATGCAAGCGAAAGAAAAAAGAAATATCATCGGCCTGGGTGTTACCGGTTCAGGAAGACAGATAGCCGGTCTCCATGCCATGACCAGCGGAGTCATCAACGAGATCATCGCCCATGCCTCTGCTGCAAGTTATTACGATCCGGAGGTCGATACGATTCTGGAGATAGGCGGTCAGGATGCCAAATATACCTTCCTGGTCAATGGAGTTCCGACTGACTATGCCATGAACGATGCCTGCAGTGCCGGAACGGGATCATTTCTGGAAGAGGCGGCTAAGGAATCTTTAGGCATCAAAACGGAGCAGATCGCGGGAAAAGCCTTGACAGGAGAGAATCCTCCCAATTTCAATGATCAGTGTGCGGCCTTTATCAGCAGTGACATCAAAAGCGCCTTTCACGAAGGGATTCAGAAAGAGGATATCATAGCCGGACTGGTCTATTCGATTGCCATGAATTACAACAGCAGGGTGAGGGGAAACAGGCCGGTCGGAAGAAAAATCTTCATGCAGGGGGGCGTGTGCTATAACAAAGCGGTTCCGATGGCAATGGCTGCTCTGACCGGCAACCGGATCATCGTGCCTCCCGATCCAGGTCTGCTGGGGGCGTTTGGTGTTGCACTGGAAGTGAAGCGCCGGATGCAGTTGGGCCTGATAAGGCCATCCCTTTTTTCCATATCGGAGTTGAAGAAAAGAGAGATTGTATACGAGGAACCCTTTGTCTGTAACGGCGGCAAGGAGAAATGTGATCGAAAATGTGAAATTGCCAGGATCAGACTGGAAGGAAAGGTCTATCCTTTCGGGGGAGCCTGCAACAGATGGTACAATATCCGTTCGGACGTGAAGATTGATTCCGAGCAATTGAATTATGTAGCCTCATTCGAAAGGTTGGTCTTTCAAAAATATGTCGACAACCGGCAATCATCCGGAATTCCAGGTTCAGATTCGGAATCCGTTCCGAAAAATGCGTCCACCATCGGCATTAACAAATCTTTCCTGACCAATCTTTTCTACCCCCTTTATTACCATTTTTTTACCAATCTCGGTTTCAAGGTTAAATTGGCGGAACTTGCGGAGCAGGAAGGGATGGATTACAAAGGCGCGCCCTTCTGCTATCCGGCGGAAATAGCCCACGGGTATCTCTTTAATCTGTTGAAATTTGAACCGCAATATCTTTTCATTCCGCACGTGAAGGGGCTGCAACTGCAGGAGGGGCAGAAAAGGAGCACAACCTGTCCTGTCTGTCAGGCCGAACCCTATTATTTAAAGAGCGCGTTCAAAAAACATCCGGTCTTCCGGAAAATCCTGGATGAAAAAAAATTAATCGAGACCGTTCTGGATTTTTCAGAGGGTTTGGGATCTGCGCAGAAATCTTTCACTTCTATATCCAGGAGCCTCAAGGTTTCCAGTTCCAGGGCAAAAAAGGCCTACGCAAAAGCCATTTCGGTTCAGCACGAAGTTTTCCGGGAAATGAAGAGGGAAGGGACTCGCTTTCTGGAATATCTGGACAGAAATCCCGATGGCTTTGGAATTGTATTGCTGGGAAGGACCTACAATGCGTATGTTCCGGAAATGCACATGGGGATTCCCCATAAATTCGCATCGCGAGGTATCCCCGTTGTCCCCTGTGATTTTCTGCCGATCGAGGGCAAGGAACTGGAGCAGCAAATGTATTGGTCTTCGGGCCAATCCATTCTGAAAGGGGCCTCCTTCATCGCCGATAATCCTCGCCTTTTCGGGTGCTATATAACTAATTTTTCATGTGGGCCCGATTCCTTTCTGGTGGGAAATGTTCGCGATAAAATGGGTAGAAAACCATTTCTCATCCTTGAATTGGACAGTCATGTGGCGGATGCGGGACTTGAGACCCGAATCGAAGCATTCATAGATATTATCAAAAATTATCGTGAACTCGAAAGGCTGGGCGGATTGAATGAGAACAAGGGTGAGCAGGATTTTGAATCGGCTTACTTTGACGAGAACAAACGCAAGTTTGTCGATTCCCGAGGAAGGAATTATGCACTGGTCGATCCTCATGTCCATCTCGTCTTTCCATCCATGGGACGGCTGATCAACGAGTCCGGTGCGGCTGTGTTCAGAGGGATGGGGATCCGCTCGACCGCGCTTCCTCCTTCGGATCTGAATGTACTTAAGATAGGCAGAGCAAATACGAGCTGTAAAGAATGCCTTCCCTTGCAACTTACGACCGGTACTCTCCTGAACTATTTGCAGAATAGAACCGACGAAGATGAATTGGTTCTTTATTTCATGCCGACAGCTTCCGGCCCGTGCCGTTTCGGCCAGTATTCATCCTTCATGAATGATCTGATCAGGCGGCAGAAGCTGCGCGATGTCGCCCTGATGTCACTTTCCGCTGAAAATAGTTACCTTGATATCGGGACGTCCCAAGGGATTACCCGGAATATTTTCACTGGAATTATTCTCGCCGATATCATGCAGGACATCTATTCTGTCATTCTGGCCAATGCAGTCGATCTGAAAGATGCGAGGGATCGATTCGAGGCAGGATGGGACCGGATTATCCGGTTATTGGAGAAAAATATTCCTTTCAAGGACCTGATTCCAATTCTGAAAAAGATAGCGCAGGATCTCAGCTGCATCAAAGTGCATCGAAAGCTGGAAGCGACGCCGACAGTTTTGCTTTCCGGAGAAATTTTTGTCCGGAATGATAATCTGTCCCGGCAGTTCATTGTAGAGAAACTGGCTGAAAATGGATTTGCAACAAAAGTGGCAAGTCTTGTCGAATGGATATATTATACGGATTGGTGTTGTCTGAAAGGTTTGGGGCGTGAGAGCGAAAGTCTTAAAAAGCGATTTTCTATCTACTTGCGTTCGCTTTTTATGCGCCGTTATGAACATATTTTAAAAAAGACCCTGGCCGGTTCAGGATTGTATTTTTACAGAATGGAGGATGTAGACACGATCATCCGGCATATCGGGCATCTCATCAACCCCGAATTGACTGGAGAGGCAGTGTTGACGGTTGGAGCATCTTTACACGATATTCTGGAGCATTACTGCGGTGTAATCGCCATCGGCCCGTTCGGCTGCATGCCGAACAGGATTGCCGAAGCTGTACTGGCGATGGAGATGAACAGGGAGGGGAAAATTGCGACCGGAAAAAAAGGTATTCATGAGATGTCCAAATTTAAAGATCTGCAGGAGCTTCCGTTTCTAGCAATTGAAAGCGACGGAAACGCCTTTCCGCTGATCATTACAGCCAAGCTGGAATCTTTCATGTTGCAGGCCAGAAGGGTGCATCGGGAAATGCAACGTATAAGGGGACTTGGGAACGGCGAGTCGTAAAGGAAAATTCCCGATGATATATGATCTGAATTACATGCTGGATAAAATAAAAGGAACTGTACGTAAATACGATCTTCTGAGTATGGGGGATCGGGTCGTGGTCGCTGTCTCAGGGGGACCCGATTCGGTCTGTCTTTTAAAACTGCTGACGATGCTGGTTGCAGAGTACCGACTTGAGCTCCTCCTTGCCCATCTGAACCATGGAATGCGAGGTGTTGAATCGGATCGGGATGAGGATTTCGTTAGAACTCTGGGAGAGACTCTTCATCTGGAGGTAGTCAGCAAAAAAATTAGAATTCCTGAATTGCTGAAAGGAGGCGTTTCGGCGGAGGACCTCTGCCGTGAAGAAAGATATAAGTTCCTGATAAAGGTTTGTAAAGATAAGGGATTTACGAAAATAGCCCTCGGCCATCATCAGGATGATCAGGTTGAAACGGTTCTCATCAATATCCTGAGGGGAACCGGAATGGAAGGATTAAAAGGCATTCTTCCCAATCGGAACGGGATTTTTATCCGACCTCTTTTGGAAGTTCGGCGAAGCGAAATAGCGGAGTTTATTAAAAAAGAGAAACTGACCACGGTCATCGACAGTTCGAATGAATCGGATCAATTCCTGCGGAATCGTTTACGCCGCAATCTGATTCCCTTGATTGAAAAGGATTATAATCCTGCCTTTTCAGACAATATGAGTCGTATGGCCGAAATTGCCGCTCTGGAAAACGATTACCTGAAACAGGCTGTGGACAGGGTTCTCGAAAAATGGGGCCTTGATAAGGCTCTTGAGAAGATGAAAGTTGATATTGCATCCCTTTTGTCCTGCCATCCCGCTCTGCAAAGAAGAATTGTGAAAACAGTCGTTCTAAGGCTCACGCCGGGGGAGAAAGGTATCAGTTATGCCCACGTTCGATCGGTCCTGGATCTTGCCGCCGGAGATAGCCCAAGCGGGCGTTTGGACCTGCCCTTCGGGATCCGTATCTATCGTGAATATGGATCTCTTCTTTTCTCCCGCAGGAATACGAACAGGACAGATCTCTTATCTCCCGAAAAGGCCGGCTTTTGCATGGAAGCAGTTATCCCCGGCATTATCGACCTGCCTGTCGGATTCAAAATAAAGTTTGAAATGATGCGGAAGGAAGATTGGGAGAAAACAGGAGGACGGCTGAAAGACAGGTCCAGGTTAATCCTTTTTGATTATGATAGGTTATCGTTTCCTCTCGTGATCCGGAATGTCTTGCCGGGTGACCGGATCCGGCCTGCAGGAATGACGGGAACCAAGAAAATCAGCGATTTTTTCATTGATGCCAAGATTGCCCGTTTTCGCAGGCCGCAGATACCCCTTCTGGTCGACAGGGACAGTGTCCTATGGATCATCGGAATGAGATTGAGCGATAAAGCCATGGTTACGGAAGGGACGAAGAGAATTTTAAAAGTAGAAATCATTTGAAATCATTTCGAAAATGGTATAAAAAGATACGGTTTTTCCGCAGTTCAGAATTCGAGGAAAAAAAGAGGAATTCCGTAAAAAGTGTTACAAGGACTCTTTACGGAAGCAGTCCCGGACCAATCAGAATTTTTGTCGCATTCACCTGTCCATTGCAATTTGCGGATTGGACGGGCTGCACCGAAGATATTTCGCTTCGATTAAAGGAGAGTAAAAAGTTTTGAGTTCATTGCAAAAAAATATCGCATTATGGCTGGTTATCAGCCTTATTTTTATTCTGCTCTACCATATGTTCAATCAACCGCGTAGTGCCAGGGAAGAGCTGATCTTCAGTGATTTTGTCACTGCGGTCGATAAGGGCCAGGTTGTGGAAGTTACCATTCAGGGTGAGAATATTTTCGGCAGCATGCAAGGGGGAAAGAATTTCAAAACCTATGCTCCGAAGGATGTTTCCCTTGTCCCTCATCTGAGGGAAAAGGGTGTTCGGATTGCTGCGAAACCTTCAGAGGAATCGCCCTGGTATATGACTGTCCTTGTTTCCTGGTTCCCGACCCTTCTTCTGATCGGTGTCTGGATCTTCTTTATGCGACAGATGCAGGCCGGAGGCGGAAAGGCGATGGCCTTTGGAAAAAGCCGTGCTCGACTCATGAATGAAAAAAGCAAACGGGTCACCTTTGATGATGTTGCAGGCATCGAAGAAGCCAAAGCCGAACTGAAGGAAATAGTGGAATTCCTGCGCGATCCAAAGAAGTTTACCCGCCTCGGGGGAAGGATTCCGAAAGGCGTCCTTCTGGTAGGCGCGCCCGGTACGGGGAAAACGCTTCTGGCCAGAGCCATTGCCGGCGAGGCGGATGTCGCTTTCTTTACGATCAGCGGGTCCGATTTCGTGGAAATGTTTGTCGGGGTCGGTGCATCCCGTGTCCGCGATCTTTTCAACCAGGGCAAAAGAAGTGCCCCCTGCATCATCTTTATCGATGAAATTGATGCTGTCGGCCGACATCGCGGTGCCGGTTTGGGAGGCGGACATGACGAGCGCGAACAAACCCTCAATCAATTACTGGTCGAAATGGACGGATTCGAATCCAATGAGGGAGTCATTCTCGTTTCTGCCACAAACCGTCCGGACGTTCTTGATCCGGCTCTTCTCAGGCCGGGAAGATTCGATCGGCAGGTAGTTGTGCCACTTCCTGATGTAAGAGGCCGAGAAAAGATATTTGAAGTCCATGCGAAGAAAACGCCTTTGGACGGACAGGTTGATTTCGGTGTTCTGGCTAGAGGAACCCCGGGATTCTCCGGTGCGGATATCGAAAACTTGGTCAATGAGGCTGCCCTGAATGCGGCCCGGCTTAATAAAGACAAGGTGAGCATGGCCGATTTCGAGTACGCGAAAGACAAAGTGCTCATGGGAACGGAACGAAAAAGCATGGTTATCAGTGATCATGAAAAGAAGGTAACTGCCTATCACGAATCGGGTCACGCCCTTGTAGCCAAAATGCTCCCGGGTACCGATCCGATCCACAAGATAACCATTATCCCGCGTGGTAGAGCCCTCGGACTGACTCAGCAGTTGCCGACCAACGAAATGCATACCTATCCGAGAGAATATCTGATGAACAATATCGCTATCCTGCTCGGTGGAAGGGCGGCCGAGGAGATTGTCATGAAGGACTTCACGACCGGATCGGGCAATGATATCGAAAGAGCCACGGAGATTTCCAGAAAGATGGTCTGTGAATGGGGAATGAGCGAAACGATGGGGCCGCTCAGTTACGGAAAAAAGGAGGATCAGATATTCCTGGGTCGCGAATTTGCAACTCACAAGGATTACAGTGAGGAAACCGCGAAAAAGATCGATGAAGAAGTTTCGCGAATTGTCTATTCCAATTACGAAAAGGCCAAGAAAATTCTCATGGATAATCTGGAAATTCTCAACCGTATAGCAGGCGAATTGCTGGAAAAAGAGGTCTTGAATGCCGATGAACTCGATTCGATTATCAATATGAGGGTCCAAGGAGGACCGCAGGAATTCTCTGCTGCGTAAATATTATTTCAAAATGGGTGAAAGTTTTTTCACCCATTTTTTTTTATCTCTAGGCATTGTAGAGAGAAGTCAACACAGTACAACCCCATCCAATTTAATTCCCGGCGTGCTGGTATGAATCATAACCCAAGAATAATACAGATTTCATCTCGACAACAGGCAGTCGATTCTTTGCTCAGAATAGGCGTGGAGGCTTACGGAATAGAATCCATGTCGCCAAAGATGGTGAATGCCAATGTGCTGCTGGAAGGCATTGAAAGCAAAGTGGCGAATATACTCAAACAGGAGATGCTCTCCATTGGCGGCGATGTCGCCGTTGCAAGGGGAACTGTGGATTGCAGTCTTGAACGGACAGATGCAATCGTCATCGGTACCCGAAAACAGATCGAGCGGTTTCTAAAGAAGCT
>DHHG01000278.1 GCA_002403175.1 Syntrophaceae bacterium UBA4778 | reverse complement strand
CGATCTTCTCCGTCAGCTCCGGCGCGTAGTGATGGCCCGTTTGAACCAGAGCCGTTACAATCAGAAAGGCAATGCCGAAAAGAAAGGCAATGAGCATGGCCATTAGAAAGAGCATTTTTGAGGTGCCGCCGGGAATTACCGGAAAGAAATAAGGCTGGGCGATTTCAATGAATCGGCGCCATAAGGATGGTTTTTCAATACGCATTAAAAAAAGGCTCCCCTGCTTTTCATTGCGCAGATCTGTATCCCAAAAAGTAAGTACCCTCAAGCGTTTATATTGGCAAGCCGCTTTTCATGTTCGCGTGTCGAAATACGTTATATCTTTATCCGTGAAATAAGCGGTACCCTGAAAGGTTGCGATGGCTTCTCCGGAATCCCCGTCCACGATATCGATATCGTAATGACCGATTCTCCGGCTTTTTGAAATCTCCCGTGCGGTGGCGATGATCGATTTGCCTTTGGGAGGTTTCATATAGGTCACCGTGCAACTGAGCCCTACCGCCACATTGCCATGCGAATTTGCTGCAACCGCGCCGGCCAGGTCAGCCACCGTAAAAATCGCGCCCCCATGCAAAATACCGACACCATTCAGATGGTGCGGGCGGATCTCCATCCGGACCTTTGCCCAACCCTCTCCCGCATCGGTTATCTCGCAACCTATGAAACGGGCAAATTCGTCCTTTTGAAAATACCCGATCAATTTTTCGGCTGAGACTGCTTGAGACATATCATTCTCCTAATGCTAATGATTTCTTTTAGACTGGCTTCAAAACGCTCCATTCGGAGTCGGATCGGTAAAATATTTTGCCCTCCGGCAGGCCTTTCTCTTTCATCAGTGATAATATTTGAGCCAGATTATCCCTGCTGAATTCGACGGCCATTCCACAATCTGAAGAAATTTGTTTGGGAGTGGGGATCAGTTCGAAAGAAATATTCCGGGCCAATGCTTCTTTTTCCAGCTTCATGACAAAGTGGATCGAGGGGAGGATGAGGATAAAGCGCATACTGGAATCTTCAACCATCATTCTAACCGCTTTCTATGATATGCAAGGCACGAACGGTTTCCCGCATATCATCTTCCGTGGTAAACCGGCTGGGAGAGAGTCGAATCGTTCCCTGGGGAAAAGTACCCAGCGTGCGATGTGCTTCCGGAGCGCAATGCAGGCCGGCCCTGCAGGCAACACCGAATTGCCGGTCCAGCCTTCCGGCAACATCCGCAGAGTCCATGCCGTCCATCGTGATAGAGACGACGGCGATCTGCCGCTCCGGATCTCCTGCACCCTGAAGTCTGATCTTTTTCCTGCCGGAAATGCCGTCCAGCAGAATCTTCATCAAACCCGACTCATATGCCCGAACAGCTGTAATCTCTTGTCCTCTGATAAACTCAATTCCCGCACGCAATCCGCATAATCCGGGTACATTGAGTGTTCCGGATTCCAGGGCATCGGGCAGGAAATCAGGCTGTTCCGGAGATTCCGAACTGCTGCCGGTACCACCACAGATAAAAGGATACAGGCTGATCTCCGGAGCAACATAAAGCCCCCCTGTTCCCATCGGACCCAACAAACCCTTGTGGCCGGAAAAGGCGAGCAGGTCAATTCCCATACTCACGACATCAATTGGAAGAATTCCGGCCGTTTGAGCCGCATCAACCAGAAGCGGAATCTCAGGGACCCTTTGTTTTACAAGCTTGATGGGAAGAATCGTCCCGCAAACATTGGAAGCATGCGTCAGAACAAGGAGCCGGGTATTCGGCTCTACTGCGCGATAGACATCGTCCGGATCAAGTTCTCCGGAGGAACTGCATGGGACCATCGTTAACGTGATCCGTTTTTTTTGCTGAAGAGCGTAGAGGGGCCTGATTACCGAATTGTGTTCCATCGAGGACGTCACAACATGATCCCCTTCCCTCAAAAATCCGTTCAGGGCTGTGTTCAAGGCAACTGTCGCATTACTGGTAAAAATAATCCGGGAGGAATCGCTTACATTGAACAGTCCGGCAACGGCCTCTCTTGCTGCAAATACCTCGCGGGCCGCTTCCGCCGCCAGCTTGTGTCCGCTCCGGCCGGGGTTGCCTCCCTTGTGTTTTCCGCAAGCGACCACTGCTTCCCAGACCGAATCCGGCTTCGGAAAGCTCGTGGCCGCATTATCCAGATAAATCAAGGATGCACCACCTTATCGAAGGTCTGAAGCGCAGAAATGATATCGAACATGTTCGTTACCTTTCCGACCTTGAGCTTGTCTTTTAGCGAGAAATAGTCCAGACAGGTTCCGCATGCTGCAATCTCAACCCCTCTGTTCTCGAACTCTTTCAAGGTATCCAGAACCGGAGAGCCTTCGGTTACGAGCTTTACACCCGCATTCACGAATACCATGCGATCCGGCAAGGGAGGGGTTTCCAGAAGAGACTTGATAAAATTCCGCATCAATAGCCTGCCGAGTTCATCGTCCCCTCGCCCGATCATATCGGATGAGCAATAGAGCAGAATCGTTTTAACCTGTGCCTGCGCAAGAACCGGGCAGGTCTCAACTTTTTGGCGCTTCAGAGAGAGGCGCACCCAGCCTTCCTCCCTGGCCATATTGCGGGCAATCCAATTCCGAGTGGAAGCAAAGCGAGATACGTTCTCGAAAGCTGTTTCATCATCCAACAAAACATCGATTTCGTCTCCCTGAAACTCGTCTATGACTTTTTTTGTTTCCACAACAGGCTGGGGACAGGACAGTCCCCGGCAATCTATAATTTTTTTTTCCATTTTCGCTCTCCCTGATCCGGACTACCGAACTGTGCTTTGCCCGGATGATCTGCTCAAAGCATTCGAATTGCTCTGAACCTAAAGCACTAATGAAAACACAGGTTCTGTTACGGAGATTGCTAAAAAACTATGAATAGAAAATTGATTTGGCTTTAATTTTAAGGTCAAGCAGCCTTCTCCCAAACTCGCCGCCTCAGCATAGCGGCTCAGAAAGGCTGCTACGCAAAGAAAGGCAATGTCATACAGAATACTTCGGGGTACCTCCCGGGCCCCCTCTCAGATTCTCATACAGAAAAAAGATATCGCAGATTCAAATCCATCATAATGTTCGATTCAGGCTTTTCTAAAACTCTGAGCTTCGAATAAACTCAACGGCGTTTTTGAAAAAAGCCAATCCCATTCCCTCTTCCGGCAACTCTTCACGCGTCCAGCGTGGATGATTTGTTCGATGGGTATAGGCCTCCGGGTGAGGCATCATCCCGAAAAGGCGTCCTGTCTCGTCACAGATCCCGGCAATCGCATCAATGGATCCATTTGGATTATAGGGATACTCTTCGGCAATGGTCGTCATGTCGGGCATGCAGTACTGGGCAACGACCAGGTTTTTTTTATGGAGCTTTTTGAGAACGGCCTCGTTCTGCGGAATGAGCTTCCCTTCGCCGTGGCGCACGGGAAGATAGACCCCCTTCATCCCTTGAGTGAATACACATTGCGATTTTTCATTTATCTTGAGATAGGCCCATCGGTCTTCAAATCGTCCCGAATCGTTGAACGTCAGGGTCACTGTCTGTCGGAAGTATTCATTTCCGAATGCAGGAAGAAGCCCTAGCTTAACCATTAATTGAAAACCATTGCATATCCCTAATATCAGCTTGCCTTCGCTGATAAACCTGTTGAATTGGTCAAAGAGGCTTTCTTTCCCGCCCTTTACCTTCGAGTGAATGATCCGATTCGCATCGGCTTTCGCAGACCCGAGATCGTCACCATCCAGAAAGCCGCCCGGCAGGTTAAGAAAATGATAATCGTCGAGCCGCTTCTCACCATAGAGTATCTCGCTGATATAGACGATATCTACTATGTCGGAACCCACCAATTTGCAGGCATGGGCCATTTCCCTTTCACAGTTTGTTCCATTTCCGGTCAGGACGATCGATTTTACTTTTTTCGGCATGATGTTTTCCTTCGTAATAAGTGACCTTCTTTTCCTTGTTTATGCATTTCTCTGCTTGGGTATTAATCTGCATAAGGGAAGCTGGGATTCTGAGAGCGCGAAGAATTCTTGATTTCCTTTCCTCAGCCCTCCCTCACTCTGAATCTGTTAAAAGCGCAGCGGCTTTTGCCAAGCTTCTTTCAGCTTTCCGATTTTTTCCTTTATAATGACCTTTCCCTCCAGGCCTTTCACTTCAAAGATTCCCTTTGCACAAATAGTCCCGATTTCGGCAAATGTATTGCCTTTCATGATTTTCTCGAAGGGGGTTTTCGATTCGGGCCGAATCGAAACGACAAAACGGCTCTGCGATTCGGAGAAGAGGAGCGTGTCGTCGCGCTTAATTCTATCGGCGGGCACCCGCGCCAAGTCGATTTCCATTCCCAAGCCTCCGGAAAACGCAGTCTCCGCCAGAGCAACTCCAAGCCCCCCGTCCGCGCAATCGTGACACGAAGCGACAAGCCCCTTGTCCATTGCCTTTCCGAGCGCCGCATAGAGCTTTTTCGCGGTCACTGCATTGACCTTGGGAACATTATTCCCGATCACACCTTGTGAGGCGAACCATTCGGAACCACCGAGCTCGTCATAGGTCATTCCCAGTACATAGACCAGATCGCCATCTCCTTTTGCATCCATCGTAACTGCTTTCCGGACATCATCCACCCGGCCGATCGTTGAAAAGAGGAGCGTCGGCGGAATCGAGATCTTCGTTCCGCCGATCTGGTAATCATTCTTCATGCTGTCCTTACCGGAGATACACGGAACCCCGTAAGCTGTCGTATAATCATAGAGAGCCTGGTTGGCGCGGACGAGCTGTGCCAGCTTGTACTCGCCATCGGGAGTCTTCTCCGACTGAACCGGATCGCACCAGCAGAAGTTATCGAGCCCTGCAATCGTCCCCAGTTTCCCGCCTACAGCCACCGTATTCCGGATCGCCTCATCAATAGCACAGGCGGTCATATGATATGTATCGATATCGCTGTATTTCGGACAGATACCATTGGCAATGACAACACCTTCGAACGAATCGAGCAGGGGACGAATCACCGCCGCATCGGACGGTCCGTCGTTTGCCACACCGACCAGAGGCTTCACGACACTCCCCCCCTGGACTTCGTGATCGTACTGCCGCACAACCGATTCCTTGCTGCAGATATTTAAGCGTGAAAGCATCTGTAAAAGTGCCTTCCCCATATCTTTTGGCTGGGGCAGGATGGGCTCAGCATGCCGGGGTGGCGTCCACCGCGCAGTAAGGCGCATCTGCGGCAATCCCTTGTGGAGAAATTCCATATCCAGGCAGCCTACTGTTTTACCCTCGTAGCGGACGTGTAATTTCCCTGTGCTTGTGAATCGCCCCAGGACCGTTGCTTCCACATCCATTTTTTTCGCTAGAGCCAGAAAGGCATCAATTTTTTTCGGATCGACAGCAAGCGACATCCTCTCCTGAGCCTCCGATAAAAGGATCTCCCAGGGATTGAGCCCTGCGTACTTGAGAGGAGCCTTTTCCAGATCAAGCTCGGCACCGCCGGAAAGGGTCGCCATCTCGCCTATGGAGGAGGAGAGCCCTCCCGCACCATTGTCGGTAATGCAGCGATAGAGATCCCGATTTCGCGCCATCGTGAGAAAATCGGTCATCTTTTTCTGGGTGATCGGATCTCCGATCTGAACAGCCGTAACCGGCGAGCCTTCATGCAGCTCTTCCGAGGAGAAGGTCGCACCGTGAATACCATCCTTTCCGATGCGTCCTCCCGTCATGACAATGAGATCACCAGGTCGAATTTCTTTCGTGTGCGTCGGCTTGCCATTCAGGCGAGCCGGCATGATCCCTCCTGTACCGCAGTAAACAAGGGGCTTCCCAAGAAACCGGTCGTCAAAAACGATGCAGCCGTTCACCGTGGGAATTCCGCTCTTATTGCCGCCGTGTTCTACGCCCTCCCGAACCCCTTCGTAAATGCGCCGGGGATGCAGAATGCGCTTGGGCAACTGCTTGGCATAAAACGGGGATGCAAAACAGAAGACATCCGTATTGAAGATGAGGCTCGCGCCCTTTCCCGTTCCGAAGGGATCCCGATTTACGCCGACAATCCCGGTCAGGGCTCCGCCGTATGGATCGAGCGCTGACGGGGAATTATGGGTTTCCACCTTGAAGACAAGATTGTAATCATCGTTGAATCGGATAATCCCGGCGTTGTCAACGAACACCGAAAGGCACCAATCGCCTTTTCCCATTTTGGCCCGGATCTTTTTCGTCGAACCCTTTATATAACAGTCAAAAAGGGAGTTGATCTTCATTGACTTTCCATCTTCCAGGTAATCGATCGCTGCATTGAAGATCTTGTGTTTGCAGTGCTCGGACCAGGTCTGCGCCAGCATTTCCAGCTCCACATCGGTGATCTTTTCGCCGAGCCCGATTTTCTTTCGGGCGGCCAGGACACCTTTCTTTTTCAAATATCCTTGGATCGCCTTGATTTCATAGAGTTGGAGCGCAAGAACCCGATCGTTGCTGATCTTCATGAGGGCCGCGTCGTCAACATCCAGATCGATCTCTTCAACATGAGGTTTCCCCTCTTCAACTACGTGAGGGGCATAAGCGGGCATCCCCTTTTTCGGATTCCAATCCTGGCCAGCGACAATCTGATAGCGCTCGATCAGATCGTTGGCGAGAAGTCCCGAAACAATCTTCTCCACGTCCTTGCGGGAGAGATTACCCGAAATCGCGTATTGCCGTGACGTATATGCCCGCACGGACCGGTCCTTTTCCAGAAGGAGTCGGATCGCTTCTGTTGCGGTCTTTCCAACGTTGTCCGTAACGCCCGGCCGGAACCCAACCTCCACGAGCCAGTCAAATTTATCGGCCAGCCCCCGATTGATCGCGCAGTGCTGAATGATAGGATCGAGCAGGGGCCCGGTGGCAATTGCCTTTAGCTCGTCTGCAGAGAGGTCTCCCTCGATCGTGTACACTTCTACTGTCCGGACCTTGTCCACGTTCATATGCAATTGGCCAATAATCCGACTTGCGATCTTCTCGCCCAGGGCATCCCGGACGCCATTCTTGAAACCGATTTCGATTCTGTTGATCATAGTTTCACTTTCTGAGATTGTACTTTATCATTTTGAGCTGCAACCCCTTCCTGCTAACACCCAATTGGCTTGCAGCCCTGGTCACATTGCCTTCACATTCCTCAAGGGTTTTGATGATCATCCCCTTTTCAACTTCTTCGGTCTGCTCCTTAATGGCATCTTTAAAGGATTTTCCATTCAGGTCATAGCGCAAAGCGCTCTGTGATTCTGTTGCCGATTTCATCTCATCAGGGATATCTTCGATGGTAATCGTATTATTTTTAGCAATCAGGATCAGCCTTTCGATCAAGTTTTCCAGTTCCCGTACATTACCCGGCCAGCTATAGCTGGAAAAGAGTTCCTGAACTTTAGGATCGATCTGATTCACCGCACAATCATTTTTGCGATTGAATTTTTCTAAAAAATGTTCCACGAGAGGCATAATATCCCCCGTTCTTTCCCGCAAAGGCGGAATCTGGATCGGAAAGACATTCAGACGATAATAGAGATCTTCCCGGAATTGCCCTTCCTTAACCTCCTGCAAGAGATTACGGTTGGTAGCGGCCACCAGTCTGACATCCACCTTGATCGTCTTCAGGCCGCCAACCCTTTCAAATTCCTGGTCTTGAATAACCTGAAGGAGCTTTACCTGCATGGCCTTGGGTATCTCTCCGATTTCATCCAGGAAGAGAGTTCCTTTATGAGCCAGTTCAAATCGCCCCGGTTTTTTATAGACGGCTCCCGTAAAAGCGCCCTTTTCATATCCGAAAAGCTCGCTTTCCAAAAGGTTTTCCGGAATCGCGGCGCAATTAATCTTGATAAAGGGGTTGTCCTTGCGTCGGCTGTTTTTGTGGACGGCCTGGGCAATCAATTCTTTCCCCGTACCCGTCTCTCCCGTGATCAGGACCGTGGTCTGGGTAGGAGCAACCGTTTGGATTGATTCACGAACTTTGACCATCTGTTCGCTTTCGCCCACAATTCCATACCAATCTATATCCTGGGCTCCCGACGTGATTTCTTTTTCGTCAAGATCCCTTGTTTTAACAGCTTTGCTGATCACATTTTTTAAATCGTCCTGTTCAAAAGGCTTCGTGATGTAATCAAATGCCCCCTGTTTAAGGGCATCAACCGCATTGCTTACCGTTCCATGGGCAGTGATTATAATAACGGGGACAGAAGGATCATTCTCCCTGATTCGGCGAAGGAGTTCCATGCCGTCTATTTTTGGCATCTTGAGGTCGGTTACCACAACACTGATCTCATCCTCTCTGATGATCTTCAGCGCCTCTGCTCCGTCCGAGGCAGACGCAACGTTGTATCCTTCCTTTTTGAGCATCGCCTCCAGGACGAGGCGCATATTAAATTCATCATCGACGATTAAAATCTTTTTCATTACAAACCGTTTGAAATCAACTGTTTTTACAACCTGTATTTGTATTATTTATTGCTGCATCTGTCAATTCTATTCAAGAAAAACTACTGTAACCATCCAGATATTTTATCTCTACTCAACAGCAGTCAATCGAATATAAAAAACGCTACCCCGCCCCGGAATCGACTTGACCCGGATACGTCCTCCATGCTTTTTCACGATTCGCAAACAATGTGCGAGACCCAGGCCGACCCCCCGCTTTTTGGTCGTAAAAAAGGGTTTGAAGATCTTTTTCAAATCTTCCATCCGGATTCCCTGTCCGGTATCGCGGATGGAAAGGGCGACGGATGTTCCTTCGTCATTCTCCACCTTGGCTGTTCGAAAGGTTAAAATGCCTCCATCCGGCATGGCCTGGACTGCGTTAATTGCAATGTTCAGAATCACCTGCATCATTTGCTCGGCATCAATGTCCACCAGCGGTAAACCCGTGTTCAATTCGGTTTCAATCTTGATATTTTCTGAAATATTATCGGCTTTGATGATGGATATGGCTTTATGCACGAGCGGTTCGATTGATTGCGGTTGCTTATTCAACGTATAGGGTTTGGCGTAATTGAGAAACTGCGACACGGATCCGTTCAGGCGATCGACTTCTTCTATGATGATGTTGAGCAATTTCTGATTTTCAGCATTCGCATCGCTGCTCAGATATTGAGCTGCCCCTTTGATAGAACCGAGTGGATTTCTAATTTCGTGAGCCAAGCCGGTGGCCATCTCGGAAAGCAACATCGATTTTTCCCTCTCCAGCTCTTTGTCAAATGCATAAAGGGAAGCAAATACCCCTCTGCTTTCGGGGAAAAAATAATTAACTAATTGTTTCAAGACCATTTTGAAAGGCTCATTCGCGATCACGATGATTAAAGATGCCAGCAGGATGGTATTCAAGGGCGGCAATGGCCCCCTCCAGAACAATCCAATAATAATCACAAACAAAATGGCTGTGAAAAGCACGATAATGAAGATAAGGAGCGCCTTTGCCATAATTTCATAGAATTCGGGCAATTCCGGATAGGTTATCACGATCAGGATAAAATAGAGCAGGGCCGAAACCGCCATCGCCGAAAGATGGGGCAACGCAAATCCAAAGTAAGACAAGAGATCCGAAAGGCTGAGCATGGCTGTAATGATACAGGCGATCAGCATATAGCGCGTTCTCATTCGATCCGTGTGCGGTATTTTGTAATTTTTTGAATAAAAAAGAACGCCACAGCAATAAAAAATAATAATGCCTATATAAAAATAAGGAATGATATCCAGATGAGGGATTATCTGCGAAAACGGAGTAAGAAACGCAAACAGGATAATCCCGCTACCTATCCATGTCACCGCGATCGCCTTTTTGGATAAAAAAGGGCGATTATTGAGAAAGTACCTGTTGAAAGCCACGCTGAAAGGAGGAATGGCCAAAGCCCCTAAGTAATGAACAGCCGTCCAGAACGGAGAAGGAAAAATTTCCATAAAAAAAAGCCCCGTCTCCAATAAAAAAAGAGACAGACAAAGCGCTGAGTACCAGATAAAAAGGGGGCTCTTCTTTCTCCTGACCCAGAGGGAGACAGCGATAGTAATGCTGATAATGGCGAGTGTAAATGTTTCCATAGTATTGGATTTACAAAGTGATTAAAAATTTTTCAGTGTTGGGGGGATCATATCAATTATACGGGGCAAGTCAAGACAGCAGGTCAGGGAGCCACTGCTCCCTGAAAAACGAACTCTATTTTTTGGAAAGGAGATCTTTTGCGAGCATTACGATGTTGGCTGCATTGAGACCATAGTGCGCAAGCAACTCAGCACCTGTTCCGGATGTGCCGAAGCGATCTCTGACCCCCAGCATACGTACGGGAACCGGATGATTTTCGGCCAATACTTCACAAACGGCGCCACCCAAGGCTCCTACCGTCGAATGTTCCTCGGCCGTTACAATCGCCCCTGTTTTTCGGGCACTGTCCACGATCAGATCTACATCGATAGGTTTGATGCTCGACATATTGACAACGCGGGCGGATATCCCTTCCACTTTCAAAAGGTCGGCTGCCTTAAGCGCTTCGGAAACCATGAGACCGGCTGCAATAACGGTCACATCTGTTCCTTCGCTAAGGATATCTCCCCGACCAATCCGGAAAGAGGTCCCGTTCGGGTAAATAATCGGGAATTTCATCCGCGATGAACGGATATAGAAGGGACCGGGAGTATCGAGGGCTGTTTTAATAATGCTTCTTAATTCGATACCGTCCGCGGGAACAATTACCGTCATATGAGGGATTACCCGCATCAGGCTAACATCTTCCAGTGACTGGTGAGAGGCTCCGTCTTCACCGACACAGATTCCGCCATGGCTCGCAACAATCTTAACATTCAGTTTAGGATACGCAACGGCTTGCCGGATCTGTTCCCAGACACGCCCGGTGGCAAAAATTGCAAACGAACTGACAAACGGAATCTTCCCGGAAAGCGCCAGACCCGCTGCGGTTCCGATCATATCCTGCTCGGAAACTCCCATATTGAAGAATCGATCAGGAAACTCTTTGGCAAAGAGCTTGGTCATAGTCGATCCCGATAGATCGGCATCGAGGGCGACGATTCGGTTATCGGAACGGCCCAGCTCGAGTAAAACTTCGCCGTATGTCTCTCTGATTCCTAAAACTTCCACTATGCTTCTCCAAGTTCTTTCAGGGCCTGAGCGAGCTCCTCATCGTTGGGGGGCGTACCGTGATATTTCACCTTGTTTTCGAAAATGGAAACGCCCTTCCCTTTGACCGTTTTCGCAATCACCACTGAAGGTTTATCAACCATCTTTTTCGATCTCGCATATTGCAGCGCCGAAATAATCTGCGACATATCATGGCCATCGATGACCTGAACATCCCATCCGAATGCTCTCCATTTTTCGGGAAGGGGTTCGATTCCCATGATGTCCTGAACGGCTCCGTCGATTTGCAGACCGTTGTTATCGACAATGGCCATAACTTTTCCGAGACGATAGTGGGCAGCGGTCATTGCCGCCTCCCATACCTGCCCTTCCTGTAATTCACCATCTCCGAGCAAAACATAAACGTTCGAATCAAGCCCGTCCAGCCGCATACCCATCGCCATACCGTTCGCAATAGAAAGTCCCTGTCCCAAAGATCCCGAAGAGGCATTGACCCCTTTCGTTTTGAGCATATCGGGATGACCTTGCAAACAGCTATTCAGGCGTCGCAATGTCATCAGCTCTTTCGGGTCGAAATAACCGGTCATCGCCAGGGCGGCATATAATGCTGGCGCGGCATGCCCTTTAGAAAGGACGAATCGGTCCCTTTCGGGCCAGGACGGATCGTCGGGACGGTGCCGAAGAAGATGGAAATAAAGGGCGGTGATGATATCGGTTGCGGAAAGCGATCCGCCGGTGTGTCCCGACTTTGCGCAGTGGAGCATCCGGAGGATTTGTATTCTCATCTGCCGGGCAGTATGGTTTAAGCAATTCAGTTCTTCAGTTTCCATTTATTTTCTATACTTTCCAAAAGATGGAGCGAATTAACATAGATTATGGGCATAAGCAACATAAAAAATGAAGCATCTTCGGCTAATGCCGAAGCCAAATCACCTCACGCCTGCAGCGTGACAGACCTAATCTGTCCCGCTTGTCACCCGTTACCCGTCACTTGTCACTGCGACGCCAGCCGCTATTTTCCGATACAGAAGTTGGAGAATATCCGTTCCAGTACGTCCTCCCTCGTCGACTCACCTACAATTTCTCCAAGAAATCCGAGTGCTTCCCGGAGATCACAAGCAACAACATCGGCTGAAAATTTTTTAATCATATTTTGCCTGGCTTGAAGAAGTTTTTCCCGGGCTTTCTCCAGGGCATCCTTATGCCGGATATTGGAAATCACGGTTTTATTCCGGTTTATCTCCTCTTTCCCCACTGCCAGGCTGTACAATTTTTCCCTGAGCTTATCGATTCCGTCCCCATATTTTGCCGAGATACTTACCAGTTCGACACCGGGCAAAATATCCTCTATTTCCCCCCGCGATATAATTTGCGGCAAATCCTTCTTGTTCACCGCAACAATAATGCTTTTCCCGCAGATCTTCTCCATTACGGACCGATCCTCATCCGCAAGGGGCGTGCTTCCATCGACAACAAAAATTACGGCATCAGCCGATTCCAGCTTTTCCCAGACCTTCTTTATGCCGATGCGTTCGATTGTATCTTCCGATTCCCTGATTCCGGCTGTATCGGTTAATGTCATCGGGATCCCATTTATATTGATGCTTTCGGAAAGAAAATCTCTGGTCGTACCGGGAATTGCCGTTACTATAGCCCGCTCTTCTTCCAGGATGCGGTTCAGAAGACTCGATTTTCCAACATTGGTCCTCCCGGTTATCACCGTGCTCACTCCATCCCTGAGAAGCTTCCCCTCTCTATAAGTTAAAAGTAAGCTATTAATATCACAAATGATCTTATCGATTCTGGGGACAGTATCGGAATTTGAGACCTCCGCATCTTCTTCATCTGGAAAATCGATCAGAACTTCCCAACCGGCCAGAAGATCCAGTGCGGCTGAGCGCAGTTCACGCATCTGATCCGAAAGTCGACCCTTCAGTAAAGAAACGGCCTGATCCAGAGCCTGATCCGTTCTAGCTGAGATCATATCCATCACGGCCTCGGCTTGCACCAGATCCAATCGGCCATTGAGAAACGCACGTTCCGTAAATTCTCCCGGTCGGGCAAGTCCGGCCCCTGCTTTCAGTATTTCACCAAGGATGGACTGCAAAATAACAGGACCGCCATGGCAATGAATCTCCAGAATGTCTTCACCGGTGTACGAGTTCGGCTTGCGCATAAGCACAACCAATACTTCATCGATCACTTTTTTATTTTCGATAGAGACAATATCGCCATGATAGAACCGCCTCGATTCAAAAATTTCAACCGGCTTTCTGGGATGGAAGAGATTGCGAGCAATATCCTCCACCAACGGGCCGCTCACCCGAATGATTCCTATCCCACCTATACCCGGCGGTGTTGAAATGGCTGCTATGGTATCGATCTGATCTAACACCGAATATATTTTCCGTTTTCCTTTTTTATGGGTCGAGGAATAATGACTCCCAAATTAAAAAAGGGCGAGTAACTCGCCCCCTTTTAGATATTTTTCAGGAAATTACGAAATTGCTCGTTCCCCCTGTTGCGTTCGGGCTCGCTTTTGCCGTTGCTGGCCCGGTTTCCTGGCCGGCAGAATAATAATTTTACGGTAAGCACCCTCCCCGCGACTCTTGGTTGTCAGCTTGTCATCAT
>DHHG01000279.1 GCA_002403175.1 Syntrophaceae bacterium UBA4778 | reverse complement strand
CGATCTTCTCCGTCAGCTCCGGCGCATAATGATGACCCGTCTGAACCAGCGCCGTTACAATCAGAAAGGCAATGCCGAAAAGAAAGGCCATGAGCATGGCCATTAGAAAGAGCATTTTTGAGGTGCCGCCGGGAATTACCGGAAAGAAATAAGGCTGGGCGATTTCTATGAATCGCCGCCATAAGGATGGTTTTTTTTCAATACGCATTAAAAAAAAGGATCCCCCTGCTTTTCGTTCCGCAGATCTGTATCCCAAAAAGTAAGTACCCTCAAGCGTTTATATTGGCAAGCCGCTTTTCATGTACGGGTGTCGAAATACGTTAAATCTTTATTCGTGAAAAATGCGGTACCCTGAAAGGCTGCAATGGCCTCTCCGGAATCCCCGTCCACGATATCGATATCGTAATGACCGATTCTCCGGCTCCTTGAGATCTCCCGTGCGGTGGCGATGATCGATTTGCCTTTGGGAGGTTTCATATAAGTCACCGTGCAACTGATCCCTACTGCCACATTTCCATGAGAATTTGCGGCAACCGCACCGGCCAGGTCAGCCACCGTAAAAATCGCGCCCCCATGCAGAATTCCGACACCATTCAGATGGTGCGGGCGAATCTCCATCCGGACCTTTGCCCAACCTTCTCCCGCATCGGTTATCTCGCAACCTATAAAACGGGCAAATTCGTCCTTTTGAAAATACCCGATCAATTTTTCCGCTGAGACTGCTTGAGACATATCATTCTCCTAACTGTCGATTCCTTTTAGACTGGCTTCAAAACTCTCCATTCGGAGTCGGATCGGTAAAATATTTTTCCCTCCGGCAGACTTTTCTCTTTCAATAATCCTAAAATTTGAGCCAGATTATCCCTACTGAATTCGACGGCCATTCCACAATCTGAAGAAATCTGTTTGGGGGTGGGAATCAGTTCGACAGGAATATTCCGGGCCAATGCTTCTTTTTCCAACTTCATGACAAAGTGGATCGAGGGGAGAATGAGGATACAGCGCATACTGGAATCTTCGAACATCATTCTACCCGCTTTCTAGGATATGCAAGGCGCGTACGGTTTCCCGCATATCATCTTCCGTTGTAAACCGGCTGGGAGAGAATCGAATCGTTCCTTGGGGAAAAGTACCCAGTGTGCGATGCGCTTCCGGAGCGCAATGCAGCCCGGCCCTGCAGGCAATCCCGAATTCCCGGTCCAGCCTCCCGGCAACATCCGCCGGGTCCATGCCGTCCATCGTGATAGAGACTACGGCGATCTGCCGCTCCGGATCTCCTGCACCCTGAAGTCTGATCTTTTTCCTGCCGGAAATGCCGTCCAGCAGAATCTTCATCAAACCCGACTCATATGCCCGAACGGCTGTAATCTCTTGTCCTCTGATAAACTCAATTCCGGCACGCAATCCGCATAATCCGGGCACATTGAGTGTTCCGGATTCCAGGGCATCGGGCAGGAAATCAGGCTGTTCCGGAGATTCCGAACGGCTGCCGGTACCGCCACAGATAAAAGGATACAGGCTGATCTCCGGAGCAACATAAAGCCCCCCTGTTCCCATCGGACCCAACAAACCCTTGTGGCCGGAAAAGGCGAGCAGGTCAATTCCCATACTCACGATATCAATTGGAAGAATTCCGGCCGTTTGAGCTGCATCAACCAGAAGCGGAATATCAGGGATCCTTTGTTTTACAAGCTCGATAGGAAGAATCGTCCCGCAAACATTGGAAGCATGCGTCAGAACGACAAGCCGGGTGTTCGGCTCAACTGCCCGGCAGACATCGTCGGGATCAAGTTCCCCGAAAGAACTGCATGGGACCGCCGTTAACGTGATCCGTTTTTTTTGCTGAAGGGCGTAGAGGGGCCTGATTACCGAATTGTGTTCCATCGAGGACGTCACAACATGATCCCCTTCCCGCAAAAATCCGTTCAGGGCCGTGTTCAAGGCGACTGTCGCATTGCCGGTAAAAATAATCCGGGAGGAATCGCTTACATTGAACAGTCCGGCAACGGCTTCTCTTGCTGCAAATACCTCGCGGGCCGCTTCCGCCGCCAGCTTGTGTCCGCTACGGCCGGGGTTGCCTCCCTTGTGTTTTCCGCAGGCGACCACTGCTTCCCAGACCGAATCCGGTTTCGGAAAGCTCGTGGCCGCATTATCCAGATAAATCAAGGATGCACCACCTTATCGAATGTCTGAAGCGCAGAAATGATATCGAACATGTTCGTTATCTTTCCGACCTTGAGCTTGTCTTTTAGCGAGAAATAGTCCAGACAGGTTCCGCATGCTGCAATCTCAACTCCTCTGTTCTCGAACTCTTTCAAGGTATCCAAAACCGGAGAGCCTTCGGTTACGAGCTTTACACCCGCATTCACGAAGATCATACGATCCGGCAAGGGAGGGGTTTCCAGAAGAGCCTTGATAAAATTCCGCATCAACAGCCTGCCGAGTTCATCATCCCCTCGCCCGATCATATCGGATGAACAATAAAGCAGAATGGTTTTCACCTGTGCCTGCGCAAGAACCGGGCAGGTCTCAACTTTTTGGCGCTTCAGAGAGAGGCGCACCCAGCCTTCCTCCCTGGCCATATTGCGGGCAATCCAATTCCGAGTGGAAGCAAAGCGAGATACGTTCTCGAAAGCTGTTTCATCATCCAACAAAACATCGATTTCGTCTCCCTGAAACTCGTCTATGATTTTTTTTGTTTCCACAACAGGCTGGGGACAGGACAGTCCCCGGCAGTCTATAATTTTTTTTTCCATTTTCGCTCTCCCTGATCCGGACTAGAGATCTGTGCTTTGCCCGGATGATCTGCTCAAAGAATTCGAATTGCTCTGAAACCTACAGCACTGATGAAAACACCGGGTTCTGTTACGGAGATTGCTAAAAAAATATGAATAGAAAAATGATTTGGCTTTTAACTTTAAGGTCAAGCAGCCTTCTCCCAAACTCGCCGCCTCAGCATAGCGGCTCAGAAAGGCTGCTACGCGAAGAAAGGTAATGTCATACAGAATACTTCGGGGTACCTCCCGGGCTCCCTCTCAGATTCTCATGCAGAAAAAAGATGTCGCAGATTCAAATCCATCATAATGTTCGATTCAGGCTTTTCTAAAACTCTGTGCTTCGAATAAACTCAACGGCGTTTTTGAAAAAAGTCAATCCCATTCCCTCTTCCGGCAACTCTTCACGCGTCCAGCGTGGATGATTTGTTCGATGGGTATAGGCCTCCGGGTGAGGCATCATCCCGAAAAGACGCCCTGTCTCGTCACAAATCCCGGCAATCGCATCAATGGATCCATTTGGATTATAGGGATACTCTTCGGCAATGGTCATCATGTCGGGCATGCAGTACTGGGCAACGACCAGGTTTTTTTTATGGAGCTTTTTGAGAACGGCCTCGTTCTGCGGAATGAGCTTCCCCTCCCCGTGGCGCACGGGAAGATAGACCCCCTTCATCCCTTGAGTGAATACACATTGCGATTTTTCATTAATCTTGAGATAGGCCCATCGGTCTTCAAATCGTCCCGAATCGTTGAACGTCAGGGTCACTGTCTGCCGGAAGTATTCATTCCCGAATGCAGGAAGAAGCCCTAGCTTAACCATTAATTGAAAACCATTGCATATCCCTAAGATCAGCTTGCCTTCGCTGATAAACCTGTTGAATTGGTCGAAAAGGCTCTCTTTCCCGCCCTTTACCTTCGAGTTAATGATCCGATTCGCATCGGCTTTCGCAGACCCGAGATCGTCACCATCCAGAAAGCCGCCCGGCAGGTTAAGAAAATGATAATCGTCGAGCCGTTTCTCACCATAGAGTATCTCGCTGATATAGACGATATCGACTACGTCGGAACCCGCCAATTTGCAGGCATGCGCCATCTCCCTTTCGCAATTTGTACCGTTTCCGGTCAAGACAATCGATTTTACTTTTTTCGGCATGATGTTTTCCTTGGTACTAAGTGACCTTCTTTTATTCGTGTCTATGCATTTCTATGCTTGGTTATTAATAAGCGAAAGGGAAGCTGGGATTCTGAGCGCGAAGAATTCCTGATTTCCCCTCACTCTGAATCTGCTAAAACCGTAGCGGCTTTTGCCAAGCTTCTTTCAGCTTTCCGATTTTTTCCTTTATAATGATCTTTCCATCCAGGCCTTTCACTTCAAAGATTTCCTTTGCACAAACAGTCCCGATTGCGGCAAATGTATTGCCTTTCATGATTTTCTCGAAGGCGACTTTCGATTCGGGCCGAATCGTCACGACAAAACGGCTCTGCGATTCCGAGAACAGGAGCGTGTCATCACGCTTAAGTCCGTCGCCGGGCACTCGCGCCAGATCGATTTCCATTCCCAAGTCTCCGGAAAACGCCGTTTCCGCCAGAGCGACTCCGAGTCCTCCGTCCGCGCAATCGTGACACGAAGCGACAAGCCCCTTGTCCATAGCTTTTCCGAGCACCGCATAAAGCTTCTTCGCCTTGGCCGCATTGACTTTCGGAACCTTATTCCCGATCACACCTTGTGAGGCGTACCATTCGGAACCGCCGAGTTCGTCATAGGTCATTCCCAGTACATAGACCAGATCGCCATCTCTTTTTGCATCCATTGTAACTGCTTTCCGGACATCATCCATCCGGCCGATCGTTGAAAAGAGGAGCGTCGGCGGGATCGAGATTTTCGTTCCGCCGATCTGGTAATCATTCTTCATGCTGTCCTTACCGGAGATACACGGAACCCCGTAGGCTGTCGTATAATCATAGAGAGCCTGGTTGGCGCGGACGAGCTGTGCCAGCTTGTACTCGCCATCGGGTGTCTTCTCCGACTGAACCGGATCGCACCAGCAGAAATTATCGAGCCCTGCAATCGTCCCCAGTTTCCCGCCTACAGCCACCGTGTTCCGGATCGCCTCATCAATAGCACAGGCGGTCATATGATATGTATCGATATCGCTGTATTTCGGACAGATACCATTGGCAATGACAACGCCTTCGAATGAATCGAGCAGGGGGCGAATCACCGCCGCGTCGGACGGTCCATCGTTTGCCGCGCCGACCAGGGGCTTCACGACACTCCCCCCCTGGACTTCGTGATCGTACTGCCTCACAACTGATTCCTTGCTGCAGATATTTAAGCGTGAAAGCATCTGTAAAAGAGCCTTCCCCATATCTTTCGGCTGGGGCAGGATGGACTCCTCATGCCGGGGTGGCATCCACCGCGCAGTAAGGCGCATCTGCGGCAATCCCTTGTGGAGAAATTCCATATCCAGGCAGCCTACTGTTTTACCCTCGTAGCGGACGTGGAATTTCCCTGTGCTTGTGAATCGCCCCAGGACCGTTGCTTCCACATCCATTTTTTTCGCTAGAGCCAGAAAGGCATCGATTTTTTTCGAATCGACAGCAAGTGACATCCTCTCCTGGGCCTCCGATAAAAGGATCTCCCAGGGATTGAGCCCTGCGTACTTGAGAGGAGCCTTTTCCAGATCAAGCTCGGCACCGCCGGAAAGGGTCGCCATCTCGCCTATGGAGGAGGAGAGCCCTCCCGCACCATTGTCGGTAATGCAGCGATAGAGATCCCGATTTCGCGCCATCGTGAGAAAATCGGTCATCTTCTTCTGGGTGATCGGATCTCCGATCTGAACGGCCGTAACCGGCGAGCCTTCATGCAGCTCTTCCGAGGAGAAGGTCGCACCGTGAATACCGTCCTTTCCGATGCGTCCTCCCGTCATGACAATGAGATCACCGGGCCGGATTTCTTTGGTGTGGGTCGGCTTGCCATTCAGGCGAGCCGGCATGATCCCTCCTGTACCGCAGTAAACAAGGGGTTTCCCAAGAAACCGGTCATCAAAAACGATGCAACCGTTCACCGTGGGAATGCCACTCTTATTTCCGCCGTGTTCTACGCCCTCCCGTACCCCTTCGTAAATGCGCCGCGGATGCAGAATGCGCTTGGGCAACTGCTTGGCATAAAACGGGGATGCAAAGCAAAAGACATCCGTATTGAAGATGAGGCTCGCGCCTTTTCCCGTTCCGAAGGGATCCCGATTTACACCGACAATCCCGGTCAGGGCTCCGCCGTATGGATCGAGCGCTGACGGGGAATTATGGGTTTCCACCTTAAAGACAAGATTGTAATCATCATTGAATCGGATAATCCCGGCGTTGTCAACGAACACCGAAAGGCACCAATCGCCTTGTCCCATTTTGGCCCGGATCTTTTTCGTCGAACCCTTTATGTAACGGTCAAAAAGGGAGTTGATCTTCATTGACTTTCCATCTTCCAGGTAATCGATTGCCGCATTGAAGATCTTGTGTTTGCAGTGCTCGGACCAGGTCTGCGCCAGCATTTCCAGCTCCACATCGGTGATCTTTTCGCCGAGCCCGATTTTCTTTCGGGCGGCCAGGACACCTTTCTTCTTCAGATAGCCCTGGATCGCCTTGATTTCATAGAGTTGGAGCGCGAGAACCCGATCGTTGCTGATCTTCATGAGAGCCGCGTCATCAACATCCAGATCGATCTCCTCAACATGAGGCTTCCCCTCTTCAACTACGTGAGGTGCATAAGCGGACATCCCCTTTTTCGGATTCCAATCCTGGCCGGCGACAATCTGATAGCGCTCGATCAGATCATTGGCGAGGAGCCCCGAGGCGATCCTCTCCACATCCTTGCGGGAGAGCTTGCCGGTAATCGCATATTGCCGTGATGTATATGCTCGCACAGGCCGATCCTTTTCCTGCAGGAGTCGGATCGCTTCTGTTGCGGTCTTTCCAACGTTGTCCGTAACGCCCGGCCGGAACCCGACCTCCACGAGCCAGTCAAATTTATCGGCCAGCCCCCGATTGATCGCGCAGTGCTGAATAATAGGATCGAGCAGGGGCCCCGTGGCAATTGTCTTTAACTCGCCTGCAGAGAGGTCTCCCTCGATCGTGTACACTTCTACTGTCCGGACCTTGCCGACGTTCATATGCAATTGGCCAATAATCCGGCTTGCGATCTTCTCGCCCAGAGCATCCCGGACGCCATTCTTGAAACCGATTTCGATTCTGTTGATCATAGTTTTCCAAATCTCTCGTTTTTATTGCGGTAACTACCCGATTATTAGTGGTACAACATCATAACCTGAGTCATTGCGAGGAGCGCAAGCGACGCGGCAATCTCTAGCCATTCAGTATTTCTCAATCCGGGATTGCTTCGCTTTGCTGCAATGACCGGCAAAGGCTTTTTTCAATATTCTAAATCCTGTGATATAAATCTTCCCACAATGGATTTATCGAGTTGACAAGATCATTTTTTTTCTGCCTCGATCCTGCTTCAATTTTCTTTTCTCTTGCTATCGCATTGAGGGGCGTATCACAAACTTCGTAATAAACCAGTTTTGTAATATTATACTTCTTTGTAAAACCCAACTGTCTTTTTTTCTTTATGCTCGAATATACGTTTTTTCAGATTGCTGGAGACACCTGTGTAAAGAACGGTGTTTTTGGGATTTGTCATAATGTAAATACAATATTGTCTTTCCATCTGACACGTCCGAGATTGCTTCGCTTCGCTCGCAATGACAACTAATATCGACTCTCGTATGGGCTGTGAGCAAGGGCTCGCACTTGCCCCTAATCACTATCCGGGGTGCCCGAGGAGCGCAGCGTATATGTATACGTGAGCACCGGAGAGCGCTACGCAACAACGCAGATGGCTCTTTATCAACAGTCCCTTTATTTCCTAAGATTGTACTTTATCATTTTGAGCTGCAACCCCTTCCTGCTAACGCCCAATTGGTTTGCCGCCCTGGTCACATTGCCTTCACATTCCTCAAGGGTTTTGATGATCATCCCCTTTTCAACTTCTTCGGTCTGCTCCTTAATGGCATCTTTAAAGGATTTTCCATTCAGGTCATAGCGCAAGGCGCTCTGTGATTCTGTTGCCGATTTCATCTCATCAGGGATATCATCGATGGTAATCGTATTATTTTTAGCAATCAGGATCAGCCTCTCGATCAGGTTTTCCAGTTCCCGTACATTACCCGGCCAGCTATAGCTGGAAAAGAGTTCCTGAACTTTAGGATCGATCTGATTCACCGCACAATCATTTTTGCGATTGAATTTTTCTAAAAAATGTTCCACGAGAGGCATAATATCCCCCGTTCTTTCCCGCAAAGGCGGAATCTGGATCGGAAAGACATTCAGGCGGTAATAGAGATCTTCCCGGAATTGCCCTTCCTTAACCTCCTGCAAGAGATTACGGTTGGTAGCGGCCACCAGTCTGACATCAACCTTGATCGTCCTCAGGCCGCCAACCCTTTCAAACTCCTGGTCTTGAATAACCTGAAGGAGCTTTACCTGCATGGCCTTGGGTATCTCTCCGATTTCATCCAGAAAGAGAGTTCCTTTATGAGCCAGTTCAAATCGCCCCGGTTTTTTATAGACGGCTCCCGTAAAAGCGCCCTTTTCATATCCGAAAAGCTCGCTTTCCAAAAGATTTTCCGGAATCGCGGCGCAATTAATCTTGATAAAGGGATTGTCTTTGCGTCGGCTGTTTTTGTGGACGGCCTGGGCAATCAATTCTTTCCCCGTACCCGTCTCCCCCGTGATCAGGACCGTGGTCTGGGTAGGAGCAACCGTTTGGATTGATTCACGAACTTTGACCATCTGTTCGCTTTCGCCCACAATTCCATACCAATCTATATCCTGGACTCCCGACGTGATTTCTTTTTCGTCAAGATCCCTTGTTTTAACAGCTTTGCTGATCACATTTTTTAAATCGTCCTGTTCGAAAGGCTTCGTGATGTAATCAAATGCCCCCTGTTTAAGAGCATCAACCGCATTGCTTACCGTTCCATGGGCCGTGATAATAATAACGGGGATGGAAGGATCATTCTCCCTGATCCGGCGAAGGAGTTCCATGCCGTCTATTTTTGGCATCTTGAGGTCGGTTACCACAACACTGATTTCATCCTCTCTGATGATCTTCAGCGCCTCTGCTCCGTCCGAGGCAGACGCAACGTTGTATCCTTCCTTTTTGAGCATCGCCTCCAGGACGAGGCGCATATTGAATTCATCATCGACGATTAAAATCTTTTTCATTACAAACCGTTTGAAATCAACTGTTTTTACAACCTGTATTTGTATTATTTATTGCTGCATCTGTCAATTCTATTCAAGAAAAACTACCCTAACCATGTAGATATTTTAATTTTTCACTCTTCTCTACTCAACAGCAGTCAATCGAATATAAAAAACGCTTCCCCGCCCCGGAATCGACTTGACCCGGATACGTCCTCCATGCTTTTTCACGATCCGCAGACAATGTGCGAGACCCAGGCCGACCCCCCGCTTTTTGGTCGTGAAAAAGGGTTTGAAGATTTTTTTCAAATCTTCCATCCGGATTCCCTGTCCGGTATCGCGGATAGAAAGTGCGACGGATGTTCCTTCGTCGTTCTCGACCTTGGCTGTTCGAAATGTTAAAATGCCTCCATCCGGCATGGCCTGGACTGCGTTAATTGCAATGTTCAGAATCACCTGCATCATTTGCTCGGCATCAATGTCCACCAACGGTAAACCCGTGTTCAATTCGGTTTCAATCTTGATATTTTCTGAAATATTATCGGCTTTGATGATGGATATGGCTTTATGCACGAGCGGTTCGATTGATTGCGGTTGCTTATTCAACGTATAGGGTTTGGCATAATTGAGAAACTGCGACACGGATCCGTTCAGGCGATCAACTTCTTCTATGATGATGTTAAGCAATTTCTGATTTTCAGCATTCGCGTCGCTGCTCAGATATTGAGCTGCCCCTTTGATAGAACCGAGAGGATTTCTAATTTCGTGAGCCAAGCCGGTGGCCATCTCGGAAAGCAACATCGATTTTTCCCTCTCCAGCTCTTTGTCAAATGCATAAAGGGAAGCAAATACTCCTCTGCTTTCGGGGAAAAAATAATTAACTAATTGTTTCAAGACCATTTTGAAAGGCTCATTCGCGATCACGATGATTAAAGACGCCAGCAGGATGGTATTCAACGGCGGCAATGGCCCCCTCCAGAACAATCCAATAATAATCACAAACAAAATGGCTGTGAAAAGCACGATAATGAAGATAAGGAGCGCCTTTGCCATAATTTCATAGAATTCGGGCAATTCCGGATAGGTTATCACGATCAGGATAAAATAGAGCAGGGCCGAAACAGCCATCGCCGAAAGATGAGGCAACGCAAATCCGAAGTAAGACAAGAGATCCGAAAGGCTGAGCACGGCTGTAATGATACAGGCGATCAGCATATAGCGCGTTCTCATTCGATCCGTATGCGGTATTTTGTAATTTTTTGAATAAATAAGAACGCCACAGCAATAAAAAATAATAATGCCTATATAAAAATAAGGAATGATATCCAGATGAGGGATTATCTGCGAAAACGGAGTAATAAACGCAAACAGGATAATCCCGCTGCCTATCCATGTCAGGGCGATCGCCTTTTTGGATAAAAACGGGCGATTATTGAGAAAGTACCTGTTGAAAGCCACGCTGAAAGGAGGAATGGCCAAAGCCCCTAAATAATGAACAGCCGTCCAGAACAGAGAAGGAAAAATTCCCATAAAAAAAAGCCCCGTCTCCAATAAAAAAAGAGACAGACAAAGCGCTGAGTACCAGATAAAAAGGGGGCTCTTCTTTCTTCTGACCCAGAGGGAGACCGCGATTGTAATGCTGATAATGGCGAGTGTAAATGTTTCCATAGTATTGGATTTACAAAGTGATTAAAAAATTTGTCAGTGTTGGGGGGATCATATCAATTATACGGGGCAAGTCAAGACAGCAGGTCAGGGAGCCACTGCTCCCTGAAAAACGAACTCTATTTTTTGGAAAGGAGATCTTTTGCGAGCATTACGATGTTGGCTGCATTGAGACCATAGTGTGCAAGCAACTCAGCGCCTGTTCCGGATGTGCCGAAGCGATCTCTGACCCCCAGCATACGTACGGGGACCGGATGATTTTCGGCCAATACTTCACAAACGGCGCCACCCAAGGCTCCTACCGTCGAATGTTCCTCGGCCGTTACAATCGCCCCTGTTTTTCGGGCACTGTCCACGATCAGATCTACATCGATAGGTTTGATGCTCGACATATTGACAACTCGGGCGGATATCCCTTCCTCTTTCAAAAGGTCGGCTGCCTTGAGCGCTTCGGAAACCATGAGACCGATTGCAATAACGGTCACATCTGTTCCTTCGCGAAGGATATCTCCCCGACCGATCCGAAAAGAGGTCCCATTCGGGTAGACAACAGGAAATTTCATCCGCGATGACCGGATATAGAAGGGACCGGGAGTATCGAGGGCTGTTTTGATAATGCTTCTTAATTCGATGCCGTCCGCAGGAACAATTACCGTCATATGAGGGATTACCCGCATCAGGCTCACATCTTCCAGTGACTGGTGAGAGGCTCCGTCCTCGCCGACACAGATCCCGCCATGGCTCGCAACGATCTTAACATTCAGCTTAGGATAGGCAACGGCTTGCCGGATCTGTTCCCAAACTCGCCCGGTGGCAAAAATGGCAAACGAGCTGACAAACGGAATCTTCCCGGAAAGCGCCAGACCCGCTGCGGTTCCGATCATATCCTGCTCGGAAACTCCCATATTGAAGAATCGATCAGGAAACTCTTTGGCAAAGAGCTTGGTCATAGTCGATCCCGATAGATCGGCATCGAGGGCGACGATTCGGTTATCGGAACGGCCCAGCTCGAGTAAGACTTCGCCGTATGTTTCTCTGATTCCTAAAACTTCCACTTATGCTTCTCCAAGTTCTTTCAGGGCTTGAGCGAGTTCCTCATCGTTGGGGGGCGTACCGTGATATTTCACTTTGTTCTCGAAAATGGAAACGCCTTTTCCTTTGACAGTTTTCGCAATCACCACTGAAGGTTTATCAACCAGCTGTTTCGATCTCGCATATTGCAGCGCCGAAATAATCTGAGATATATCATGCCCATCGATGACCTGAACATCCCATCCGAATGCGCTCCATTTTTCGGGAAGGGGTTCGATGCCCATGATGTCCTGAACGGCTCCGTCGATTTGCAGACCGTTGTTATCGACAATGGCCATAACTTTTCCGAGGCGATAGTGGGCAGCGCTCATTGCCGCCTCCCATACCTGCCCTTCCTGCAATTCACCATCTCCGAGCAAAACGTAAACGTTCGAATCAATCCCGTCCAACCGCATACCCATTGCCATGCCGTTGGCGATAGAAAGTCCCTGTCCCAAAGATCCCGAAGAGGCATTGACCCCTTTCGTTTTGAGCATATCGGGATGACCTTGCAAACAGCTATTCAGGCGTCGCAACGTCATCAGTTCTTTCGGGTCGAAATAACCGGTCATCGCCAGGGCGGCATATAATGCCGGCGCGGCATGCCCTTTAGAAAGGACAAATCGGTCCCTTTCGGGCCAGGACGGATCGTCGGGACGGTGCCGAAGAATACGGAAATAAAGGGCAGTAATGATATCGGTTGCGGAAAGCGATCCGCCTGTGTGTCCCGACTTGGCGCAGTGGAGCATCCGGAGGATTTGTATCCTCATCTGCCGGGCAGTATGGTTTAAGCGATTCAGTTCTTCAGTTTCCATTTATTTTCTATACTTTCCAAAAGATGGAGCGAATTAACATAGATTATGGGCATAAGCAACATAAAAAATGAAGCATCTTCGGCTAACCGAATAAGTCAGATAGCCGCGTTCCCGCCCCTCTTTACTGGTTACTTGTCACTTGTTACTGCTATTTACCGATACAGAAGTTGGAGAATATCCGTTCCAGTACGTGCTCACTCGTCGTCTCACCTACAATTTCTCCAAGAAATCCCAGTGCTTCCCGGAGATCACAAGCAACAACATCGGCTGAAAATTTTTTAATCATATTTTGCCTGGCTTGAAGAAGTTTTTCCCGGGCTTTCTCCAGGGCATCCTTATGCCGGATATTGGAAATCACGGTTTTATTCCGGTTTATCTCCTCTTTCCCCGCTGCCAGGCTGTACAATTTTTCCCTGAGTTTATCGATTCCGTCCCCGTATTTTGCCGAGATACTTACCAGCTCGACACCGGGCAAAATATCCTCTATTTCACCCCGCGATATAATTTGCGGCAAATCCTTCTTGTTCACCGCAACAATAATGCTTTTCCCGCGGATCTTCTCCATTACGGACCGATCCTCATCCGTAAGGGGCGCACTTCCATCGACAACAAAAATTACGGCATCAGCTGATTCCAGCTTTTCCCAGACCTTTTTTATGCCGATGCGTTCGATTGCATCTTCCGATTCCCTGATTCCGGCTGTATCGGTTAACGTCATCGGGATCCCATTTATATTGATGCTTTCGGAAAGAAAATCCCTGGTCGTACCGGGAATTGCCGTTACAATAGCCCGCTCTTCTTCCAGAATACGGTTCAGAAGACTCGATTTTCCAACATTGGTCCTTCCGGTTATCACCGTGCTCACTCCATCCCTGAGAAGCTTCCCCTCTCTATAAGTTAAAAGTAAGCTATTAATATCATAAATGATCTTATCGATTCTGGGGACAGTATCGGAGTTTTCGACCTCCGCATCTTCTTCATCTGGAAAATCGATCAGGACTTCCCAACCGGCCAGAAGATCCAGTGCGGCTGAGCGCAGTTCACGCATCTGATCCGAAAGTCGGCCCTTCAGTAAAGAAACGGCCTGATCCAGAGCCTGATCCGTTCTAGCCGAGATCATATCCATCACGGCCTCGGCTTGCACCAGATCCAATCGGCCATTGAGAAACGCACGTTCCGTAAATTCTCCCGGTCGGGCAAGTCCGGCCCCTGCTTTCAATATTTCACCAAGGATGGCCTGCAAAATAACAGGACCGCCATGGCAATGAATCTCCAGAATGTCTTCACCGGTGTACGAGTTCGGCTTGCGCATAAGCACAACCAATACTTCATCGATCACTTTTTTATTTTCGATAGAGACAATATCGCCATGATAGAGCCGCCTCGATTCAAAAATTTCAACGGGCTTTCTGGGATGGAAGAGATTGCGAGCAATATCCTCCACCAACGGGCCGCTCACCCGAATAATTCCTATCCCGCCGATACCCGGCGGTGTTGAAATGGCTGCTATGGTATCGATCTGATCTAACACCGAATATATTTTCCGTTTTCCTTGGGTCGAGGAATAATGACTCTTCAAATTAAAAAAGGGCGAGTTAACTCGCCCCTTTTAGATATTTTTCAGGAAATTACGAAATCGCTCGTTCCCCTTGTTGCGTTCGGGCTCGCTTTTGCCGTTGCTGGCCCGGTTTCCTGGCCGGCAGAATAATGATTTTACGGTAAGCACCCTCCCCGCGGCTCTTGGTTGTCAGCTTGTCATCAT
>DHHG01000217.1 GCA_002403175.1 Syntrophaceae bacterium UBA4778 | reverse complement strand
CGGATACCAATGATCTCTACCTCATCACCGGTACGAATAATACCACGATCGACCCTGCCCGTCACAACCGTCCCACGACCGGAAATACTAAACACATCGCCGACCGGCATCAGGAAAGGTTTGTCCAGATCACGGGTCGGTTCGGGAATATTGTTGTCAACCGCATCCATCAACTCGAAAACGCACTTGGCCTCTGGTGAATTGATATCATCACTCTCCAGCGCCTTCAGGGCGGATCCGCGAATAATGGGAAGGTTATCACCGGGGAATTCATAGGCGGTGAGCATCTCTCTCAATTCAAGTTCGACTAGGTCCAGCAACTCAGGATCATCAACCAAGTCGACTTTGTTGAGGAAGACAACGATGTAAGGAACCTGAACCTGACGGGCCAGGAGAATGTGCTCTCTTGTCTGCGGCATTGGTCCGTCGGAAGCGGCGACGACGAGTATAGCACCATCCATATGGGCGGCTCCGGAAATCATGTTTTTAATATAGTCGGAGTGACCCGGACAGTCCACGTGGGCGTAATGCCTCTTGGCCGTTTCATACTCAACGTGCGCAATGTTGATCGTAACACCCCTTTCCTTCTCTTCGGGAGCACTATCGATCTGATCGAAAGCCACGAACTGGGCCCATCCCTTCTTAGCAAGATGCTTCGTGATCGCCGCCGTGAGAGTGGTCTTACCGTGATCCACATGCCCGATTGTGCCGATATTAACGTGCGGCTTCGTCCTCTCAAATTTTTTCTTAGCCATCTTCCCTTTCCTCCTTACATGACCCTATTTTCGATTAATTTTTTCAATATATCCAATTCTTCAAAGGCCGCATAATTCAAAATCCAGGTTGGCGGCCAAAATCTGTTCAGATTTCTTACAGCAACTCAGCAAAACAAAGGAATAAGTCCATCTTGCACAATCCAGCGATATGCCTGGGTACCGATTCTCAATCAAAATCGATAATGGGCAAATGCACGGTTGGCTTCAGCCATCTTATGGACATCTTCTTTCTTTTTCACAGAAGCGCCCCGGTTATTGGCTGCATCAATCAACTCAGCAGCTAATTTCTCTCTCATGGTTTTCTCAGCACGTTTTCTAGAATTGCCGATAATCCATTTAATCCCCAGAGCCAGCCTTCGATCAGGCAAAATTTCAGTGGGCACCTGATAGGTCGACCCTCCTACCCTTCTTGATTTAACTTCAATCACGGGCTTGACATTATCCACTGCCTTTTCGAAAAGCTGCGAAGGGGACTCCTTGGTTTTCTTTCCTATAATCTCAAAGGCCCCATAGAGGATAGCTTCCGCTGTGCTTTTCTTTCCCTTGAGCAACAGATTATTGATAAACTTGGCAACCAGTTTGCTGTTGTAGACCGGATCCGGATCTACAATCCTTTTTTGTACATCTCTTCTTCTCGGCATTTCTGTTATCTCCGCTTCTAGCTTGCCTTCTTGGATCCGTATTTGGATCTGCCCTGTTTTCTATCCTGCACACCAATCGTGTCCAGCGTTCCCCGAACAATATGATATCGGACTCCGGGAAGATCCTTAACCCTTCCCCCTCTGACCAGAACAACAGAATGTTCCTGAAGATTATGTCCGATTCCGGGAATATAAGCGGTCACTTCAAAACCGCTGGTAAGTCGAACCCTCGCCACTTTCCTCAGAGCGGAATTGGGCTTTTTGGGTGTAGTCGTATAAACTCTGACACAGACCCCCCGCCTCTGCGGGGAATTGCCGAGAGCTGGCGTGGTGGATTTCTTCTGTATATCCGCTCTCCCTTTTCTAATCAACTGATTTATCGTCGGCATGAATCCTCCCGAACCGCTTTTTAAGCATTTTTAAATTTAGGGGGTTAAAGTCGCATGAAGTATCAGCTTATAGCCTGAATGTCAAGATTTTTCTCACCGGAAAAATCTTTTATTTGTTGTCCCTCAGGCTGATTGCCGTCACCATCGACGAGAATACCCGTTTTTTTGTACATACTTAGACCGGTTCCAGCTGGAATCAATCTTCCCATAATAACGTTTTCTTTGAGCCCCCTCAGGTGGTCTATTTTGCCCGAGATACTCGCTTCCGTCAAAACACGTGTGGTCTCCTGGAAGGATGCGGCCGAAATAAAACTTTGCGTGCTCAGAGATGCTTTGGTAATCCCAAGGAGAATGGGCTCCCCTGCAGCCGGCTTTCCGCCTCTAGCCATAACTCGCTCGTTCTCTTCCTGGAAGATATTGCGCTCCACCTGCTCATCTGCAAGGAAGGAAGTATCACCTGAATTGATAACCTTAACTCTCCTTAGCATCTGGCGAACAATAACTTCTATGTGCTTGTCATTAATTTTGACGCCTTGCAATCTGTAGACTTCCTGAACTTCATCCACGAGATACCGGGCCAATTCCTTTTCTCCTTTGATATTCAAAATATCATGAGGATTGCTGGCACCATCCATCAATGGCTGACCCGCTGTTACCCTGTCACCTTCCTGTACACTGACGTGCTTGCCTTTGGGAATCAGGTATTCCTTCTCATCACCCACTTCTGGGGTAATGATTATCTTGCGTTTTCCTTTGACATCCTTGCCATAAGCAACAATTCCTTCGATTTCAGAGATAACTGCGAACTCTTTTGGCTTCCTGGCCTCAAACAGTTCGGCTACTCTAGGAAGACCTCCGGTGATGTCTTTCGTTTTCGTAGTCTCTCTCGGAATCTTGGCAATAATTTCCCCGGCATTAATATGGTCCCCTTCGGAAACGACAAGGTTCACCCCTACCGAAAGGAGATACCTAGCCATTGCGTTCGTACTCGGAACTCTGAGGGTTTTTCCATCTTGGCTCTTGATGGATACCCTTGGACGCAGGTCGGCATCCGTCGCCTCTATGAGAACCTTTCTTGAAAGTCCGGTTACCTCATCAACCTGCTCCTGCATTGTCTTGCCTTCGATTACATCCCCGAATTTAACAATTCCATCCACCTCGGAGAGAATCGGTATGGAGAAAGGATCCCACTCAGCAATCAGATCTCCCTTTTTGACTCTATCACCTTCTCCTAATTTCAGATGTGCTCCGTAAGGCACAGGATACTTTCCACGACTACGCTGCTCATCATCCAGAATATGGATTTCACCGGTCCGATTCATGACAACCAGTTCCTTATCCCGACCTGTAACATAATTGAGATTGACAAATTTGAGCCAGCCATC
Organism: Syntrophaceae bacterium UBA4778; assembly: GCA_002403175.1. The sequence goes on along the minus strand of DHHG01000217.1, from coordinate 2,984 downwards.
ATGTCTGGATTCCAGGGTGGAGTGCTCATCGAATTTTGCCGTTCCACCGATGTGGAAGGTTCTCATGGTCAACTGCGTTCCCGGCTCTCCAATGGACTGAGCTGCAATGATGCCGACTGCTTCTCCGATATTGACCAGGTGTCCGTGAGAAAGATCGCGTCCGTAACATTTGGCACATATACCAACTCGTGAACGGCAACTTAACACCGAACGAATACGGATTCTTTCAACACCGGCTTTATCAAGCTTCTCAACAATCGCCTCATCGATTTCCTGATTGGCTTCAACCAGCATTTCTCCCGTAAACGGATCAACCGAGTCCTCCAAGGCAACCCTTCCCAGAACCCGTTCTCCGGCTGTTTCGATAATTTCGCCGCCCTCCATCAGAGCAGATACATAAATACCATCGATGGTTCCACAATCATCTTCCGTAATGATACAATCCTGTGCCACATCAACCAGTCTCCGAGTCAAATAACCGGAGTTGGCCGTCTTAAGAGCCGTATCCGCCAATCCCTTTCTGGCTCCGTGGGTAGAAATGAAGTACTGAAGAACGGTCAGTCCCTCTCTGAAGTTTGCCGTAATAGGGGTTTCAATGATTTCGCCGGAAGGTTTGGCCATAAGGCCTCGCATACCAGCCAACTGCCGAATCTGAGCAGCACTGCCTCGCGCACCCGAATCGGCCATCATGAATATCGGATTGAAGCTTTCCATCGGCCGCTTTTCACCTTCAGACGTCTCGATGACTTCCGTACCGATGTCTTTCAGCATTTCACTGGCAACTTTCTCGGTAGCATGCGCCCAAATATCAATCACCTTGTTATACCGTTCACCATCCGTAATCAGACCATCCATGTACTGCTTTTGGATTTCCAAGACATCTGCATCAGCCTGAGTAACAATTTCTTTTTTACTTGCGGGAACGACCATATCCTTAATGGAAATGGATATTCCGGCAATCGTAGCAAATCTGAAACCAAGGTCTTTCAGGCGATCCGCCAGAAGAACGGTCGTCTTATCTCCGCAGCTGCGGTAACAGTAATCGATCAGATTCGCCAGTTCCTTTTTATTCATCACATTGTTGATAAGATCGAAAGGTATCTCCTTTGGAATAATTTCATAGAGGAGAATCCGCCCTCCCGTCGTTTCTTTCAATTCGCCATCTATCCGAACCTTAATGCGACCATGTAGATCAAGAATTCCCGCATCGCGAGCGCTTCGCACCTCATCAGGTCCCGAGAAGATCATCCCCTCACCCTTCACATTGGATCTCGACCGGGTCAGATAATAAATTCCGAGGACGATATCCTGGCTCGGCACAATAATCGGTTTGCCGTGCGCAGGAGAAAGAATGTTGTTCGTGGACATCATGAGAACGCGTGACTCGATCTGCGCCTCAATTGACAGAGGTACGTGAACCGCCATCTGGTCGCCGTCGAAATCGGCGTTGAATGCGGTACAGACAAGCGGGTGCAGCTGAATGGCCTTCCCCTCAACCAGAACAGGTTCAAATGACTGAATTCCAAGGCGGTGTAATGTGGGCGCACGATTAAGCATGATCGGGTATTCGCGAACAACCTCATCCAGAGCATCCCAGACTTCCGGAGATTCCCTTTCAACCATCTTTTTGGCGCTCTTCACTGTCGTTACATAACCTTTTTCTTCAAGTCGGTTGTAAATAAAGGGCTTGAAGAGCTCTAAAGCCATTTTTTTGGGAAGTCCGCACTGATGCAATCTAAGGTCCGGTCCAACGGTGATGACGGATCGACCGGAATAATCGACACGTTTTCCAAGCAGGTTCTGACGGAAACGCCCCTGCTTGCCTTTCAGCATATCAGAGAGGGAACGTAAGGGCCTCTTATTAGATCCAGTAATGGCTTTGCCGCGTCTTCCATTATCAAACAAGACATCAACAGCTTCCTGCAACATTCGTTTTTCATTCCGAATGATAATTTCGGGAGCATTGAGCTCCATCAATCTTTTCAGACGATTATTGCGATTAATGACTCGCCGATAGAGGTCATTCAGATCGGAAGTCGCAAAACGACCGCCATCCAGAGGAACCAATGGCCTGAGATCGGGAGGGATAACCGGCAAAACGGTAAGAATCATCCATTCAGGGCGATTCCCCGATTTTTTCAGAGCCTCAAGTACTTTCAATCGCTTGACAAGTTTTTTCCTCTTGGTATCGGAACTGACCTTCCCCAGTTCTTCCCGGATCTCCGCAATCATGGGCTCCAGTTCGACTTCTTCCATCAATATCCGTACTGCTTCGGCGCCGGTTCCTGTCACAAATGCATCAGGACCATACATCTCTTTCAGTTCGATGTAGCGCTCCTCTGTAAGGAGCTCCATCTTTTTTAAAGGTGTATCTTTTGGATCGAGCACTATCCAGGACTCAAAATATAAAACCTTTTCAACTTCCTTAAGTGTCAGATCGAGAATACTCCCGATCCGGCTGGGCAAACTTTTAAGAAACCAGATATGTGCTACTGGGGCCGCCAAGGCGATATGTCCCAACCGCTCTCTACGTACCTTGGATTGAATAACCTCAACACCGCATTTTTCACAGACTACCCCTCGATGCTTCATCCTCTTGTATCGCCCGCAGAGGCATTCATAATCCTTAACGGGACCAAAAATTTTCGCACAGAAAAGCCCGTCCCTTTCGGGCTTGAAGGTTCTATAATTGATCGTTTCCGGTTTTTTCACCTCTCCATGCGACCAAGACAGGATTTTTTCCGGCGAAGAGATGGAAATCCTGATTGCATTGAATCGGATGGGATCTTTTGGTTTTTCGAAAAAACTGAATATATCTTCCACGATTTTCTCCTTTAATTACAAAGCAAAATATGAAAAGATCAGAGAACTTTCTACATTTTACTTATCCTACTCTATTCCTTTTCGACCAGTTCAACATCCAGTCCAAGACTCTGAAGCTCTTTAACCAAGACATTGAATGATTCGGGGAGGCCCGGTTCAAG
>DHHG01000048.1:7281-8569 GCA_002403175.1 Syntrophaceae bacterium UBA4778 | reverse complement strand
GAGAAATTCACCAGCCCAACGGATTTCATCGGCTCCGTGCATAATGCCGCCGCAGGTCTCACCGCTATCCATTTCAAGGCAAAGGGAGCGAATATTACGACAACGGGTGGGAATTGCTCATTCGAGCAGGCCCTGATGAGCGCCGGACTTGTCTCTTCTCAGAATGATGATCCTTTGCTCGTTATCGGCGCCGACGAGTACCATCCCGTTTTGTCTCCCCTGTTCGATTCTTCTGTCGCGCTCAGCCGGACCCCTGCCGACGGCGGGGGCGCCCTGTTTCTCCGGCCAGACGGACCGGATGCCGGATGCCGCATCCGCACGATCCACCTGGCTTACAACGGCAACTGCGATCCGGATCTCCAGAGATTGATTCAAAAACTCGGCGGCCCTCAACGCATTTGCGATCAATACGGAGCGATCCTGGTCGGAATTCCCCTGGCGGAACGAAATCAGGCAGAATTGCAGCTTGCGTCCTTTCTCGAACGAACGAGCTACCCCCATCGGGTAATCGATTACCGGAGATTCACTGGAGAGTTTGCATCCGCTTCGGCAGTTGCGGCCGTTCTGGCAGTCTCTTTTGTTCAATCGAATTCAATTCCCGATCAGCTCACAAACTGCATGGACGGTTTACAGGGACTCGGCGTTCTCGTCCTGGGCCTCGGCAATTACCTGACAGCCATGGATGTGATGCCATGACCCATTATGCTCCGGGACATATCCTGATTATCGGCTCCGGAATCGGCGGCCTTTCAACCGGCATTCTCCTTTCCAGTTTCAATTACAAGGTAACCGTTGTGGAACGGACCCCCCTGCCCGGCGGTCTGATGCGCAGCTATCGCCGCGACGGGATAGATTGCCCTACCGGAATACATTATTTGGGTGCTCTCGACGAAGGCCAACCCCTTCGCCGGTTATGGGACTACTTCGGCATCACACCCTTGATCCCCCTTGAGCGGATGGGCCGTCAGGGAATTATCGATCGCTATATATTCGACGATTTTGTTTTCGATGTCCCTGACGGAATGGACGCCTTTGAAGATAATCTTCTTAAGATGTTCCCAGACGAAGGCGGCCCGATATCTGCTATTATGAGAGATCTCAGGGAAACGACGCAATCACTGGCCGGTCTCGATGCGGTCTTATCTCCGGCTATGGTATTTTTAACTCCGCAACAGCTTCAACCGATGGGACAACGGGTTGGAGAACTCGGCTGCTCCTCAAAATTAACAGCAGTCCTGAGTGTTCCTTCCAACCTGATCGGGGTTCCCTTAAAGGATTGTCCGGCTTT
>DHHG01000048.1:0-7176 GCA_002403175.1 Syntrophaceae bacterium UBA4778 | reverse complement strand
TCCTGGAATCGGGCCGCACCATTTCGGCAACAGCTGTCGTCTCCGCTGTTCACCCTCAGATTGTGTTATCCCTGTTGCCGTCCGAGGCGGTCAAGACCTCCTATGCCGACCGGGTCGCGGGCATTGAGAATACAACGGGGCTGTTCGGCGTCAACCTGGCAGTCCGTGCGGAATCCAATCCGATCCTCTCGCACAATATTTATCGCCTTCATCCGGAAGAGGATGGCGCCGTGTACCGCGGCGTTTTTCACCAGATCCGGGCAACCGGTAATCCCGGTGTCAATCTTCTGTCGATGATAACGGCAAGCGGAATCGAGCAATGGCGGCCATGGGAAAAGACAATGTCAGGAAACCGAGGCGAAGCGTATGAAGCCGCAAAAGCGGAAAAGGCGCAGCAACTGATTTCCGGCGCGCAGCAGTTATTCGGCCCGCTTACAGGTCTGAAAATCCTCGACAGTTATACCCCCCTCACGATCCGGGACTGGGTCAACAGTCCGGACGGATCTCCTTACGGGATTCTCCGTTCTTCAGGTCAATTGCTGAAAGCGGCATCCCTGAATCGGACACCTGTCAAAAATCTCTATATCGCAGGCCAGAACCGGATATTCCCGGGCATCATGGGAACCATCCTGGGGTCTTTTCAGGTTGCCAGACAGATGATCGGACCGGAAAAGTTCTCACTGAAAATTGCGGGAGAGTTTTTGTGAAGGTACTCCTTATCTCAACCAACACCATGGTGCAGCCGTATCCGACCTATCCGATCGGCATCGATTATGTCATGAATGCCATTTCCCGATACCATCAGGTGAAGAGTGTAGATATGAATGAGCTGAAGGACAGCGAAGCGCTAAAAGCGGTTCTTCTCGAATTTTGTCCCGATGTGATCGGGCTTTCGATCAGAAATATCGATAATGTCGATGGTCTGTATTCCGAAACCTTTTTCGGGCAAATCCCGAAACTGATCTCGACGATTCGATCGCACTCGAAAAGCGTTATTGTCTTGGGTGGAAGCGCCTTCACCATGTTACCCTCAGAATTCATGGCGGAACTCGACGCCGATTTCGGCATTGTGGGAGAGGGGGAGAGATTTCTGCTGCTCCTGCGAGCATTGGAGAAAAAGGAGCCAGTTTCCGGTATGCCGGGAGTCGTGATCGGAAAAGGTCACGTTGTATTTCCGGAACCCCTTACCACCTCTTACCATCTCGAAAGTATCCCCGAGCACTCTTATCTCCCCTTTTATCTGGAGAAGGGAGGCATGCTCAATCTGCAGACCAAAAGGGGGTGCCCGTTCCGGTGTATCTATTGCACCTATCCGCACATCGAAGGGAGCCGGTTTCGCTTTGCGGAACCGAAAGAAGTCGCCCGAACGGCACGAATGCTTCAGAACGCAGGAGCAAAATATCTCTATATCACTGACTCGACTTTCAATGGCAGCTACGATCACAGCCTGAAGATTGCGCTGGCTTTCAAAGAGGTGGGGCTCTCTATTCCGTGGGGAGGATTTTTCACCCCCACCCGACCCCCGGCTGATTACTACCGGATTCTGGCCGATGCAGGATTGATGCACATCGAATTCGGCACGGAAGCCCTATCGGACCCGATTTTGGATGCGTATCGTAAACCTTTCCGTACCAAGGATGTTTTTGAATCTCATCGAGAGGCAAGAGAAGCCGGAGTCCATATTGCCCACTACCTCATGCTGGGCGGCCCCGGCGAAGACGAAAGAACGCTGGATGAGACACTGACTAATACCTCCGAACTCGAAAAAACCGTTTTCTTCGCATTCTGTGGGATCAGAATTTACCCAAATGCGCCCTTGTACGAAAGAGCGCTCAAGGAAAAACAGATTGCAACGGGAGCAAATCTTCTCGAACCTGTTTTTTATTATTCTCCGGCAATCACCCGGGAGGTCGTTTCAGATCGGCTGAAAGCTCATGCCTCTCAGCGGAAGAATTGGATCCTCGGGTCTCATTTACCCGGTATTTATAAAATGTTGGAGAAGCTCTATTCGCGGGGATTTACCGGACCTTTATGGGAATATCTGATTCGATGATACATTTCGGACGAGAACCAATTTCACCGGCGTTCGTAACAGGCCTGTTGTCCTTTTTTTCGGCGCTGTTCCTTGCCTTTCTGAGTCCGCAATGGGCAGCTATCCCTCTGGCGATTTTTGTCTTGCTCTGCCTGACAGCCCCGTTTTTCCCAACCATAGGATTCTTTTTGCCTGTTGTCTGCAGCGGTAAAGCCGAAAAGAACATGATTTCCCTCACCTTTGATGACGGTCCGGATCCGGTTACGACAAAAGCCCTTCTGGATCTTCTGGAAAAACACCATGTGTCGGCATCTTTCTTTGTAACCGGAGAGAGAGCCCTAAGATTTGGAGAGCTGATTGGGGAGATCCTCAAACGGGGACATGATATCGGTAATCATTCTTATCACCATGATCCCCTGCTGATGCTGCGCCGCTCATCGACGGTAATTCGTGAAATCGAATCCACACAGTCCCTTTTGCGGAGATTCGGTATCGAGCCGGTCGCCTTTCGGCCACCCGTTGGTATAATCAACCCGAAACTGGCGGTAATTCTTCCGAAACTGGGATTATTTGCGATCACCTTCTCCTGCCGCGCAAATGATTTCGGCAACCGGAGACTGGACGCTTTATCCGGGAAAATTCTCCGAAAAGTGAAACCTGGGGATATCGTCATGTTACACGATATCAAACCGGAAGGGGCTTCCGCCGAGATCTGGTTGAGAGAAGTCGATCTGATCCTTTCCGGTTTAAAAGAGAAAGGGCTTAGGGTCGTAGCCCTTTCAAAATTAATTGAAAGGCCAATCATGCGCCGGATCGAAATTCATGGTTCCGAGTTCGTAGGTCGGAGTTGAGGTGCTTTTTTTCGATTCTGAATTTGAAATACCAATTTCAGAGATCCCCTCCCCTTTTGTGGCCGGGCCAAAAATGATTGATTTGCACTTTGATCAGTGATAAAGGTGCGAATTTAGATAAGTGGGTAATGTGATAAGCCTATATGCAGGAAATCTGGCAGATTTTATCTCAGAATATCCGAGAGGCGGAACCGGGCGGCTCTGTTTTGGCTGAGGCGTATATCGATTCCGCATCCCCCTGGTTTTCCGGACATTTTCCAAATGATCCGATTCTGCCCGGCATAGCGCTTCTATCCATAGTGACCGATGTCATTCGAAAGATTGAATCGGGCGCAGGAAACAAGGTAGCTCTCCTGGGAATCAGGAAAGTCAGATTCAAATTGCCTGTCAAACCGAATACGTCGCTTTCTATTTCCATCTCCTCTCAGAATCGCGATACGAACCGCACTTATCTTTTTAAAATATTTTCTGAAGGTGAAATCGCATGCACAGGAATGTTAACTGCGGAAATTTTATCTGATGAAAAACGAGCCCATGAGGCCGCCTAATTTTTAGTATGCAACTAGGCTGTTCAGCCTGTTACATAACTTTTCAGGAGGATTATTCGTGTCTGGAAGTGCAGCAAATATGGAAAAAGACTCTTTGATCATTCGAATCGCCGAAATTATTATTTCGGAGTTGAAAATAGAGGACCTGACCCCGGAAACCTTTTCCCCCGATCTCGATCTGGTCGACGAACTTGGGATTGACAGTATGGATCTGGCTACAGTAGTCCTAGTCCTTCAGGATGATTATGGCATCACTATTGATGAAGATGATTATCCTCAGCTCGGCACAGTTCGTAAAATTGCCGACTATATTCTGGACAAGCTGGAAAATAAGTAAACGCTTTTGGAACGAAAAATGAATTATTCTATAAACGCTCTGGAAAAAATCCCGAGTGATTGCAATACCAAAACCTGGAAATTTTCCGAAATTCTTGCCGAAGATAAGGTCCGCCAGAGGTGGGAAAAGGTCCGCAAATTCTTTTTTCTCAGGGAATCGACGTATGATATGACGACCCGCTGCAATATCCGTTGCGACGGGTGCTATTATTATGAAGGGGATAAACAATTCGCAAAGCCGAACGAAAACCCAGAGGCATGGCGAACGCTGATGGAAGAGGAGAAGAAAAGAGGCATTACCTATGTCGTTCTGGCAGGCGCAGAACCCTCACTGGTTCCTGATATTCTGGACGTCTGCTATGAACAGATACCGTTGGGCTGCATTGCTACCAACGGGTTCAAGCGAATTCACGAATCGATCGGATATAAGATCCATATCTCCGTCTGGGGTAACGACGAGACAAGCTTGCGCATCAGAAAGGCAAAAAATCTCCTGCTGAAACAGATCGATAATTATAAACACGATCCCAGGGCTGTTTTTGTTTATACCTTTACACGGGAAAACATAGACGAGGTTCGGGAGGTAACAGATATCATTGCGGAACACGACGGCAAAATAACCTTCAATGTCTTTTCCGCCCCTGTCGGATACACCGGGAACCTTCGACACACGAAGGATTCTCTGGGCCATACCCGCCAGGTCATGCTGGATCTTCTGAAGCAATATCCCCAAAATGTTCTTTTCTCCCATTACAACGCAGTTGCCCATACGCAGCCGACCGGACTCCACGCACTATACAGCTGTTCCTATCCCAGAATGAATCCCTCTACGGAAATTGGCCTGGGACGTAGCTTCAAGCAGTATCGCGCGGATTTAACCTGGGATCGCAATGTTGCCTGCTGCGTTCCCGATACCGATTGCAATGATTGCCGGCATTACGCTTCGGGCAGCGCTGTTGTAACCGCGCGTCTTCATCGTCATGTAACAGATCCTGATACGTTCAAATCCTGGCTTGATTATGTGGACACATATCTAGCCGTATGGGTCATGGGTTACGAAAAGGGAATGAACCTGTGCGCCAGGTTGATTCAACCTCCTCAACGGGCCTAAGGTTATAAGACGACCTTTCAGGCTCTTTAAAAGGTTTAGAGGCAAGGCGCACGCTTGCCTTGAATTGTGCATTCTCATGGAATGCGCCCCCGGCCAACAGCGGATGAGAATAAGTTTTGAAAGAGAAAAATCATGAAGACTGTCAGTTCATTACTGGATGCCGATTGGCATGAACGATACCGGAAGATTTCCGCTCTGAATATACGCAGCTCCATTTATGATGTCACCAATCAATGCAATCTGCGCTGCAAAGGCTGCTTCTTTTTCTCTTCCAAAGAGCATGAAGTGGCAGTCGAAGAGATGGACATCAAAAAATGGCATAATTTCGTTCAGAGGGAAAAGGAACGGGGAGTCAACCTGGCAATACTGATCGGGGGGGAACCGACTTTGCGGCTGGACCGGGTTGAGGCTTTCTATCGCCTTATGCCGACCTATTGCGCAACAAACGGCCAGATTAAAGTTCCCCGGGATCGCTTTCCGGACATGATGGTGGGAATCTCTCTCTGGGGAGATGAGGAAGATGAAAAGATTCTTCGCGGTAAAAATACCTTTGCTGTTTCTCTTCGTAATTATCAAGGAGATCCGAACAGCTACTATCTGTATACCATTACCCCCAAACAGGTCGGAAGGATCGAGAACGTCATCCGAAAAATTTCCGATGCCGGATTGAAAGTCCATCTGCAACTTCTGACCAATGATGAGGACGTAAACGGCTTTTACTGGTCCGAAGAAAAGCTGAGAGATATTCGTTTTGAAATGGATGCCATGCTGGACAGCTATCCGCAGTCGGTTATATCCTGCAAGTACTATCACGAAATCATAACAACGGGAAAGATGCTGGGGCGCTCCTTCGGTTGGAACGAATGCCCTTCCGTCACCGAGCAGTTGGATAATAGAAGCCCTCAACCCAAACGGCTTATTCGATTCGTGCGCTGGGCCTCGGACCTTCAAACCATCCATCGATGCTGCACGTCCGCAACCCGAGACTGCTCCATCTGCAAAGACGGCGCCGCTCATATGAGCTGGGTCATGGTAAATAAACGGGATCACATGAATACAACCCGGGATCTTCAGAACTGGATTGAAGTCTATGAAATGTTCGCCAAACTTTATCGTTTTATCCCCTGGTAGAGCCTGCATATTCCTGATGCCCGCATCCGAGATCACAACATCATGAATCGAATCAGACCGGTCATATTAGGATATGATGCTGTTTCCTCATTGGGTACTGAATTAGAGATCCAGTGGGAGCGGGCTGTAAGGGGTGAAAGCGGCATTGGTGCCCTCACCCGGTTTCCCTTGGCCCCTCAATTCCCCGTCAGAATAGCCGGTCAGGTAGACGATATCGATGTCAGGAAATACCCTTTTCTGGCATCACGGGATATGGCGCTCTGGTCTTCTCCCATTTTTAAACACGCCATGCTCGTTGTTCATAGAGCTCTGGAAAAAAGCGGGGTTGAGATAACGGCGGATCTGGCGCCGAGAGTTGCGGTAACTTTCAGCTCCGCCGTGGGCGGTCTCGATGCAGTCATCCGTGCAGACAGGCTCTGGATCGCCGAGAGGAAGATTCCTCATCCGTATACGAATCCGAATTCCTGTATCAACATGGTGAGCGGAAAGATATCCATCATGACCGGAGCTACCGGTCCGATTACGTCTACCATTACGGCCTGCGCAACCGGATCGACCTCCATGATTATCGGCGCCATGTTCATCGAATCGGGAATGGCGGATCTGGCGATATGCGGTGCGGTCGATTTTCCCCTGGTCGAACCCATTGTCGGGGGTTTCGCATCGATGAACGGCTGTTACCGGCCAAAGGAAGGCCAGGTTGATGAACCTCCTGAAAAAGCGAGCCGCCCTTTTTCGAAGAACAGGCGAGGTTTTGTGGTTTCGGAAGGTGCCGGCTGCATAATCCTGGCCAGCAGGTCCTTTGCCGATTCACGCGGATTGAAAGGCGCCTTTGAGATTGCAGGCTGGTCCATGACGTCGGATGCGCGCCATTTTGTCGCCCCGAATCCGGAAACGGTTCAACGCTGTATTGCAGAGAGCATAGCCCATGCTGGTATAGAGCCGGACGATATCGATGCGGTGAATGCGCACGGAACGTCGACCAAAATAGGTGATAAAGTGGAGAATGACTCCCTGTTGAGTATATTCGGGAACCGGATTCCGCCGGTCACGGCCAATAAATCGCAAACGGGGCATGCGATGGGTGCCTCCAGCGCCATTGAAACGATTCTGGCAATGGAAGGTATGAGACGCGATACGGTCCTGCCGACAATTAATTTTTCTCCG
>DHHG01000216.1 GCA_002403175.1 Syntrophaceae bacterium UBA4778 | reverse complement strand
GCGGGCGCATTGTGTTTTCAAGATTGATCCTGATCTCTTCGAATTCGGTTTGATATTCAGAAGAAGGTTTGATTAAATCTCCGAAAGTGAGAATGACTCTAGAGAATGGTTTAGGGATGAAGAAGGTGTCCCAGCTTTTAAAATACCAGGCCCAGTCGGCTGAAATATAGAAGGGTACGATGACGGCATCGGATGCCTGGGCCAATTGGATCACGACTGCCTTTACGATACCTGCCGGACCTTTGGGGCCGTCAACAATGTGAGCGGCCAAACCGGTCCGGATCAGATGCTCGATCATATCCCTCAATGCTTCCTTCCCGCCCCTTGAGGACGAACCCCGCACTGCACGCCAGCCTGTCCTTTCGGCTACGCCGGCAATAATTCCTCCGTCAGAGCTTTGGCTGATCATCAATGCCGGGTTGAAATCGCTATAATGCTGAAAATGCCGGATGGCTGCAAAGAACTGCTGGTGCCAGGCGCACAGCAGGACCCGACCACCCGATTGGAAATACTCTATCCACACTCGCTCATTTTCGATACTCATTCTGAAGGTTGCACTATACAGGCGAATAACCCGGTAAAGAAAAGCGTGAAACAGTTTGGTCTGGCTGAGATCCCGAAATTTTAAAGTCATTACTTTCTCCCATTTAAATCTCGATCGAATACATTTAAAATTCGCCGTTTAAGGTTAATTCAAACGATCGATCAGATGTATATCCATCCTTTTTTCTAATCTATGAGGACCGATACTTCCTTCCAAAAACAAAAAGCCTTGTTCCATTGTAATGGATGGGGCTTCCACTTTCTCACTAGCTCGGCAGAAAATAACGAACTCAGAGTCGATTACATATTGATTGCATCCTATTCTTATTAAGGTGAAAGTCAATTTAAATCAGTTTACTAAACCATCAGCTTAAAATTGCCTTCTACAAAACGATTTTATTTTTCTAAAATTGCCGAAGACCTTGGCCGGATACGACAGATGAAATCACAATCGGAATATGCCTTTTGCAGGGGTGAAAATCTGTTAGCATTGACACGAAGTGGACACTTGATATAATCGGTTCACTTCATAAGACGATAAGAGGGATATAAATGACTCACTCCGGAATACATAGGAAATGAAGTTTCCCCTCGAGATGCTGTTCGGGAGAATGTCCTTTCACGGGATAATTCAAGTAAATCACCCCTGATGTAACCAATAAGGAGTTTATGAAAATCTATTTTGCCGGATCAATCCGCGGGGGAAGGGAAGACGCGGCGATCTATCAAACGATGATTGCTTGGCTGCAATCCTTTGGCGAAGTCTTAACCGAACATGTCGGCGATACGTCTCTTTCGCAGGCTGGCGACGACGGCCCCGATAATAGATCTATTCATGACCGGGATATGGCCTGGCTTGAATCATGTAACTGCATCGTGGCTGAAGTTACAACACCGTCTTTAGGCGTGGGTTATGAACTGGGATGGGCTGCGGCAATGGAGAAACCGGTTTTGTGCCTGCATCGGATCATATCGGGCCGGACGTTATCGGCCATGATTGCCGGAAGCCCCGGAATACAAACAACCTCTTACACCTCTCTGGATGAGGCGAAAACCATTGTGGAAGAATTTCTTCACAAGACGATCAAGGCAGAGGGGAACGGGCATTATGCCCCATCCATAAATGAAAATTGTTGAGAAGGGCATATCAATGATCAGGCAACTGGAACTCCTATCGCCTGCGGGCGACGCCGAAATCGGAATAGCCGCAATCAATCACGGAGCGGATGCCGTGTATATCGGTGCGCCCAAGTTTTCCGCTAGGGCCGCGGCGAGTGTAAGTGTAAACGATGTTGCACGTCTGATCAGGCACGCGCACTTGTACCGAGCCAAAGTCTATGTGGCGTTAAACACCATACTCACCGATGCGGAACTGGCCGAGTCTCTGGACATCATTCGGGCAATCCATGAACTGGGGGCCGACGGCATTATCATTCAGGATGTCGGTTTGCTGGAGTTGGATCTTCCCCCCATCCCGCTTATCGCCAGCACGCAGATGCATAACAGCACGCCTGAGAGAGTCAAGTTTCTGGAAGACGTGGGTTTCCAGAGAGTGATTCTGGCCAGAGAGCTTTCGCTTTCCGAGATTTCCGACATACGCCGCAAAACCTCCAAAATAGAGCTGGAAGCTTTTGTGCACGGGGCACTATGCGTTTCCTACAGCGGGCAATGTTATATGAGCCAGGCGGTGGCAGGCCGTAGCGGAAACCGCGGTGTCTGCGCCCAGCCCTGTCGTTCTCACTATACGCTGATTGACGACAACTGCGGTAAAATTACACAAAACAAATACCTCCTCTCCCTCAAGGACATGAATCGGCTAAATGCCATACCGGATCTGATTTCGGCAGGGGTCACTTCGTTTAAGATCGAAGGACGATACAAGGGAATCGATTATGTAAAAAATGTGACAGCCGCTTACAGACTGGCCATCGACCGCTTTATCGGCGATCATCCCGACTACAGGCGCGCGAGTTCCGGCACAAGCATGTTTGCATTCTCGCCGGATCTGGACCGCACCTTCAACCGCGGCTATACGCCGTATTTCCTTTCCGGTAAACAGGACAAAATCGCTTCCATCGCCACTCCGAAATCCATCGGGCAATACCTTGGGAAAATTGTTGCCGTTGGAAAAGATTATTTTCAAATGGCCCGTCCTGATTTACAAAACGGTGACGGCCTTTGCTTTTTCACAGGTCAAAACGATTTGGCTGGATTTCGCATCGAACGGGTGGATAAGGGTAAAATCTTTCCCAACAGCATGAAAGGCCTGGCAGTTGGAACAGAGCTGTATCGTAACCATGATACAGGCTTTATCCGAATTCTGAAAAAATCTTCCGGTGATCGGCGCATTGCCGTGGAAATGCGTTTCGTACAGAACAATAACGGCATCCGGCTTTCAGCAATAGATGAAGACGGCAATACGGCAGAGATGACCAAAGAAGCTGCGTTCGAGCCGTCCCGGAAACCTGAGAGAGCTAAAGCGCAAATTGAAGAACACTTAACCAGCGCAGGTAATACGCCTTACCTCATAGCGAAGCTGGTTATTGAGCCGAAGGAACCGGGTTTTCTTCCAGTAAGCATGCTCAACGGAATCCGGCGGGATGTTCTGGAAAAACTCACAGCCGTTCGACAAAGCGTGTACGCCCGGCAGGTGATTCCCTTCCTACCCAATGATACCCCTTATCCGGAAAAGCACATTGACTTCCATGCCAATATCCTGAACGCGCAGGCAAGGAAATTCTATGAGCGACACGGCGCAATCGTTACAGAGCCGGCCTTTGAGACTCTCTCCGATATTGCGGGGAAAACGGTCATGACCACCCGCTATTGCATCCGGTATCAATTAGACCTTTGCCCAAAACCACAGCGCCCTATTCACCCGATCAAAGAGCCTCTCAAACTGAAGGATGCTCACCACACTTACCGCCTGGAATTCAATTGCAAGGAGTGCAGGATGTTTATTGTCCTGGCGGAGTAAAGAGTGGCGGCAAGATCTTCCGTGTCGATTCGGACCGGAGTCTTTATCCGTCATATTTTTGCTGCAGGCACTTTATTAAGGGAGATGAGCGCATCCCGGGCGACCGCAATTTTTAAAAAAAGATATTGTCTGAGACAGATAAAGGGATTTTCTGCGCCAGGGTAATCGTTATAAAAAATAAAGGCAGAGCCGAAAGACCCTGCCTTTATTCTTGACGCGGTACATCGACGAAGATTATTTCATCCTCCGCTTAAAACCGGCAACACTGACCAGGCCTAGACCGAGGAGAAGCATTGAGGCAGGCTCGGGGACCGCTGTACCTGTTGTAACGTCTACCAAACCGGTGCTTCCGGTCTGGCCGCTGATAATATCAGCAGCAAAGATGTTTGAGCCGTTTCCCACTGTCAGATCGGCAATAGTCGCATTCTGAACCGTAAAGGTAATGGGACCCGGTCGGGCATCGCTTCCGCCCGCCGTAGTTTGGCCAGTAAAATAAGTTCCAAAATTCCAATCCCCGGTGCCGTCTGCGTGAAAAGTACCTGAAGCAAATGTCAAGCCCGTTCCGCTCAAATCACTTAATGCAACACCAGTTGCGTCGAAGAGGAAGTTAAAATCGGCTCCGGCACCCGTTCTTATGAATTTGCTTCCGTTAAACAAACTCACATTGACCAGAACATTACTTCCCTGTTCTGTCAGCAACACCTGTCCAAAAGGAGGTGTTCCAGCTCCGTCTGTCATATGGTCGCTGGTGAAATAACCTAACCATGATGCTGATTGGGCAGGTGCTACCGTGAAAATCATCAATACAAAAAATGCCGCCACTGCAAATGCCTTTTTCATTTTACCTCCTTCCAAATAAGATTTTATTACTTTATCTTGCAAGTATTATTCCTAAATAAAACTAGTTGAATTAATGAAGATTATTAAAATAGCCATTTAATGCAAACAATAAAATGTAAATAAAGATTACATATTTTTAAGGTACATACTTACATTTCTAAAATATTTCTAATTAAATCATGTCATTAATGCATTTTATTGATTTGTAAAAATATTTGACACACATTAGCGCTATACCCGCCACCTCAGCAAGATTCTATCCCGGGATTTTCAGGAAGACGATCAGGAGGGCTTTTCAGTCCCGTTCTTAATGAGAAGTAAAGTCGGGTGAAAAGAGTTGAACAACTTATTAGGGAATATGTCCTTTACTTCGTATTCGGATGCATGTTTTCGTTGTCGCAATTACCATCGGAATAACGCCCAGAATAATAAAGATCAGGTCAGCAGGCAATCGCAGCCATTCCAGAAAAATGGACGTATTTCTGTTCATATAGCCGGGGCCCCGGGCATGCCAGTACCCATTATCCAGGACGTCCAAAAGCTGAAGAACGCCGCTCGGGAAAAGGTTCAATACGACCATGAGTAGCAGCCCGATATTAAGACCCCAGAAGGAGGTGCGTACATATTTTCTGATTTCTATCCATTCAGAATCCGAAAGTACCTGTCGCATTCCGAACACCATAAAGGAAATCGCGAACATGCCAAAAACCCCCATCAGCGCCGCGTGGCCGTGGTTGGGCGTGAGATTCGTCCCAGCTTCGAAGTAGCTCACGATGGGCATGTTGATCAGGAAACCAAAGATTCCCGCCCCGAGAAAGTTCCAGAAGCCGACTGCCATGAGGAAATAGAAAGCCCATTTGTGCGGGACATCTCTTTCGGATGAGCCGGTATCGCTCCTTCCTTTCGTCAGGGCAATGAAATCCCATGCATCCAACGTCAGGAGGATCAAAGGGACCACTTCCAGGGCTGAAATTGATGCGCTGAGGGCCATTGCAGGAGCCGACTGGCCGCCTGTCCAATACCAGTGATGACCGGTGCCGATAATGCCGCCCGCCGGGAAGAGCAATGCATCAAGGTAGATGACTCTCGTGGCAGTCTCCCGGGAGACTAAGCCGATTTTGAAGAACAGTAATGCGACCATTACAGTCACGAAAAGCTCAAGGAAATACTCCACCCAGAGGTGGATAATCCAGAAGCGCCAGTTGTCCACAATGGAAAAGTGCGTGTTTCCCATAAAGAAGAGGGCCGGAATATAGAACAACGGAATGGAAATCGAGGTAAGGAGGAAAAGCCAGGGGAGCTCGCGATCAGGTTTCTTGAGGGCAGGGATCATCTGGCGGACCAGCAGGAATAACCAGAAGACCATCCCTGCCGCCAGAAGGTACTGCCATGCCCGCCCCAGTTCCAGGTATTCCCAGCCCTGGTTTCCAAGCCAAAACCAAAGGGAGCCGGTGAGCTGAAAAACCCCGAACATCTCGCCCAAAAGGCTTCCGCAGACAACGATGAACAGAGCCCAAAAGAGTACATTTATCAGCTTGGCTTGATGGCGCGGTTCCTGGCCGAAAGAGGCGGAGAGGAACAGCCCGCCCGCAAGCAGGCTGGTGGTAATCCAGAAGAGCGCCAACTGCAGATGCCAGACCCGGAAAAGATTTCCCGGGAAAAAAGAAGATACGTTAATACCATAAAAACTCAGCGGGTCCGCACGGTAGTGTGCAGTCATGCCTCCAGCAAAAACCTGTAACAGAAGCAGCAGCGATGCTAGGAAAAAGAACTTTATGACCGCTTTTTGACCCGGCGTGTTCGCCAGTGGAACAAATTCCGGAGCCGAATATTCTTTTGCCGGCTTCCATCCCAGAAACTTGAATCTACCGAATGCAAAGAGGACCAAAGCTGTCCCGCCCAGCAGGGTTATAATGCTCAGGGCGCTCCAAAGGATCGCGTTGCTGGTCGGCCTATTTCCGACCGCAGGATCATAAGGAAAATTGTTGGTGTAAGAGTAATTTTTCCCGGGCCTGTTTGCCGCAGAGGCCCATGCCGTCCAGGCAAAAAAAGATGTGAGCTTGCGCAGTTCTTCAGGGTCGCTGACCTGGTTCAGTAGGAGCCCCCGATTTAGCGCCGGTTCGGCGAAATAATCTTTCCATTTTCCCAGTTGATTTTTGAAGGAAAGGGTTTCTTCATATGTGTACTGCAGGATTCCGCTCTTTTCATCGTACCTGTTTTCCTTTAGCAGCAGGGCTGTCCGGCCATACACGAGTTCCCGCTGGAAAGGTTCCAGCTGAGCAAGCGGGATGTTGAACCGTTCGCGAGAATAAAGCTCACTGGCATATAGTCCCAGAGCGTGCAAGTATTCGGCAGAGAAGTCAGGTCCCAAATAGGCGCCGTGGCCCCAAATGCTGCCGTTGTCCATAAGGCCATGGCGGAGGAATATTTCCTGACCTTCGGTAATGTCTTCAGCGGAAAAGAGCCTTTCACCTGACGGGGATAGGACCAAAGTGGGAATGGGTGGGGCAATCCTGTATGCTGTAACAGTGATCCAGATAAGAGCCGTGAAGCCGAGAATAAAAACCGCAAGGACAGCTATTCTCCAGCGCCCCGACGATCTCCCGAGTCCTTCGGCTTCGATATGCATATTTGTAAATTCCCGGAAAAAGATATCGACAAAAATATCTAAGCTTATTTTTATCGCGAACAGCTTCCCATTTCATGCTCGGGATGCAGCGAAATCGCACTAGCCCTGAGCAGGGCAGATTCTCAGTTCCACGTCAAGGCGCAAGCTGAGATAGGTCTTCATCAAGCTGATGGTGTCCAGAATAGCGGTAACTAGAAGCATTGGATTCACTGCGACTGTGCGAACAATGTCTCCTGTAACAAGGAATTCCAATCCCAAAGAACGTAATGATGCCTTTTCACTTTTTGAATAATTTATGCCTGTTCTTCTCTTGTGGACAATACGTTATGAGTATGAAATGTAAGAAATCTGAAAACGGACGTCCCGCTCAGGATTCAACGGCAACCCACAAAGTCCTTGCGAATTTTCTCGCCAAGTCCTTTCTGTAGGTTGTATTTTCTTTTTTGACAGAATAAAAAGATCGGTGCTGTGTGAGGATTTGTTTCGAGAAAATTTGTCTAAAAAAAAGGCCTTGCGAAATTCCGCTAGGCCTTGCTATTTATGGCGTGCTTCTATTGCATCAGTAAAAATCCAATTTGCAAAGAGGCCATAACGCTCACCCTCATGCTATAGGCATGAGACATTGTCTTTGTTTAAAGGGGCTGGGTTAAAGGCATTCAGGTCCCTGGCTACCTGGGATTGGAGGATATGAATAAATTACCTGCACTTTTTGAAAACAATCGCAAATGGGCTGCACGGAACCGCAGAGCGGATCCGGATTTTTTCTCCTCTCTTGTCGCACAACAGAATCCTGATTACCTCTGGATTGGGTGTTCGGATAGCCGCGTTCCCGCTAACGAGATTGTCGGTTTGCTGCCCGGAGAGTTGTTTGTCCATCGAAACGTTGCCAACCTGGTGATTCACACGGACCTGAATTGCTTGTCTGTGCTTCAATATGCAGTAGACATTCTCAAAATCGGGCACGTGATCGTCTGCGGACATTACGGCTGTGGTGGGGTCCATGCTGCTGTGGAGGACAGACCTCATGGTTTGGTGGACAACTGGTTGCGCCATGTCCGCGATATCTACATCCAAAACAGCGCAGAGCTTGAGATCATACCGAATGAAGCGGAGAGAATGCGACGGCTTTGCGAAATGAATGTTATCACCCAGGTCATCAATGTGGGGAATACGACGATCGTTCAGGATGCCTGGAATCGCGGACAAAAAACGTCCATACACGGTTGGATTTACGATCTTGCCGACGGCCTATTGAAAGATCTGGATGTGTGTATCTCTTCGGGTGGGGAACTCGAAATCCTTCAGAAGGGCATATAAATAAAGATTCGTATGTTTTCAGAAAAGCTCTGATCCCTCTCTGTTGCAGCCAGTCCCGAATGTTCCGAATTTAAGGGAATCTATGACAGGTTCTATCCCAGGCAGTTCCTGACCAAAGAAAGCACTTTTTGAGCAATTGCGAGACAGGATGTAAGGCCGGGAGATTCGATTCCGATGAGATTGATCAGACCAGGATAACCCAGGGCATCTTCCTCGGTTATCACAAAATCGCGAATCGGTTCGCCAGGACCCTGTAATTTAGGCCGGATGCCGCTCATATCGGGATGAAGATATTCGCGGCGGATCTTCGGGATGTATTTCTGAATGGCTTCGCAGAAAGCATTGCGTTTGGTTGCCGCGCAAACATATTCGATTTTATCTACATACTCTACATCGGGTCCGAACCGTACGCGTCCGCCCAGGTCCAGGGTCGCGTGCACGCCCAATCCCTCATGGTTCGGAGTGGGAACAGGATAAACCAGATGGTTGAGCCCAGGTGCGGGGGAAGCGGCAAAATAGGAACCCTTGCAAAGTCTCAATCGATAACTTACTGCATCGATATCGATACCGGCAAGCGCCGCTATTTTGTCAGCATTTAATCCGGCGCTGTTGATCAGAATCCTTGTAGAAAAGAGGAACTCTCCGTGGTTGGTTTCTATTTCGTAGTCAAGGCCATCATATCGGATGTTCGTGACTTCCGATCGGAGGGCGATCGTTGCTTTGTTCGAAACAGCATTGACATAGAATG
Organism: Syntrophaceae bacterium UBA4778; assembly: GCA_002403175.1. Next base: position 8,180 of record DHHG01000216.1, on the reverse strand, counting down.
ACTTTATCAAAGCGTGTGAATCGATTATCCCGGTCGAAGGTGAGAAGACGGCTTCCGTAACGCGGATTTCCGGTTCCAGGCAGGCGGTCTCTTTTCGGGAGAGAAAGGAAAGGTCTTCAACTCCGTTACCTTCCGCTCTTTTTTTAATTCCCTGGAGTACTTCAGCTTCATCGGGATTGGTTGCCACAATCAGTTTGCCGACCGGTCGGAAGGCGAGCGCTCTTTTTCTGCAAGCCTCATATATGAGTCGGTTCCCTTCAACGCAGAGTACGGCTTTGAGTGAATCAGCCGGATAATAAATTCCGGCATGAATGACCTCGCTATTGCGGCTGCTTGTCTCCTGGCCGTATCCGGAATTTTTATCGATCACGAGAATATGCTGAAATCTGCCTGATAGCGCCTCCGCTATAGCCAAACCGACAACCCCTGCGCCGACTATGGTGATATCAAAGTGATCCATTGGATGCCTTCCAGCGACTGAATGCGTTTTTTCTATCGTGTATGGTCGAGAACTTCAAGTCTCTTTCACATACGTATCCTGCGCAGGGCCGGAGAAATCAATGTCCTCCTCATAGATTCTGGATGATCTGTTTTCCTGCCGTCTTAAATATTTTCCAATGACTTGGGAACGTTGATGGGAAAAATACAACGAAAGAATGGAGCGTTATGGATATCCCGGCCGGGAATGGAATACCCTTCCGCATGGCAGAAGGGTGGTAATCGGTTTCTAAATAATCACTCACCACTGATGCGAGCGAATTCCTTGAGGATTTCTTCCTGCCTCCTGTTCAAATGGGTTGGAATTTTAACGACGGTCTGGATTACCTGGTCGCCTTTTCCATAACCTCTCAAATGGGGCACTCCTTTACCTTTCAGCCTGAATACTTTTCCGCTCTGGGTGCCTTTGGGGATTTTCAGAACCTCGTGTCCTTCCAGAGTGGGAACTTCCACCGTTCCGCCCAAGGATGCCTGGGTAATAGAAATGGGAACCTGGCAATAGATGTCACTGCCCTCTCTCTGAAAGAACTCATGGGCTCCTACATGAAGAAAGACATACAAATCGCCATTCGGGCCGCCAAGCTTTCCTTCCTCGCCTTCTCCTCTCAGCCTAAGCCTGGAGCCTGACTCTACACCGCCGGGTATTTTAAAATGGACTTTTTTGCTGACCCGAACCCGACCGGAACCCAGGCATTGTTTACATGGCGTTCTGATAATCCTGCCCTCACCTCGGCATTGTGGGCAGGTAGTGCTGATACTGAAGAACCCGCTGGATTGCGTGACTTGTCCGGTTCCTCTGCAGCGGGGACACAGTTCGGGAGATGTGCCTGGAGCGGCTCCCGTACCCTGGCATTCACGGCACGTTTCAAATTTCTTCAGATCGATATCGGTTTCCGTGCCGAAAATAGCCTCCGTAAAGGAGATGTTAAGATCATATCTCAGATCGGATCCCGCCCTGGCAGCCGTTCTGCCTCTGCGCGTTCCCGTAAATCCGAATACGTCTTCAAAGATATCGCCAAAACTGGAAAAAATATCCTCAAATCCGGAAAAACCTCTGAACCCGGAGCCGCTTAAGCCCTCATGGCCGAACTGGTCGTAAATATCCCTTTTTTCCGGGTCGCTCAAAACCTCGTAAGCCTCCGATGCTTCTTTGAAGCTTTCCTCAGCTTCCTTGTTGCCCGGGTTTTTATCAGGATGATATTTCATCGCCAGCTTGCGATAACTTCTTTTGATATCGTCTTTAGAGGCATCTCTGGGCAGACCCAGAATTTCGTAATAGTCTTTTTTGGTCATGAGGTTAATGGATCCTTTTTTATCAAAACAGTAACGAACCTAATTAAGACCGGCTCGTTTATCCTGTCATAATATTTACATGATCTCAGGATAATGCAGCAGAGTTCATATAAAAAACTCAGATAAGATAAGCACGATTCTGAATTTGTCAAATTCGTGATTATTTTTGCGATCTGCGCAAAATGTTTCAGGTATTTTGTAAGCCGAGTACACGCAAGATCTAGCAGGAGTCTAAAAATTGCTAGAAGAGGGTAGTTTCGATACGAATATCGCGGGATACAAAATTAATCTATCAAGCGATTCAACGCTTCTTCATATTTTTGTTTTGTTTTAATAATAATTTCTTCAGGTAGTTCGGGTGCCGGAGGCCGTTGATCCCATTTTATGGATAAAAGATAGTCCCTCAGAAATTGTTTATCGAAACTCTTCTGAGCGCAACCCTCCTCATAATCATCTTGAGGCCAAAATCGGGATGAATCGGGGGTCAGGAGCTCATCAATCAGAATTAATTCGCCATCTTCGAGCTGACCGAATTCCATTTTGGTATCCGCAATGATAATTCCTTTTTTTTCGGCCATAGATGCTGCAGCGCTATATACCTTCAGGCTTATATCCATGATTCTGTCCGTCAATTCCCGGCCGATCAGTTTTTCCACGTCTGCTTTAGAAATGGGCAGATCATGATCCCCTTCCTGTGCTTTGGTAGAGGGTGTAAAAATAGGTTCAGGAAGCTTTGAGGACTCTTTTAGACCCTCCGGAAGCCTAATTCCCGATACGGTTCTATCTTTACAATAATCCTTCCATCCGGATCCGGACAGGTAACCTCGAACGATACATTCCACCGGAAGGGTTTTGGCCTTTTTGACCAGCATGCTTCTGCCTTGAAGCTGATCCCGATAGGGGCGGCAAGATTCGGGATAATCGTCAGGATCCATAGAAATCATATGATTCCTGATAATGCCTTCCATCTTCTTGAACCAGAATGCGGATAAGCGGGTCAGGACACATCCTTTCTCCGGTATGGGATTCGGCATGATAACATCAAAAGCCGATATTCTGTCCGTTGTCACAATGAGCAGGCAATCGCCCAAATCGTAATTGTCTCTGACCTTTCCCCTGCTGAATCGTTTCAATTGCGGAAAATCCGTATCGATCATACCTTTCTGCATAAGACTCCTTTTATTATTTTAAAATACTTAAAATTTATTTTAATTCCATCGGATATCGACTTAATTCATCAGCCTGCCAGGAAGGGATTTGTTTCTTTCTCCTTGCCGATTGTTGAATAAGGAGCGCCGCCATAATTATGTCCGGGCAGAATGATAGTTTTCTCAGGCAAGGTCAGCAGTTTTTTCCGAATCGAATCGGACATGATTTTCCAGGATCCTCCCGGAAGATCTGTTCTGCCCACGCCTCCCACAAACAGGGTGTCGCCTGTGAAAACATAATCCGGGACATAGAGGCACATGCCTCCTGGGGTGTGTCCGGGCGTATGGATGACTTTCAGACTGATCTTGCCCACATCGATCGTATCCCCTTCTTTAACCGTTTTGTCTGCCGGTGGTGAAGGTTTCGCACCAAACATCTTCAGGAACATTCCCGGCGTGGAGGAAAGTGAATCGGCGTCCTCTTTATGAATGATGATTTCCGCCCCGGTTTTGCTTTTCATCTCGGCATTACCCGCTATATGATCCACATGACTATGGGTATTTACGATGTATCGGATGGTGATCCCGGCCTCCTTGGCAATATTTATCAGCCCATCTGTATTGGCGGCCGGATCGATAACCAAGCCGTCCCCTGTGTCCGTGTCTCCAACAATGTATGCGAAAACGGCCATCTGGCCCACTTGCAACTGTTTCAAAAACATGGCGCAACATCCTTTCCAATTGGGTAAGATTTTTTACAACGCCGAAAATTTGAAGTCAATGGTTGATTGTATTGATAAAATTTAATTTTTCCCGGCTATCTCACGCTGTAGCAGGGCTGCAAAAAATCCGTCCATACCGTGCCGGTGTGGATAGGTTCTGAAAAAGCCGGAATCGTCCACAAGCGCCCCGGGAATAGAACCGGCAATTGGAATCAACTTGTAATCCCTGTTCCTCAAAAGAAAGTCGTTTACGATATCTTCATTTTCTTCCGGCATGATTGTACAGGTGCTATAAACCAGAATGCCGCCAGGTTTCAGATAATTACGCGACCGGTCCAGAATTTTTTTCTGGATCTCCGTAATTTTTTTTATATCTTCGGGATGGATTCGCCACTTGATTTCAGGATTCCGGCGGAGCGTGCCCAGACCAGTGCATGGAGCGTCGATCAGTATCCGATCGAAACGGTTCTGGAAATCCCTTCCCAGGTCTTTTGTGGCATCTCCCTTTCTTATTTCAATGATCGAGATGCCGAGACGACTTGAAAGTTTCTTGAGGAGCTTGAGTTTGTCTTCCTGAATATCGATCGCAAGGATGCTTCCGCAGTTTCGCATCAGTGCGGCTAGATGGGTTGTCTTCCCGCCTACACCGGAACAGATATCCAGAATCTCTTCTCCACCCTGCGGATCGACAATCCGGGACGTGAGCTGAGATGCTTCATCCTGAACCTGAAAATATCCTTTCTTGTATGCATCAAGCTCACGGATCGGTTTTGAAATATTTATTATATATATGCCATCTTTCGAAAAAGCGGTTTCCCGGACCTCGCAGCCATCCTGAGCGAGTCTTTCCATAACGGATTCCCGAGTTGCTTTTATTCCATTTATTCTGATACAGAGCGGGGCTTTTTCGTTATTCGCGCTGCACAGTTTCAGGGTTTCTTCCGTCCCGAACGCCGCAATCCACCTTTTAACCAGCCATATTGGATGCGAGTGATAAATTGAGATATGACTTGCCGGATCTTTAGCGAAGGCCGGATAAGCGATGTCTCCCGATCTTCTGATCGTATTTCTCAGAATGGCATTGACCAGGCCGGTCCGGCCCGGAAACATTTTTTCCGTGATTCTGACGCTCTCATCCACGGCGGCATGGTCGGGAATGCGGTCCAGGATTAAAATCTGATACAATCCCGTTCTGATAATGTTTTTGAGGCCGGGATCCATCTTCCCGAGCTGCCCGCGATAGATGAACCCAATGATCCAATCGAGGCGGCCTCTCATTCTCAAAACCCCATAGACCATCTCGGTCAAAAGGCTACGATCGTGAATATTGTCCCAGTCTTCACCGGCGAGCGTCTTGTCCACCAGGGGCTCGGCGTATGCGCCTCTATCAACTCTATTGAGAATTTCTACGGCAAGTTGCCGGGGATTTTTCGTCATTACTCAAATTTTTTCCCGGAGACTTCATGCCCTCTGAAGAATTCCTTTGCGGGCATGCGCTTTTTCCCCTCCATCTGCACCTCTTTGAGGTAGACGTATCCGTTTCGAGCGGCTACAGGAATTCCTTTCGGCGTCAACGGCAGGATCGTTCCGGTCGGCTCGGTTACGGGCATCTCCTCTGCGGTTGCCGTATATATTTTAAGCTGCTTCCCCTCCAGTGTGCTGAAGGCTGCAGGAACAGGAGACAGACCTCGTATGAGATTTAAGATTTCAAAGGCATTGGCGTTCCAGTCGATCCGGGTATCTTCTTTTCTAAATCGCGGCGCATAGGTAGCCTGATCTGAATCTTGCTGAGTTTTGGAAATGGTCCCGGCGATTAGCCCCTGAGCCGCTTCCAGGACAAGCCGGGCACCCTGACGTGCCAGGCGGTCGTGAAGATCTCCATAAGTTTCGTCCGGGTCGATCGCGGTTTCCTCCTGAAGAAGGATATCTCCTGCATCCACCTTCTCGGCCATTTCAATAATGGACAGGCCCGTTTTCGTTTCTCCGCTGATCAGGGTCCAGTTGATCGGAGCGGCTCCCCTGTATTTGGGAAGGAGAGAGGGATGGAGATTGATACACCCGAGGGGAGGTCCTTTGATGATTTCTTGCGGCAGGATCTGGCCGAAGGCGACAAGAATGACCATATCGGGAGCAAGCTTGCGAAAAATGGTCAGAAAGGATTCATCTCTTACCCGCTCAGGTTGAAGAACAGGCAATTGAGACCGCTCGGCAACAACTTTGACCGGAGGCGGCTCATTCTTTCGACCTCTGCCCTTGGGACGGTCAGGCTGTGTCACGACTGCAATGATGTTAATCCCGGCTTGGATCAGCATCTCCAGGGTAGGTACTGCAAAATCGGGCGTGCCCATGAACATGATTTTCGGTTTTTCAGACATAGCAAAAACTCCCTGCACTAACGGATAAATAGTATCATAAATGTTTCATGCAAAATGAGATAGATGAAAAGCGAATAGATGCGCATTTTATAAACGCTTTTTGATTCGAAAACAATTGAAGATTCACCGGAGCAAGCTCCGGCGAATCTCCGATCCTTAAGGAAAATGTTTAAACATGATTCGCTCGCTTACCCCGCAGCAAGCTGCGAGGAACGCGCTCGCTGCCGGATTCAAAGATGAAGGCGCTTCCTGCAGGTTTCTGAAACAGATCAAAATTGGGCTTACATGAAATTCACAGGATCGACATCAATCTTTACCATGATATCCCGGACAGTATTCAATTGGAGAGTGTTCCGGACCAAAGCATGGAGTGCGCGAATGTTGCTCCCTTTCAGGAGGATTTGTCGACGGTGTCTTCCTTTGATGCGGGCGAGAGGGGCTTCGGCCGGTCCCATCACCTCGATTTTGTTCCGGGCAGCAAGGTGCCGTGCTATCTTTCCGATTTCTTCCGATCCCTTGACGGCTTTTTCCAAGACATTGCTGGAAATCTGAAGGTTGACCATGCGGGAATAAGGCGGATAGGAGAAGGACTGTCGCAGCGCAATTTCCTCCTGGTAAAAGCTCTGATAATCATGTGATCCTGCCAGCCGAACCGAATAATGATCGGGATTGAATGTCTGTATGAATACCTGGCCGGGATCAATCCCTCTGCCTCCACGGCCAGCCACCTGGGTCATTACCTGAAAGGTTTTTTCAGCTGCCCGAAAATCGGGGAGGTTCAGGGATAAATCGGCCGAAATGATTCCAACCAGGAGAACATTGGGGAAGTCATGCCCCTTTGTAATCATCTGGGTTCCTATCAGGATATCGATTTCGCCTTTGGAAAAGCGCCGAAGAATCTTTTCGTATGCTCCACGGCCTGAAGTCGTATCGGAATCCATTCGTTCCACCCTTGCGCCGGGAAAGAGTTCCACGGCATCCGCTTCCAGCTTTTCGGTTCCCATGCCGAAAGTGCCGACTCGGCCATCATGACATACGGGGCACAAAGGCAGAGCCTTGACTGAAAATCCGCAATAATGACAACGTAATACGCCCTCTGCGGCGTGATGTGTGAGCGATACGGAACAGTTCAGACACTGAAATACATGACCGCAGGAATAGCAGCAAACGAGCGTATGAAATCCCCTGCGATTGAGAAAAAGCATGATCTGTTTTTCACGATCCAGTGTTTCCCGTATCCCGTCCAGAAGCGGTCGCGAGAGCATACGAGTTTTTCCGTCCGCATTAATCTCGCGTTTCATATCCACGATGTGAACAGGCGGAAGTGGCCTGTCCTCAATGCGCCTGGGCAGGCTGAGATAATGGTATTTTTTGTTCGCTGCATGGTAATACGATCGAATTGCGGGGGTTGCCGACCCCAGCACGGCAACGGCGGATATCCGGCTGGCCTTTATGATCGCGAGATCACGGGCATTGTACCTCATCCGGTCATCCTGTTTGTAGGAGGTATCGTGTTCTTCGTCGACAATAATCAGTTTGAGATTCCTCGCTGGAGAAAAAACGGCAGATCTGGCTCCGACAATGATCCGAATCTCTTCCCGGCTGATTCTGCGCCATTGATCATAACGGGCAGCTCCGGAAACTCCGCTGTGCATGACGGCAATTTCATGGTCGGCAAATCGGGCACGGATTCGATCCAATAGCTGCGGAGTTAAGGCGATTTCCGGTACGAGATAAATGATAGATCCTCCCGCTTTCAATGCCTCCTCTATCGCACGGAAATAGACCTCTGTTTTGCCGCTTCCCGTAACGCCGTGAAGAAGATAAGTGGAAAAATTTCCTGAAGCAATAGATTTAAAGATCGCGTTGCATGCTGCCGATTGATCCGGGTTGAGCACGGGCCGGGTATATCCGTTTTCATTCACCTCAAGAGGCTTATGGGTCCGCATGAGTTCTCTTTCCTCAACCGTAATCCAGCCCTTGTTCTGAAGTGAGCGAATTATTATTCCGGCATTTTTGAATTTTTGAGTGAGATTCGAAGCGGACACATCTGTTTTCAGTTCCAGATATTCGAGGATCTCTTTTTCCCGGCGGGTTGGCTGCTTCAGATGATCTTGCTCGACAGACTGGGGAGGGAGCAGTCG
>DHHG01000152.1 GCA_002403175.1 Syntrophaceae bacterium UBA4778 | reverse complement strand
GATTCCGGATATCTTCTGCGAATTCTCCAACCCTCATATTGATGTTCACACCGATACCCACGATGACAAAAGCAGGCTTTTCTCCATATGTCTTCATCTCCGTCAGAATACCGCAGATTTTTTTATCATTGATCAGCACATCATTCGGCCATTTCAGCGCAACCCCCTGGCTGCAATACTCTAAAATTGCTTCGGCAACCGAAATTCCTGCTGCAAGCGTAATACGCGGCGCATCACCCAAGGCAATATCCGGTCTCAAAATAATGGAGGTATAAAGATTTCTGTGCGGGGGTGATTGCCAGACCCGGTTCAACCGCCCCTTTCCGGATGTTTGAGTATCCGCAATAACGACAACGCCTTCAGAAGCGCCCTTCTGCGCAAGGCGGTTCGCATATACATTGGTGGAATCAACCTCCGGAAGAAGGTTGATTTCGTGTCCAATCATACAGCCGGATAGGCTTTCCTGTAATTTGTTCAGATCAAAAGAAGTCACTTTTTGCTTTTAACTAATAAAGATATGTCGGCTGCTCTGGCCGAATGCGTCAATGCTCCGATAGAGATAAAATCGACACCGCACTCTGCGATCTTCCGGACACTGGCGAGGGTTACATTGCCGGATGCCTCAACCAGGGCTCTGCCCTCAATTATCTCAACGGCTCTCTTCATCTCCTCCGGTTTCATATTATCCAGCATGATAATATCTACACCTGCCGACAGAGCCTCCTTGACCTCCTGCATATTCCTGGTTTCTATTTCTATTTTCAAGGTATGGGGAGCCGATGTTCTGATTTTTTGCACAGCCGGAGCAATTCCGCCCGCAGCCTCAATATGATTTTCCTTGATGAGGATGCCGTCGTAGAGACCGATGCGGTGATTGTACCCTCCTCCAACCCGCACAGCATATTTATCCAGCATGCGAAGACCCGGGACGGTCTTCCTCGTATCAAGAATTCGCGCCGGGGTTCCTTTTACGGCATCGACAAATTGCCTGGTGAGAGTCGCAATTCCGCAAAGCCGCTGCAGAAGGTTCAGGGCCACTCGCTCGGAGGTGAGAATATTCGCAAGCCCGCCGGATATCTCCACCAGGATATCTCCGGCGGATGCGAACTGTCCGTCGATTGTGCTTTGGTCGAAGCGTATATCGGAATCGCTGTATAGAAATACTTCCTTAAAGACGTCGATACCGGCCACGACCATATCCGCTTTGGCAATAGCATGGGCGATCCCCGTTTCATTGCCGGAAAGAATGGCGGATGTCGTAACATCACCCGAACCAATATCCTCGTCCAATGCAGTTTTTATGATCTCTTTTAAAACGGAATCCTGCAGCACAGCCCCTCTCCGAATTATGAAGCCATCGTCTTTAATTTCTCAGCTGCCGCTTCCAGTACATTCAACTTCTCTTTCAAATCTGCAAATTTGGCTTCCTCTTTTTTGATGACCGCTTCCGCCGCTTTCTGCTTGAAATCCGTATTGGCGAGCTTGCGGGATATGGCAGAGAGCTCTTTTGTTATTTTCGCGATTTCCTTTTCCAATCGCGCTTTCTCCCCCGCTATGTCGACCACTCCTTCCAGGCTTACATATATATTGATATTTCCCGCTACACCGGTTGCAACGCCTTTCGGTTCCTCGATCTTTCCACCGATCGTGATTTCCTCTTCCAAGCGGGCCAGATTGATAATGTAATCTTTCGAACTCCTGAGCAGTTCCTGAGTGACCGTATCGGCAACAGCCAGTATCACTTTCAGTTTTTTGGAGGGAAGGATATTCATTTCGCCCCGAATATTCCGGATAGATCCGATCACATCCATGACCAGCTCCATATCCCGATCCGCCTCCGGATCGTTCATTGCATCATCATAAGCCGGATACTCACTGACCATAATAGAACTCCCGTCATTGACAACGGCATGCCAGATTTCTTCCGTCAAGAAGGGCATGATCGGGTGCAAAAGCTTTATTGCTTTTTTCAAACACATGAGAAGGGTTTCCTGAGCAGCCCGCTTGCTTGCGACATCTTCACCACTGCGGTACAGCACCGGCTTAACCAGTTCCAGATACCAGTCGCAGAATTCATGCCAGAGAAAATGATATATACCGGCAGCAGCATCATTGAACCGGTATTCATCTAATTGATTCGCAACCTCTGCCGCCGTTTTATTGATCTTATTCCTGATCCATCGATCGCAAAGAGAGTAATCCTTGGGATTGATTGTGCAGCCTTCTTCCGGATAATCCTCCAGGTTCATTAAAGAGAACTTGGTTGCGTTCCATATTTTATTGATGAAATGACGATAGCCCTCGATGCGCTCTTCCGACATGCGGATATCTCGCCCCTGGGCGGTAAAAGCCGTCAGGGTGAAACGAAATGCATCGGTTCCGTATTTGTCGATCATTTCCAGCGGATCGATGCTGTTGCCCTTCGACTTGCTCATCTTCTCCCCTTTTTCATCACGAACGAGGGCGTGAAGGTAAACGTCACTGAAAGGCACTTCCTTCATGACATACAGTCCCATCATCATCATTCTGGCCA
>DHHG01000153.1 GCA_002403175.1 Syntrophaceae bacterium UBA4778 | reverse complement strand
GAATTCGCAGAAGATATCCGGAATCAGGCTACATCTCTCTATGAGGAAACAGGACGGGAAACAGACAGAAGCGATTTTGTTATTCGGATGCTTGGTAAATTTGAACACTGGTATCGTATATTTCTCGCCGGGAATTATGAGGAAATAAGGGCTAGCTGGCTGAAGTATTCGAATATGATCGGAAAGCAGGTCCAGGTCTGCTTCAGGGACAAAATCGAAAATGGAAAAGTTATCGGAATGGATGAGAAGGGTGCCCTGCTTATCGTGGATGATCTCAACAGGGTCAAGGAAATCCTGGCCGGAGATGTCTCTTTAAGGGCGAATTTCTGAGATTTTTTAATTCAGAATTGGAGGGGATAACATGTTATTGGTTATTGACGTTGGAAACACAAATACCGTACTCGGATTATTCGAGAACGATAAACTGATTCATAATTGGAGAATCCGAACCGTGACGGACCACACGGCCGATGAATATGGTATTCTCATTCTGAATCTTTACAAGGCGACTGCAACTGTTAAGACCAAGTATGTCGAAGATATCATAATCTCGTGCGTTGTGCCTCCCATGATCAATATTCTGGAGCCCTTGTGTGAAAAATATTTTCATATCAAGCCATTGATTGTCGGACCGGGAATAAAGACGGGAATGCCCATTTTTTATGACAATCCCAAAGAAGTTGGTGCCGACCGGATCGTTAATGCCGTAGCCGCTTATGAAAAATACAAAAAAGAAATGATCATCGTGGATTTCGGAACCGCGACGACCTTTGATTATATTTCCCAAAGAGGGGAATACCTGGGCGGGTGTATTTGCCCCGGTATCGTTATTTCCAGTGAGGCCCTCTTTACGAGGACGGCAAAGTTGCCCCGGGTGGAATTCAGCAAACCGAAAACAATTATCGCTAAGGATACCGTTTCCAGTATGCAGGCGGGGATCATGTATGGTTATGCCGGTCTGGTGGACGGGATCGTCGAACGGATGAAACAGGAGATGAAGTCGAATCCGAAGGTGATTGCCACAGGGGGGCTTGCCGGAGTCATAGCGCCCGAGACCAAGAGCATCGAGATCGTGGATGATATGCTGACCCTGGAGGGACTAAGAATTATTTATCAGAAGAACAAATCATGACGCCATTTGAGCATGCCAGGAAGATATTCTCCAATTTTCCCGAGGAGATATTTTCAACATGGATAGATGAGGTAATTAAAAAAAATGGATGGCCTCCCAATGGAGCAGACTGGAACAGGGCTTTGCTGGGATATCCCTTTCTGTATTGGCAAAAATTGCAATGGTCCATACGGGAGATAGACATTACCTTTGAAAAGCTTGGCCCTCTGTCTCGCAAAGCGGTGAACAGTATCATGGAGGCCAATGTGATGGGAAAACCCAATCCCTATGCAGAGGCAATTAAAGATACGAAGGCGCGCTTTGATGCCATTTTCAAATACGTGCTTTCTAACCAGATGATTCCGGGGACACCGGTTTTTTTCGAAGAAGGCGGCTTCTATGAAATCCTCGAAGGAGAGCATAGGATAAGCGTTATGTGCGCCATGCGGCAATTTTCCGAGTTCAAAAAATATGTGCCGGAAAAGGTTCCTGCCTGGATCGGATCGCTCGATCCTGCCTTCAATAAACTATTTGGAAGGTGAATGAAAGGTAATCGGTATTTAGAGAGGTTTTCTTATAGGATCGCTGATTAACCAAATCAAATCACGATCGATCGAATCTATTGAGGGCTGAAGATGAAATTCAAAATTATTCTGGCGGTCATAGTTTTTGCTCTTCTGGGCCTGTGCTACAGTTACTTTATCTCGGATACGATTGAAACGCGTATTACGGATGCGCAGATGACCTTGATCGAGGGGCGGTTCATGATCGCTACGGAGGATAGACCCTTGATCAATAGAGATGCTCCTTACCGGTTCAAATTTGATTCGGGAAATATCCAGAATGAAGCAGTCCGGCTGAGAGGCAAGCAGGTCAAGATCTGGAAATACGGTTGGCGGATCCCATTTTTCTCCATGTATGAAAATGTGGTGAAGATAAAGGAAAAAGTGAATCATTAGAGCAAACAGGCCGTATAGGTTGGATCTCAATTTGAAAGGAGAGTTGATCATGGCGGAGAGAATAATTCTGGGAATCCAAATTACAAACAGGGTAAAGGATGTTCCTGTGGTTCAGAGTCTATTGACCGAATACGGGTGCAATATTAAAACCCGGCTCGGGTTGCATGAAGTAGGGCCATCTCACTGTTCAACAACGGGTCTTCTGATTTTAGAGATGTTCGGAGCGGAATCCGATATTCTGGCCTTTGAGGAGAAATTGAAAAAAATAACTGGAGTTGTAGTAAAAAAAATGGCTTTCGAAGAATAAACATTCAAGTTAGATGAGGTTTTGGGGGTGAGAAGATAAGAGCAAATAAAATTCAGATTTTTTCGTAGCCGATATTGAGCTCATCCGTGTTTGGATGGGCTCTTTCTTGTTTTACTTGAATTTTGATTATGAAGAGCGTGAGAATGCTTCCCCGGAAAATCGAATGCAAGGAAGTTAAAGCATAGGGAAATTTTTCATGGACAATTCGGATGCAACATTGAAACATCGCCCGTTCGGGAGATTGGAATGCTTAAAGGATAAAACAATCTCCTCCTCATTGGACCCCTGTAAACATCCGGCATCGGAACAGGATACAGTGACGGATCAGGAGAATGAAAAGGAAGCTTTTCTGAATGCAATGAGGGATGTGGTTCCGGTTTCCGATCATAAATATCTGAAAAAGGAATGTGTCGTTACGCCTAAGGTCAGTAGAGGAACGGATAATCCGGAATCGGATGTAATCGCCCAGCTTGAACAGCTAGTTAAAAAAGGTGATGGATTTATCATTTCGAATACGCCGGAATACATGGAGGGCACAGGCCGGGATATTCCATTGGAGTATGCCGAGCGACTGCATCGGGGTGATTTTTCCATACAGGCGCATATCGACCTTCATGGGATGGGAGTGGTTCAGGCCAAGGATGCTGTCGAAAAATTTTTGCGCGGAGCGATCACTTCCGGGAAAAGAGCGGTTCTGATCGTCCATGGCCGCGGCCTGTCTTCGCCCGGTGAACCGGTTTTGAAGAACAAGGTGAAGGAATGGCTGACACGAAGTCACTGGCGAAAATGGGTCATAGCATTTACAAGCGCGCAGTCTTACGACGGTGGGGCAGGTGCGACCTATATCCTCCTGCGGCACCGAAGGCAGCCAAAAAAGATTCAGGACCATTCTATTAATAATTAAGGAGAATGCATTGGAAGATCAGAAATTTTTTAAACTAGGTTTGGCGGCGAAATCTCTTCAGGTGAAAGCGGCGGATGAATTTGAAAAGAATTTTTGGGATGGTTACCGACAGGGTTT
>DHHG01000255.1 GCA_002403175.1 Syntrophaceae bacterium UBA4778 | reverse complement strand
CTCAAGTTTCGTTCAGGACACTTAAGTAGCTTCGGTCTTAAGCTGTTGTTCCTTTACCGCCGCTTTCTCCACGGCAATCAAGGATGCGCCTATTGCCCCCACTATCTGGGTATCAACTGACAGCCTTTTTACACTTACATCTCTCTTCTCCAGTGCATGTATCAGCCCTGCATTCTTTGCGCAGCCGCCTGTTACCGTAAGATCTCCGGTGAAACCGATTCTCCTCACCATTGCTATCAACCTAATTGCAATGGACTCATTGATACCTGCACAGATTTCGCTTAAATCAACTCCCTCGTTAATCAAGGTGATGACTTCCGACTCAGCAAATACACTGCACTGAGAGGTAATGGTTGCCGGTTTTATTGACTTGAGCGACAAACATGAAAACTCGTCCAGATCACAAGAGAGAACCCGCGTCATTGCTTCGAATAATCTCCCTGTTCCGGAAGCGCACTTATCGTTCATGACAAATTCCTTAACCTTACCCCGTTCGTCCAATGACATGACTTTACAGTCCTGGCCTCCGATATCGATTACGGTGCCAACTGAAGGACACAGCCATTTAGCGCCCCGGGCGTGACAAGTTATTTCGGAGATATTCTCATCAGCAAATGGAATTCTGAGACGACCATATCCTGTTCCTACGATAAATTTCAGATCATTGGTTGAAGTTAGACCCGCCTTCTTTATCGCTTCATCCATCGCTATTCGAGCCGTCAACTCCGGTTTCGTCGTGGATTTGACAATCGAGTGAGAGATAATATTCCCATCTTTTAAAAGTACAGCTTTCCCGGTAGTGGACCCTACGTCACAGCCTCCAAAATAACAGCCATTCATACTGTAATCCTTATCCTGTATCTCTTTTAAAGCCAAAATGAACCGCTATCCTAATTCCATTGTAGAGAAGAAGATCGAAATCTTGTCTTTTAATTCATCTATAGGAGTATATTTGGGATCCCAAAGATCCATGCCAATATACAAAGATGGGACACCCAGCTCGCGGCATACCTCTTTGAGAAGCCCCAGCGAAGCTGATCCGTCTTTATGCCCCATGTGACCTGGGATGAAGACACAGTCAATTTTATAAGACTTCACGATCCGCACATAGTCATTGATTACCGTATCTATACGACCTCGCGCCTGTCTGATCATGAAAGAATGATTCAGAGACCTGTTCGCCAATCCCCGCACTATGGTTTCTTCGCTCGATGTATCAATGATTTCATATGGACAATCACTTACGTAATCCATGACCACGTTTGCCCCCCACTCTTCTTGCAGCCAAGGCCTCAGTTCAGCCATAATGGCATTAGGCGGCAGATCAGCCCAATAAACCCGAATTCTCTCCTTGAACGAGGACCCTTTGTTCTCTTTTACTCGCTTTTCTGCATGGTCAACAAAACTCTGCAGAATTGCAGTGCCTCTCGGCTTTCCGGCTGATAGATAAAAGCATTGGGTGATAGGAGCTAATATCGTACCGGAAAAAGACTGATGGGGGCAGGGGATCGCCCGTTTTAGTTCGTTGTACTCCATAAATAACCGATATTGAGCATTGGATTCCTCCACTGTTTTTTTCAATCTGTCGAAATCCAATTTTTTCCCTGTTTGTTCTTCGAGAAACGATATCATGCGCCTGAATTCTCCAGCGGCATAAGCGATTGATCGCTCATCATTCTCATATGGAGGGTCTATGGCGAAATATGGAATATTGCGCCATAGCTGAATCACTGCATCGTGAAAAGGTGAAATGCCATCGCAGGGGTAGAGAAGAGCTATAATTGCCGTTGGAACTGGAACCTCCTCATTTCTGATTACGGACATCATCAACCTTTGCAAGCTGCAAATGTCTTTGGGAAGCGAGAGTTGATCGGCAGCAGCCAATATCTTTACCGTCGATCTTGCCGTTGGAGCGATGAGCTGGGATAAATCGTACCAGACGACATCCATAGCTGAAAAAATCTCCGGCGCAAGATTGAACCAGCTCATTATGACCGGTTCATCTTTTTCTACGCACTGAATGAGTAACTCAGTCTGTTCCACAAGAAGCTGAACCATAGGAACCTGCAGCTGAATTTCCTCGTCTGAACTTTTTGCCATATGCTTGATCATGGCAGTATATTCCTTGATAAAACCGTTCAGATGCTCCGTTGTTTTAATGCTTTGTAACACCTCTATTTTCCTCCCTCCAAAGTCTCAAGAAATGCCTGCACCCTCGTCCTCATTTGGCCGATACCGCCTAACACATATTCCCTGTCCAGCTCTAAAAAAGGGATATTCTCTTTCTTAAATTCGTCTTTAAGCATGGTCATTAGAAAACCTGAGGGATCGCAGAACTGCATACGTTCGCCGATTACGCCATCCGCCTTAAATTCTTTGACCATACTTTTTAGAAACGCTGCCGTTTTAGGAAAGACACCAAACATACGCGGGCAGTATGGCTGTTCCGCGATACAGCTGCGAGCAAGAGCCAGCAAAGGGTCTCCAGGGTCATCAACTACATCCTTCCAAGCTGCTTTTGCAAAGCAATGAGAAGCGGCAACAACATGGGCCCCAACATCCTCAATAACTTTTACGTAATCCGAATTATCTAAAATACTACCCAAAAGCATTAGCCTCGGTCTGGCATCTGCACTGCTCTCAACTTTGCTAACGGCATCGAGATATTCTTTTAGTAGAGCGTTGTAACGTTCAATTGGTATAGCAGTTCCTGTAACCAAAATGGATAGGACTTCGGAGCCTTTTATGGGTGGGTTCTTCACCTTCAGAAGATTAAAAACCCTTTTTTGCAGATGACGCGTTTCGTTATACATCCTTATACTTTTTCTTATACAATCATCGCTAATTTCCACTCCGAAATGATTACCGAGCTCTTGTCTTAAAGAAGCCAATTCGTCACGATACCACTGGACTTGGTCATCACCGGTCTTTCGAGGTATGCTTAAAATTTTAATAAATGGGACCTGCATCTTTCGTTTCCAGATATCGTGAAGTCGCCGGACTTGATCACATGAGTTGCCAAAAATAATCCCATCTAAAAAGTCATAGCCGCCTTCCAATGCCATATTGAGACAACTTCTTGAAAAGCTGCAACTTAAGCTTGCCATATATGCGTCCGAAAGTTCCGTTCCCTTATTCCCGGTAGCTCTAATTCTCACGGGAAGAAGGCCGGCTGCGGAAATTATTTCCGGCGGAACAAAGGAACAAAAATATCCCAGGACCTTACCCCCCTGATTTTTCCAGTCCTCTAGATAGGAATTAAAGAGCGTTTTTGCTGGATATATGAATTCCTCAAGTGTTTCTGATTTAGACCTGGATTCCACTTCGGCGTCTCCTCTCCCTAGCATTCTTATTTATTCGAATTGAACCTCAAATTTAAGATATCCTTTGAAAACTGATTTTCCGTCTACCCCATCTTGTTTAGCCATCACAACACAGGAATAATTGGTCTAGGTTTTCTATGAGGCATATAAATTTATTCACCCTCGTGCATATGCGATGCACATACTACGATGCAATCCTTATTATCTGCGGAGCTTCGTTATCTTATTTTAAGTCAGAAGACCATCAGAAAAGTTTGAATAATTTTAGATCTTGATTTCTTAATACGGTGAGAATGGGGGACTGGAAATCACCTAACTTTATCCAAAACATGTTCGATCGCTCTCAGATGAACCGTGAGAAAACAATATCCGATCTCTAATATTAGCGAGTCTCTTTAATGCTATACTGTTCTAAAGATAAGTACCTGTGCTAAAGATTTCGTATTTTTAAAGTCCTCTAATCATTCCGATCGAACCTTGCATACTTTTAAGACCCTGTCAATCAGTGCTTTGTGAGAATCAAATTAATTGACTCCTGAAGTCTAATATCTTAAATTCCCGAAAAGAAAGATCATGGAAGGACTCTTTTAAAAATGATATCTCCGAAAAAAGGATTCTCAAATTTTATAATTATTTTCATTCTTCTGCTCATGGGAGTACTTGCGGGCTGTGCCGCTTCTCGTTCACAGATGTCGGGGAGCTTCGACCGCCCGACAGAAAAGAATGTCGGTGCAAAAGATACCAGCATCTTATTCCTTTTCCGGCATATGGAACAGAAACACGGGTTTGATGCTATTCCCAAACTGAAGTCTCAAGGCGTCAAGGATTTTGATAATCTCTTCCGTGATGCTTTTAATGAGTTCAGCAATGTTTCCAACTATGTAACTTTTACCGAGTCACCAACTGATGTTAACAACCCGGCTCGTCGACAGGAACTTAAAAAATTAAGACACTCAAACGATTATACTATCGAGGTTGATTTTTTGGAGGAGTCGTCCTTCAAAAAGGAGTTTCTGAGTGGCACCATTAGCGTGCTGAGCTTGACTATCATCCCCATACCCTATTCTTGGGATTATACTACAACCTCTAAGCTCTACAATAAAGAAGGAAAGCTACTTCGTTCTTATCAACGTAAGGCGACTTTGGATAATTGGGTTGAGGTGTTCTTGATTTTTGCTTACCCATTCTATCCCCTGGAAGGGAAGCGCGAGCAAATTTATGCAGAGTCCCTCCACGATATCTTTAGGCAGATTGAGACGGAAACGGTTTTGAAGTAGGATCGAGAGCTGCCTAATCCTATTCTAGAATTGATGACAGATCCGGAAAAATCTCCCAAATTCCTCGAACTGAATTTGCCAAATAGAAATGTGAGCACTCAGGCAACTCCTCTTTGTGAATAACCGTCTCTTTGATCCTGCCCTGTTTAAGCAAAAACGACCTATAAGTTCCCGCAAGCAATCCACAAGAAATGGGAGGGGTCAGAAGCACCCCTGCCTTCTCCACAATTAAATTGCCCAAACAGGATTCTGTCATTTCCCCTTGCTCATTCCAAAGGAGAAGATCCTCATAGTCTGGGGATTCACTTCTAGCCTGATCGTAAATTCTACGATCCGTTGTCTTATGATAGAGAAAAGGATTGCGGGAGTTGACGGGTGATTTTGCAATCCTGACGCGGTAAGGTGTCGGGAGCTTAGCGATGGGAGCCGCTTCGATTTGAATTTTCCCATTCCGGGAAACCAACAAGCGTAATTTATGCGAATGACCTGGGAGTTTTTGGACCATTTTTTCGAGCTTGTTGATAATTGCTACGGGATCAATCCTGAAAGAGAAATAGGAGGCTGATCCCGAAAGCCGTTCCATATGTTCAGAAAGAAGATAGAGGCCTGTCTCTGTAGTCCATAAGATCGTCTCGAGCAACTCGAATTCCATTGGCGGATTTGTAAGTATCATCGCCTTTGTGTAACACTCATCAAACTCATCGCGTCTTTCTGAATCCCAAACGATGCCACCTCCAACACCGTATTCGGCAGTCTCGTTTTCTTTATCAATCAGAACTGTCCTGATTGCCACATTGAATTGAGATTTCCGGCCCGGCGAGAAATAACCGATGGTACCCGTGTATATTTGCCGCGGGGTGCTCTCAAGATCTGCAATAATTTGCATGGTTCTGATTTTCGGCGCTCCCGTAATTGAAGCAGCCGGAAACAGAGCCCTCAAAAGATCTTTGAGACCAGATTTCGTTACACACCTGACCGAACTCGTCATTTGCCAAAGAGTCGGATATTTCTCCAGTTCGTATAATCCGGTGACTGTTACATCGCAATCACTGCAAACCCGCCCCATATCGTTGCGAACCATGTCAACAATCATGACGTTCTCGGCTCTGTTTTTAAAGGATTTCGTCAATTTCTCGGATTGACGCCGATCATCCGCAAGGTCAACGCCTCTGGGTACCGTTCCTTTCATAGGTCGGGAAATCAAAGTTTCACCTTCAAGCGAAAAGAAAAGCTCAGGGGAAGCAGAGCAAATAGCCCATTTATCTATATTTGCAAATGCACCATAACCGTACCCTTGCAACCGGATCATGTTCAGAAATAATTGCCACGGATCACCGGAAAAAGAAGCTCTCAGACGGAATGTATAATTGACCTGATAGGTATCGCCACTGCGAATCCATTCTTTTATTTTCTGAAAAGATTGACTGTATTCTTTCTCTGAAAGGGACGATTCCCATTCCATATGGAAGGGGCTGTCATTGACACAAGATGGTAGGGAAATTCGTTTCGGTTCTTTAAAAATTCCAAACCAGACAAGGGGAAAACGCGTTGGAGCATGAGTTATCAAAGCGGAATCGAAGGCAGGGCTCGCCTCATATGAAAGAAATCCAGCTGCATGCAAATTATTTTGCCCAATTTCCTTTTCGACTGCGCACAGAACTTTATCCACAGACTCTAAATTTTGAGCAATATGAATTCTTATTGGATTTGAGAAATACAGCCATTTCTTTTCTGCAGCGCTGTAAATAACCAGACTGTTATCGGCTATTTCAAATCTTTCTCTCATTGAAAAAACATTCGGGGTTGTTTGCCTGCCCTTTCTTCAGATCTTGCTGTTCGACTAACGGTTCCCGTCATCAGGACCCGCAGAAGACTTACACTTCCATGTGGCATACAGCCGGTGGGCACACCTAATAAAAAAGCCCCCGGCTTACTCAGCTCAGGGGCTCAAATTTAATTTCGGCGACGCCCTACTCTCCCACGCAGTCACCCACGCAGTACCATCGGCACTGAAGAGCTTAACTTCCGTGTTCGAAATGGGAACGGGTGGAACCTCTTCGCTAAAGTCACCGAAAACTCAATGATTTATTTTATACAATCGAATAGGAATGTTTCTCAGCTGAGCAAATTTATTTAAATTATGGCCAAGCCTCACGATCGATTAGTATCGGTAAGCTAAACACATTACTGTGCGTACACATCCGACCTATCAACCTCGTAGTCTCCGAGGGATCTTTAGTCTCGGTGTCTCCACCGAGAGGGATATCTTATCTCGAGGTGGGCTTCCCACTTAGATGCTTTCAGCGGTTATCCCTTCCGAACGTGGCTACCCAGCGATGCCGCTGGCGCGACAACTGGAACACCATAGGTTCGTCCATCCCGGTCCTCTCGTACTAAGGA
>DHHG01000283.1 GCA_002403175.1 Syntrophaceae bacterium UBA4778 | reverse complement strand
AAGAACGAAACACTACCCTGGCCGGATTCGATCTGGATGTTCCTGTCGACACGGTCGTAATTGCGACCCAGAATCCGCAGGAATTTGCAGGGGTCGACCGTATTTCAGAGACGCTCGGGGATCGTTTTGAGCGGATTACGATCGGTTATCCGACAGTCGATCAGGAAATTTCGATATTGAAGCGCTATGCCAGAACGTATCAGGGAATCCAGTTCGAACAGGGTCTGCTGCACAAAGTTGTTGAGATTTCACATGCTACCCGGGATATGGAAGACATCTCCAGGCCCGCCAGTGTCCGTGCAAGCATAGCCACCTTCGAACAAAGTCAGGCCGTTGCTGCCTTGAAAGGCCGGAATCATGTTGAAGATGAGGATATTAAAAAAGCGGCAGTGATCAGTCTTCAGGGGAGAACGGAAGTCTCACCGGGAAGTCGATTCTACGATGACCCTCCGAGTCTCTTTAAGAGGATTATCAAAAAGGTTTTTGAAAGGAGCTGAATTCTTAACAGGTGTGAATCTGGATTCCTGTTGAATCTGATCGGGCGAATTATGTTCTGGATGTAAGCATTTCGTGATAACCGAAACAGAACGCCCCTTATCACCGCCAGATAAACGACTATGCTCTTGCAGTTTTGGTTATGCGGCACAGCGTAGCATTCTGACGTTTATGCAAGCTGTCCAGCTTGTCATTCAATATTCTCCAGTAAGATGGCCATGCCTTGACCGCCGCCGATGCAAAGAGTCGCCATTCCAAGACGAAGATTCCTTTTTTTCATCTCCATTGCCAAGCTGTATGTAATCCGCGTGCCTGTACAACCGATTGGATGCCCGATGGAAACCCCGCCACCATTCACGTTCAATTTCTCAATCGGAATTTTCAATTCTTTTACGCACGCCAGTGCCTGAACGGCAAAAGCCTCATTGAGCTCCACAAGATCGATATCTTTCATGGCCAGGTTATGAGCGTTCAAAAGTTTGTTTACGGCCGGTATTGGCCCCAGTCCCATGTAGTCAGGGTCCACGCCACCCGATTCGTAACCTCTTATTTTAGCAAGCGGCTTCAGTCCAAGGTCTTTGGCCATCTCCGATGCCATGACCACCACAGCGGCCGCGCCATCATTGAGCCCGGATGAGTTTCCCGCAGTAACGGTACCATCCTTTTTAAAAGCAGGCATCATCTTGGACATCCTTCCCATATCCGTATCCATGGGTCGCTCGTCTTCTTTAAATACAATGGGATCCTTTTTCTTCTGGGGAACTACGAGGGGTACGATTTCATCGGCCACCCGACCGGATGCTATGGCGTGGCGCGCCCTTTGATGGCTCAGTAGCGAGAATTCGTCTTGTTCCCTCCGGGATATCTGATAAAGTGCGGCTATGTTCTCTGCTGTCACCCCCATGTGATGACCATAGAAAATATCATAAAGGCCATCGAAGACCATCAGATCAACCACCTGACCATAGGGCATATCCATCCTGTAGCCCCATCTGCCGCAAGGTAGGGAGTAAGGAGCATTGCTCATGCTTTCCATGCCACCGGCAAGGACCACATCCGCACGGCCGGCTACGATGGCCTGCGCCGCCAGTGCGATGGCCATCATTCCCGATCCGCAAACCTTGTTGACTGTAAAGGCGTTCGTTTCCTCAGGCAGACCCGCGAAAACACCTGCCTGTCGCCCGGGGTTCATGCCTTGTCCCGCCTGCAGGACATTGCCCATGATCAACTCATTGAAATATACCGGGGTCAGGGATTTATCATAATCATAAAATTTTTTTTGCAACTCGGTCTTGTCAAATGAACCGAGTGCTTTCGGCCGGCAACTCTTGATAAATTCTGTCACTATCGGCCTCAGGCCCGCCCTCTTGATCGCCTCTTTGATTACGAGCGCCCCTAAATCGGCTGCTTTCACATCTCTCAAAGTCCCTCCAAAATTTCCGACAGCTGTTCTTGCCCCGCTTACAATAACCGCTTCTCTCATTGCTATCCCTCCTTTCATAGCTGTCATGAAAGATAAAATATCAGTTCGTACTTGGACTATGCCGTAAGGCAGGAACCAACAGCACCGAAACATTTGCCTTGCGGGCAACATTATGACTGACGCTTCCCAGAAAAAGTTCACTGATGTAACCCCGACCCTGACTTCCCATAACAATGAGAGTGATACCTTTTCCCTGAACTTTGTTTAAGATTTCAGAGATCGGTGAGCCATAAGCAATTACCGTCTCCACCTCAGGTTTGCCAAAGCGAGTCAGGGACGATTTCAACTGTTCCAGGCGTTCTTGGTCGATCCGGTTGAATTCTTCAAGTTTGTGTTCCAAATGTTTACCGATGCGCACCTTGTCCTGAACGTGCATAAGGGTAATGTGTTTGGCGCCTCCTTGAACAAGTCCCTTGATATATGCGAACGCCTGCTCAGCATTGTCGGAAAAATCCGTAGGGTACAGGATGTGGTCCATTATAGTACTGCAGACAGTCTCGCAACGTGCCTGTTCTTTGATAACGGTGATACTCAGACGGATAAGCAGAACAGGAATTTGAGCATTGTGGATCACTTCCGATGCCACGCCGCCGAGGTGAATTTCGCTGCTCATCGTCTCTCCGTGGGTTCCCACGACTATGAGGGCGCATTCCTTCTGCATTGCCACACGATTTATTTCGTGCTGGGGCAACCCAGGGGCGATTTCTATGTTGACCTCATACCCTTGCTTTTCTAAAGCCGCTTTTTGGGAAAGTAACTTTGGTTCTACAATCGGTGTTAATAAGTATTTCATTTCATGAAGATATTTTATGCCCAAACAATAAAGCAGGATCACCCGCTCCACACCCAAAACCCGAACAGCGGGGAGACACCCGATCACATGATCGGATGCAACGGACATGTCTGTTGCTACTACGATCGATTTAAACATGTGATGGTTCCTCCTTTTTTATTTGTAAAAAGTTGATGAAGTTTTTAGGACCTTAGCTGCGATTTCTACAGGCCCCCCGGAGTGTGTGGTTGAACTCCTGTATAATCGTTCCACTTACAACCTGCTAGGTAGAGATGTGTGTAAATGAAAGCGCTCCGCCAGTGAATGCCCAATGTCTTGAAGAACAATTGCGACCTTTGGTTTCGAATTGCAGGAGCAGAAAGGGGGCGAGAATTCCCAGCAGCGCAGGTCAGGATATTGCCTATGTATTCGCTTTCATGTGGCGGCATGCAGTTTTCGGAGCAAGCCAGGAACGGATGATTAAGATCGCAAAGACAATGAGAGAGAGTAGAAAAATCGAGAAAAATAGCTTCTGCTAATTTGCCCCTCTGTCATTATCCTGTTTCCTCTTTTGAAATGTGTCAAGTGGTAATTCCCAGTGGGCTGATGAGGTATCTTGAAACCTCCACGGTTTCCCTTGTGTATCATGCTACAATAATTTCGTATGTAGCATTTCTGATTCGCATGCAATCCCTCTGCTGCATGCCTGAAAAGTCCAAGTATTCTGATTAATAATGAATCTGTAAATTCTTGCGGAGGCTTTGTAGTTAAGTGAGAGAATATACTATGAAGATCTCTAAAAAACGCTTGACAAGACGTGTAAACCTGATATGTCACTAATTGTTAAAACGTAACACGTTCAGGAGAACGGAAGTGAATTGGCGATGTATTCGGATTTGGAATGGATTGGTCATATCGATTTTGCTCTGTGCAGTTGCAGCCTCTCCGGAGTTGTCCTGGGGGTCTCATCCGTTGATTACAGACGATGCCTGGACGCAGGGGAAAGGCAGATTTCAACTGGAAGTGAATGGTCAGTATGAACAGGACAAGGAGAATGTAGAAGGTGTATCGGTCAAGACAACAGGGGGACAATTCGGGAGCACGCTATCCTATGGCATTGTTGAAAATACCGACCTGGTACTCACTCTTCCTTATCAGTGGGGAAAGATTGAAGAAGACGGATTGACAACTTATGATGAACGGGGAATTTCCGACGCGGTTCTTGAAACCAAGTGGCGGTTTTTCGAAAAAGACGGACTCGGTCTGGCTCTGAAACCCGGTATACGCATACCGACTGGAAATGATGAAAAAGGGCTGGGAACGGGGGAAGTCGGATATCAGGCTTTTTTCGTCGTGAGTAAAGCCATCGAACATTGGTCGTTTCATGCGAATCTGGGATACACCCGGAATGAGAATAAAATTAGAGAGCAGAGGAATATCTGGCACGCCTCTCTGGCAACGACCTGGGAGGTGGTCAAACATCTGAATCTGGTCGCGAATATCGGTATGGAACGCAATCCGGATGACAGCGCAAAGAATAATCCTGCCTTTCTCATCGGCGGGGTTATCTATTCTCTTTTTGAAAATTTCGACATCGATTGCGGTTTCAAATACGGCTTGACCTCCTCCGAGGTCGACAACACCTTTTTAGCCGGCATTACGCTTCGGTTCTAAATACAGTGTTCAGCAATCAGTTATCAGTTCTCAGATGAATACCGATAACTGATAACCGTCAACTTGTTGGAGTTTTTTTTATGCATATGGCTGATGCTTTGCTCTCTCCAGCTGCAGGAGCTGCGGTGTGGGCCGGATCTCTGGCGGCTTTGGGATATTCCTCCGGGAAGCTGAAGAAAAATCTGGATGGCAAAACGATTCCCTTAATGGGAGTCTTGGGCGCGTTTATTTTTGCAGCCCAGATGATCAATTTCACTATCCCGGGAACAGGCTCAAGCGGTCATTTAGGGGGAGGGATGATTCTGGCTATCATTCTCGGACCCTATGCTGGCTTAATAGTCATGGCATCTGTTTTAACAGTACAGGCGCTTTTTTTTGCCGACGGCGGCTTGTTGGCCCTGGGGTGTAATATCTGGAACATCGGTTTCTATCCCTGCTTCATAGCTTACCCCCTGATCTATAGACCGATTGCAGGTAATGGAACAAACAACCGGCTTGTATCATTGGCCTCGATCATCAGCGTGCTGATTGCATTGCAATTGGGCGCATTCTCGGTTGTTCTGGAAACATTGCTGTCGGGAAAGAGCGAGCTGCCTTTCCGATCGTTTGTGTTTTTTATGCAGCCCATCCATCTTGCGATTGGCATTGTAGAAGGAATTATTACTGCCGGTATCATAGGCTATGTAAAAAAGGCCAAACCGGATATTATTGAGAGCAGCTACATTTCGCATCCTCTCGACAGGGAGGGGCGATTGAGGAATATCCTGATTTCTTTTTTGGTGCTGGCTGTTGTTACGGGAGGGGGGCTTTCCTGGTTCGCATCTACCCATCCCGATGGCCTGGAATGGGCCATTAAAAAGGTTACCGGAAACAGAGAATTGCCGGAACAACAGAAAGGTATTACCGCTTTTCTCAAGGGAATTCAGGAAAAGACCGCCATTCTGCCGGACTACGGATTCAAGCAGAGCGGCCAGAAGGAATCGATGAAAGAAAACGCATCCCACTGGCCGGGAATTGAGACAGGCACTTCCGTTTCGGGCATCCTGGGTGGAGTGATTGTTCTGGGGGTGGTCCTATTGATCGGTTTCGGGATACAGGCATTCAAGAAGCATAAAGCCGGTTGATCGAGCCGACGAATTATTTTCAGGGCAGATCCATGACTTTTGATGAAGAGTATTACAATATCGGACTTCTCGACCGGCTCTCGTACCGGGATACCTTTGTGCATCGGTTGGATCCCCGGATCAAATTGATCGTCACCATTCTTTTCCTGTTCACAGTAGTATCTTTTTCCAAGTACGAAGTATTCGCGCTCCTTCCTTTCTTTCTCTATCCTGTATTGCTGATGACGATAGGCGAGATTCCATTATTGTTCATTATAAAAAAGATTGTTCTCGTCGCTCCCTTTGCCGTTTTTATCGGTATATTCAATCCTCTTCTGGATTCGGGGCAGGTGCTGCTTGCTCCTGGAGTATCCATTTCCGCCGGATGGCTTTCCTTTCTCTCGATTCTCGTGAAGTTTGTCCTCACCGTCAGCACGGCTCTTCTCCTCATTGCCACGACTTCCTTTCCGGGAGTTTGTCATGCCTTGCGGCAGCTGGGCGCTCCTTCTCTTTTCGTTTCCCAGCTCCTCTTTCTCTATCGCTATATTTTTGTTCTTTTGGAAGAGACCATGCGGATTGTACGGGCCAGGGATATGCGTTCTTACGGGCGGCGCGGAACCGGCATCAGGGTCTTTATCCGACTTGCCGGAATTCTTTTCCTCCGGACGATTGAAAGGGCGGAGCGGGTATACTATGCCATGCTGTCGCGGGGATTTCAGGGTGATATGCCATCTCTCAGGCGATTCCGTATCACCGGAGCCGATCTGGCGTTTGCCGTTTTCGTAACAGGCTATCTCTTCACATTCCGGTTTTACCCGGTTTCCGAAATACTTGGGCGGTTTGTTCAGGAGATTTTAAAATGAGCCATCATATCGTGGAATTTAAAAATGTGTGTTTTCGATATCCGGACGGAACTGAAGCGCTTCGAAATCTTTCGTTCCGCATCACGCATGGCGAATCGGTCGGTGTCATCGGCGCGAACGGATCGGGAAAATCTACCCTTCTGTTGCACCTGAACGGCTATCTCATGCCGTCCTCGGGAACAGTGAATATAGGCGATCTTCACCTGACGCGGCAAACCCGCCAGGAAATTCGAAAGAAGGTCGGCATCGTTTTTCAGAATCCGGACGATCAACTTTTCATGCCGACCGTATATGACGATGTTGCGTTCGGTCCGCTCAACCTGGGTCTTGATGAGTCCGATGTGCGGGAAAGAGTGGAAGCTGCTCTTTGTCTGGTGAACGGAATCGACTTGCAGAACAAGCCGCCGCATCACCTCTCCAGTGGTCAGAAAAGCGCTGTTGCCATTGCGACAGTCATGGCGATGCAGCCTGACATTCTGGCGATGGACGAACCGGCCGCCAATCTGGACCCGAAATCAAGGCGCCTGCTCATCAATCTGCTTAAGGGTTTTACGCACTCCAGAATTATTGCTTCTCACGACCTAGATTTTATTCTGGACGTATGCCAACGCTGTATCATTATCCGGGAAGGTACGATCGCCGCGGATGGTCCGGCATTGGAAATCCTTTCCAATCGTGAATTGCTGGAACAGAATAATCTCGAGCTTCCACTTTCCCTGCAGAGATTCCGGGATTGATCATTCCTCCTCTTCCTCTCCGGTTCCCGTCATGCTGAGCGTGCAGTGCCGGACCCCCTTGATTGCCTTCAGGGAATCCGCAAGCCTCAGGACATCCTTGACGCGCCCACGTGAGGCTATGATTTCAAGACAATGGTTGTGATCCAGATGGATGTGCTGGGTCGAAATGATCACTTTCTGATGATCGTGCTGAATGTCGGTAATCTTGTTTAAAAGCTCCCTCTTGTGGTGATCATAGATATACGTAATGGCACCGGCAACCTCTCCACCCGTTTCCCATGCCTTTTTCACCAGCTCCTGCCGGATCATATCCCGTAACGCCTCCGAGCGGTTGGTGTATTTCCGTTTTCGGATCAGGTCGTCAAATCTGTTCAGAAGTGTTTTTTCCAGAGATACACCGAAGCGGACCAGTTCCGACATCTTACATCCTCCCTTGTGTGTTATATTTTAGCAGATATGTAATACTGCAGGTTGCTTCTGTCAAGACCGGAAGCTAACCGCTAAAATACTCATTATATTTTACCCTTCAGAAGTTTCCTGACGAGCCTTCCCAGAACAGGCTCTTGCGGATGCAGTGCGCCGTGAGGGCATACCTCGGTACAGCAGTAACAGCGGATGCACTTGTCGTAGTCAAATTCGACTTGCTTTGAAGCTATCGTTACAGCAGAAGCGGGGCAGACATCCCGGCAGGCACCGCATCCCGGGCATGCTGCCGGATCATCGATGACCGGCTTGGATATGAAGAGGCGGCGGGCCACATCCTGGATTTTTCCGGCGGTGACAGGAATTCCGGCTCCCGGCATTCTGAAATCGAGAATCTTCGCGGGTTTTTCTTCCCGATCCACATTTTTTGGAAATCCCATCTCCCTGGCGCACCTGTTGATCGGGACGCGATCGGGAGGTATGCCGAGCAGATAACAGACCGTCCGGTCCAGCAGGAAAGCGTCTTCCGAGCCGATTAGAAGTCCGGCGTGTTTGGGGCTGCCTCCCCGTCCCGGCCCATCTCCTTCCATCGCCAGGATTCCATCCAGCAGGGTCATTTGCGGTTTGATTGTGTTATGAATCAGGACGATCAGGCGGGAAAACATTTCCAGATTGTTTCCTATCTTAAAATGCCATTCGGGTTTCTTGAGTCCGATGACGCACCCGAAGAGGTTTTTGACCCCGAGTGTCAGAAGCATCAGATTATGCGTTTTGAATTTGGGGAGATTAATTACGAAGTCGGCCTTCAGGACATCTTCCGCGATATCTATTTCTCCAAAAGGATCCCCGATATTGATCTTCACGGATGAATGGAAAGGCTTCATTTCCACAGGCAAGCCCTTCAGTGCATCCGCCGTTCCGCTTTCTTTCAAAACGCGTTCAAATGATCCCATGGCAGGGCTATCGGAAACCTGAGGCCTGGCGCCTTTCTCTAAAACGTATTCCGCTGTCGCCCGGATCAGAAGCGGATGCGTTACAACGGCCGTTTCCGGTTTTGCCGGAGAGAGAAAATTCGGCTTGATCAGGACCCGGCTGTTTTTTGTGATCCGGTCTCCCCCGAATGCGTCCATCATTTCAAAAACATGTGATTTCAGAACTGCGTAGTCGTAGGATGATTTCTTTACAATCACTCCGGACATGATCCGTTCCCCTCGGGATGGTCTTCGTGTGAGCGACTGACCGTCAAATCTGCTAAACTCCTGATTGCCTTCATATAGCTTTCGGTATCCCGTTCCAGAATATCATTGTGGTCGGCACCGGCGATCTTCAATAATTTCTTTTCCTGAGCGGGACTGGACTCATACAGAAGCTGCCCTTCGCTGAATGGGAGAAGGTGATCGTGCTCGGCATGAATGATCAGGGTCGGTTTACCGAAAGTTCTGATCTTGTCGAGGTTGCGGAAGCCGTCTTCCTCCGTTAGATTCACATTCTTCATTTTGATTCCGATCAGATCCAGAAGGGTTTGGGTCTGGGCAAATCCGCTTTCAATGATGAGACCGTCGACTGTATCTCCGTGGCCTGCCAGGATCTCCAGAGCGGATGCGCTGCCAAGGGATCGCCCCATGACGATAAATGGTCCTGAACAGCCTTTGTCTCTAAGCCGAGACCGTACAAATTCATAAATGGTATGGCAGTCCCGCATCATTCCTGTGATGCTGGGTGTTCCGGTGGATCGGCCATATCCCCTGTAATCGGCTATAATAAAATTCAATCCTGCTCGGGCATAAAGCTCGGAAACCTGATCGTAGTCGCTTACGATTTCTCCGTTGCCATGGAAAAAAAGGATAATCGGCGCAGCGTTGTCCCATATATAAAAAGCGGAATCGATCGCAACGTCCTGTTCGACCGGGATCAGAACATGTTCCGACTCGGTGCGTTGCGGTGAGTAATCGGGCCGGGGATAAAAAAGGTAACGGACAGGCTCCAAACGATCCAGAGCGGAATAATCGATTCGGGATAGATCAATCAATGAAGGTTCCTCCTCTTTAGGCAAGACAGATCCCGAAACGAACGCTTCTATGTTCTTGGGCGAACCTTAACCGATAATAGGATAGATGACATTTCATCTTCGGGAAGCCTGATTTCGGGCGGAAGCGAAAAATCGGGAACGAGCACAGTACTGTCGGTGATATTTCTTAAATTGATCGGTTTGGTCTTGATCGTAATTCCGGTCCTGTAAAACCTGGGGGGCACCATGACTGTTATCGAAGAAGGCTGGACTTCTATATTTTCAAGCACCAATCCCCGAGGGAGTGTTCCTGTTGTCCGGATTTCAATAGGAGCCTTAACAGGTAGCAGTTTGTACGCCATGATATGAATTCGCTCGGGCTTGATCCCGATGACGGAAATATTGGAAGGAGTCCGCACCATGGATTTCGAGACGGCGATTTCCTGTCCTCCTTGCTTTATGTTCGACAGATCCAATGAAATCCGTAGACCTGCCGGATTGAACAGGTGAAAAGCCTGTTCCGGACCTGTCAGTATGATTTTTGCTTCCGCAAGTTTCGGTTCCTCAATGAACCAATCCGAAGGCAGGTTTCTGTATTCTATAGGAACGGAGATATCCCGCTGCACAATCTCGCGCTGATATCCAAAGCCCAGCCACAGAATAGAAGCAAGACCGATTGCGAGCGCTTTTTCCAGGGCATTCTCTCTTAACCACATATAAAATGGTCTCGGTGTTTCACCGGGAGAGTGCAGTGTATAAAAGTTCTCGAGTACGGCTTTAAGAGCGGGAGCATTCTCAATGGGTTCGAGTCTTGCTCCCCTGGCAATGCATATTGTGCCCCGTTCCTCCGAAACAACGATAGCTAATGCATCGGAACGCTCAGATAAGCCGAGAGCCGCTGTATGGCGAAGCCCGATGTTGCCGAATTCTTTGGAATTGGAGGAAAGAGGGAGATGGCACCCGAATTGGATTACTCGCCCCCGATCAATAATTACGGCGCCATCGTGGCCGAGCGAATGAGGATCAAAAATACTTTCGAGCAGCGGCTGGCTCAGAATGCCTTTGAGCGGAATTCCTTCTTCAATATGCCTGTCTAGCGGCTCTTCACCCATGATGACGATCAGGGCGCCAATTTTCTTGCGGGCGAGGCCTGCAACGGTCGATGTGATAACCTCAATATCATGTTCAAACGAGGTTGCGCTTTTTTTTCTGATTCTGCTCCATATGGCCAATCTTTCCAGAAATCGTCGCAGTTCCTCCTGAAAAATGACGATAATCGCAAAAATCAGAACGGCAAAAAAACTCTGCAGAATGGAAGCGGTCATGTAAAGCTGGAAATATCGGGACGCTCCGTAAACAATTCCGAGGAGGATGATGCCGACCAGCATGAAACGGGAGGATGTTTTCTTGAACCAGATCAGGAATCCGTAAATCAGAAACGAAATGATTACGACATCCAGAATATCCTGAACGCGGAATGATGCAAAATAAGACGCAATCTCTCCCAATAGAAAAATTCCCCCGTTTATGATTACAATTCTAATATCATATCGCAACTAACCGGAAAACATTTTAAATCGGATTTTTTTTCCAAAATGATTTCTTCGCAATTTGCGGATATGAGGTCCATTTCGTCATCGCGCCGGTCCTGATTCAGATGAAAGAGGCCAAGTCGCTTAACTTCCGCCTGTATCGCCAGATCAAGCGCGCTACGGTAAGACGAGTGTCCCCAGTGTTTGTACTTCTCCCACTCCTCCGCTGTGTACTCAGCATCATGAATGAGCAGATCCGATCCCTTCACGAATTCCAGGTAATCCGAAAATCCGCATCCTCCGGGATGTACATATTCGAGCTCGTTATCGGTCAGAAAGGTGAACACCTTTCCATTGGCAGTGAATTTATAGCCGTTGCCCTGGTTGGGATGGCTGAGCGGAATGGTATCCACTGTAATATCCTTAATGCAGGTTCTATCCGGGCAGCTATGGACATACTCGATGTCGGCCTGAATTTCCGAATAGCTTACCGGGAAGTTGGGAGGAGACATGATTTTCGACAGCATTTCTTCGATGAATGTAACTGCAAACGGGTATCCGTGAATCCTGATTTTCGCACCTTTCCGATAAAGCGGTTTGAAGAAAGGAAATCCCATCAGGTGATCCCAGTGCGCATGTGTGAAAAACAAATCGCAATGAAGGATGCCCTCCCGGATGAGCTGGTTCCCCAAGCGCCGAATACCGGTGCCTGCATCGATGATGATGATATTGTCTCCCGATCTGATCTCAATGCAGGATGTATCCCCTCCGTACTTGAGGTATTCCCTTCCGGAGACAGGTATAGAGCCGCGTGAACCCCAGCAGTGAATGAGCATAGCGCACCTTCTGTGAATGAATTTGCAAATTGTTTTGACTGAATCCGACTTATGGAGATTTGCCAGGCATTATGCCAGCTTTGAACCAGCAGGGGCAAGTCCTATCTGCAATAAATTTGGTTTTGGATTAGCGGCTGTTGAAAAAGGCTTATCTGCTGCGTTACGCTTCGGATATCCCCGAAAGGACCCGGGACAAGAGCTGCTCACGTACATCCTAAAGTGCGCTCCGCTGCTCGATCTCCCCCGACAACTACCTCGGGGCAAGTGCGATGCCTTGCATCTAAACCTTTTTGAACAGACTGCAAGAACGATAGCGATGTTCAGACATCATCAGGATTCAGGAAATCCGCATCACGCTTCAAAACCCGTGTGACCCTGAGGACTTCTTCCAATGTAGTCACTCCCTCCATGATTTTTCGGGCTCCGTCCTGCATCAGGGTCGTCATGCCTCTTTTAATCGCCTCCTCATGAATATGGTTTGAATCCGACGTCTTCAGGATCAGGCGCTTCAGATTCTCGTCCATGACCATGATTTCAAAAATGGCTGTCCTTCCGCGATAGCCGGTATGCATGCAGGCATGACATCCTTTTTTCCGGAAGATCTGACCGTTAGCAAGGAGCGATTTGTCGATCCCGATATTGGCAAGGGATTCGGCATCAGGAGTATAACTTTCACGGCACTTGGGACAGAGAACCCTGATCAGTCGCTGGGCAATAATGGCGATCATGGAGGACGAAATCAGAAAAGGTTCGATTTCCATATCGATCAGACGGGTTACTGCGCTGGCCGCATCGTTCGTATGGAGGGTGGAAAATACAAGATGTCCGGTGAGCGAAGACTGGATCGCAATCTCGGCTGTTTCCTTATCGCGTATCTCTCCGACCAGGATCACATCGGGGTCCTGGCGCACGATGGACCTCAAACCGGCGGCAAATGTCAGGTCGATTTTAGGGTTGACCTGTATCTGGCCGATTCCTTCGATCTGGTATTCAATCGGATCTTCAATCGTGATGATATTGATTTCAGGGTTGTTGATGGTGGAAAGGGCGGCATAGAGCGTCGTTGTTTTGCCGCTTCCCGTTGGTCCCGTAACCAGGACGATGCCGTACGGTGATTTGATCAATTCATTGAAAATCCTGATTCGCTGCGGGTCGAGTCCCAGATCGGATAAATTCAGAATGGTTCCCGTTTTATCGAGCAATCGTAGAACAACCCTTTCTCCGAATGCAGTCGGAATAACGGAGACGCGGATGTCGGTTCCCTTATCGCCGATTTTTACTTCGATCCGGCCGTCTTGCGGGAGTCTCTTTTCAGCAATATTCAGCTTGGCCATGATCTTGATGCGCGAAACCAGCGCGGATTGTACCTTTCGGGGCAGACTCAGGGTATTGTAGAGCATGCCGTCGATCCGGTAACGGACCTTGACCGAATTCTGATAAGGTTCGATGTGAATATCGCTTGCGCGGTCCTTGATTGCCTGGGCCAGCAGGATGTTGACCAGTTTGATCATTGGAGCGTCCCCTGCATCGTCCAGAAGATCGCCTGTTTCCTCGATTTCCGAAATGATGCTGTCCGGGGATTCGCCGTTCATAACCTGAAAAAAATCTTCCGCCGAATCCCTGCCGAGATCGTAAGCAAAATTAATAGCGGAAAAAATAGCGGATTCCGTCGAAAGTACAACCTGCATGTTGCTTCTGCCCAGAACCTTGCAAAGGTCGTCCAGGGATTCGAAATTGGAGGGATCGTGAACGGCAATCACGGCGCCGGCGGCTGTTTCCAGTGGAACCAGCTTGTGCTTGCGAAGATACTGAATCGGTATTTTTTTGGTAAAGTCCGTTTTCAGGTTTTCCAGATTCAGTTCGGGATGAAACGGAATATTAAATTCGCGACTGAGAAGAAGCAATCTTTCCTTTTCCGAGATGGCCTCGTTCCGAGAAGCCGTTTTCGTAGAGTCCGGCATTACGGAGTCCCCGTTTCGAGCAGGTCTCCCCCGATTGGCCGTCTGCGCGTTAGCATGTTCGGCTTCAAATCCGGAAGGGGTTTTCCTGCCGGTCAGTTCTGAAAAACGTGTTTTAAATGACATTCAATAAAAACCTTTTATAAGCGGTTTGCCGGGTTTATCTGCTTCGGATCGGTCTGTGGTTGCGAATTCAAAGGAGCCGGGTTCCGCTGCATTTGCGGTTGAATTGGAGGCGGAGGTAAAACTTTCTTGCCTTCGTTCTCATGGAGCTTGATGATTCCTTCCCGCATTTCGCCCATGCCGGTCCGCTTCTCCTGATAGATTCCGGCGGCATCCGCCTGTGTTCTGACGATTTTTGGCGTCAGGAAGACGAAGAGATTGGTCTTCTCGCGAGTGTTGCCTTTCGATTTGAACAAGTTGCCGATCAGGGGAATCTTGCCGAGACACGGAACCTCATAGTTGTTAATGGTAGAACTGTCGCCGATAATTCCGCCGATCACGACGGTATTGCCGTCCTTGATGATCACTGTGGTATTGGCCGTACGTTTCAGGGTTGTCGGTGCGGAAACATTCGTGATTCCTGAACTCTGAGATACCAGTTGCGTGACCTCCTGCGCGATCTTCATCCGGACAAAACCGTCCTCATTGATATGGGGCGTTACTTTCAGCATCACACCGACATCCCGGTATTCGTAATTGCTGTAGGCCACTGTTGAGGACGATGTTTCCTGGCGGGTCAGGTACGGAATGTTCTGACCGACCCTGATTTCCGCATCCTCGTTATCCATGGTCAGGATCTGCGGTGTGGACAGAATATGGATATCCTGATCCCGCTGAACCGCCTGGATGACGGCCCCGATCGTTGGAAAGGTGACGCCCCCGATGCTTAATCCTTTTCCCATAACGCCGAAAGTGAAACCCGAGGGAAAGGTATTGGTATTCGGGAAAATGGAAAACGCGCCCGGATCCGTTGAACTGCCGATGCCCCCCGAACCTCCAAACAGTGCGGCATCCTCTCCCGTTTTCGCCATGAAGCGCCATTCCACTCCCAATTTGAAGTTTTTATTGACGCTGACTTCCATGATGAGGGCTTCCAGATAGACCATCGCACGCGACACATCGAGACTCTTGATTACTTCCTCAATGACCTTGTAGTCGTCTCTTGCCGCAGAAATAATCAGTGTGTTGGTCGCTTTGTCGGCCTGGACCTGGATCTCTTTCGAGATAACCGGCGCCTTTCCTTTTTCAGTACCTCCCTTGGCTGCATCTTTCTGAGGCAGGCTCATCAGGACCTTTGCGAGGTCTTCGGCATTGGCGTTCTGCAGCCGGTAAACGTGCATGGTGGAATCGCCTCTGGGGACCTCTCTATCGAGTAAATTGATCAACTGCCGGACACGCTCTGTGTAAAATTCGGTCGCCATTACGATGATGGTATTGGTACGATCATCGGGGAGAACCTTGATGGATTGAGCGCCCCCCCGGCGCTGCGCATC
>DHHG01000065.1 GCA_002403175.1 Syntrophaceae bacterium UBA4778 | reverse complement strand
TGAAGGATGGATTTGCCGATCAGTTCAGAACGTTCGGTTTGCAACAAAGCGGCACCCATGAGATTACATCCAATGATAATCCCGGTCCGGTCAAAGGTGAAAAAACAGGTTGGGGAGAAATCGCAGAAATCCATATACCCGTTGCGGGGGCATTCAAATACCATTGAATGAAAATAGTTATCTTGCTCTGCTCTCTTTTTGAGATGAACAGGAGAAGATTGGAGAGAGAGAAAATTTCGCTCTGCTCCTGATTTAGGGTAATCCTTGATGGTAAAAAGATGAGTAGAATGCAGCCGGCCAGTACAGGAAACATTTCTTTTCATGCGCTCCTCCGAACGATGCCATACGCAAAATTGGAGAATTTTAAATAAAAAATATTTAAAAGATTGCTAGATAATCTGCAATCGCCACAAGGAGAATGAGCCTGATAATCTCTCCCTTCGGGTGTCCTGAAGGTTTGAAAAGGTATACTGTTTGATTAAAATGACATGGGATTGTAGCACGATTGCTTTGGAATGCAACAAAAATATGGCTTTCAAAAGCTTTCTCATCTTCTTAATAGATCGATTTCTATCTATATTACCGCTTACCGATTGGTGGCAGTCAATTTTTGTCTTCTCCACTCTGTCGGATTCTCTTTAAAACCTGTTTCCAGGAATTCGTAATTAAGAAGCTCTCCTTCATGTTCTCGACCATGCCGGAAAACTTGTTTATCGGAACGGCAAATGTGAGGCTATCCCCCGGTACGAAAGGACGAGCGGATACATCGAACATCCCGAGAATTCCTTTCGGCTTTGCCTTCTCCGCTTCGAGATATGGATACATGACAATGGTGGCGCATCCTGCCCCGAAGGGGGCGATAACTGTTTGTGGATCGCTTTCATCATAACCGCAAAGGGTGAAAAGTCCGGAGAGGACATCCGGCTTTGCGAAGAAAATGACAACCTCCGGGTGATCATTGGCTGTTAACAAATCCCATCTTTTAAAGAGAATGGATTTCTTGGGTGCGCTAAATTCAGGCATTTTCGCTATGAAATCCCTGACGATGTCCGGCGATTTTTTATAGCGTTCGCCTTCGAGTCCTCCCGGAATTCCGCAGGAAAGGAAATACTCGAAATTCGGCGGAAGCACGATTGGAAAACCGGCGTATTTTTTTCCTCCAAAGCAGCCGATCCCTTCAGTGTTCAGGAGAAGAGGAGAGCCCCGGCGGGCGCGATTCAGATCAGATAGGATACAACGGTGTGCGGTACGGCTCTCCGGGATGATTCTTTCGGTCGGCTCTTCATCCGAGTAATAAAATGTGAGGGGTAACTCCGCTCCGGTGAAGTACTTTTCCCAGAGGGATAAAAAACGATCTCTGAATCCTAAGTCCATGACAACCTCCTGATATGATTATGGTTGAATCCGGCAGCGAGCGCATTCCTCGCAGCTTGCTGCGGGGTAAACGAGCGAATCATGTTTTAAAGGATCGGAGTTTCACCGGAGCTTGCTCCGGTGAGTCTTCAATTGATATTGATAACTGTCATCTGAGGGGTTTGGACTAAGCTATCTTATCCTCCCGGTACAAAAAAGCTGAACAGCTTGATAATAGATCTTTGACTAACTTCCAAATTAGTTTAAGCCAAATCGCCGCGCCCTTTCAGTAGGAGCCGATTCTTCCCGATCGTCACTCGTTACCCGTCACTTTGTCACTGTGGCGCAGCCGATATTCACTGATTTGCATTATTCATATCTTAGCGCATCAATAGGATTCAGCAAAGAGGCTTTATAAGCAGGATAGAAGCCGAAGAAGATTCCAACCAATCCGGAAAACCCGAAGGCAAGTAAGATGGAAAAAGGGGAGATAATGGTCGGCCATTCCGAAATGCTGGATAAAATCTGAGATCCCGTTAAACCGAGTATGATTCCGATGATTCCTCCTATCAAAGATAATGTAAGCGCCTCGATAATAAACTGAAGGCGGATGTCCCATGCTTTTGCGCCCACGGCCAGTCGAATTCCGATTTCCCGGGTACGCTCTGTTACGGAGACCAGCATGATATTCATAATACCGATTCCGCCAACCAGAAGTGAAACAGAGGCAATCGCGCCCAGCAACAGAGTCATAACCTTAGCGGATTCCTCTGCGGCCTGCATCATCTGAGTCAGATTTCGGGTGCTGAAATCGTTTTCCTGCTTCGGTCCGATATGATGGCGTTGCCTAAGCAGATCCTTCACCTGTCCTTCCGCATCATCCAAGTATTCCGGTCCTTTTGCCTGGATCATGATGCTGCGTACCATTCCGGGGAAAGCTGTCCCAAAGAGCTTCTTCTGGGCGGTGGTTACAGGAATGAAAATCGTATCATCCTGATCCTGGCCGTTCGGGGATTGTCCTTTGGATTCAAGAAGCCCGATCACAAGGAAGGGGGCGTTCTTGATTCTGACGATCTGTCCAATCGGGTCCATGTCGCCAAAGAGGCTATCCACAACGGTTTGTCCCAGAAGGCACACCTTGGACGCACTGCGGACATCCTGATCGGTGAAGGCCCTTCCTGATCGGAGGATCCAGTCTCTGACTGTCAGCATATCCGGGGTTGTGCCCATCACGCCTGTCGACCAGTTCTGATTTCCGTAAATGACCTGGGCGACCCCGTTGAGGACGGGAGCCGCAGTGGCGACAGCCGGGCACTCTTTTTCTATCGCTTCGGCATCATAAGTCGTCAGGGTCGACTGTGTACCGGACCCCATCCTGACCCCGCCAGAAGTCGTGCTTCCGGGGAGGACGATAATGAGATTGCTTCCCATGCTCGATATCTGTTTCTTTATCCGTTCGCTCGCCCCGTTGCCGATTGCGAGCATCGCAATCACGGATCCCACTCCGATAATAATCCCGAGCATGGTCAGAGAAGAGCGCATCTTGTTGACGCGCAGGGCTCGAAAGGATATTTTGAAAGTTGAAGGAATATTGATCATAACTTTTTAACCTGCTCATCGCTGATTACACGACCATCCTTGAATCGGATGATTCTCTTCCCGAACTCGGCTATATCGGGTTCATGGGTGACCAGGACAATGGAGATTCTTGAATCGTTGTTCAGTCTTACCAGTAAATCCATAATTTCGATGCTGGTCTTTGTATCCAGATTTCCGGTTGGCTCATCGGCAAGGATTAAAGGGGCATCATTCACAAGTGCACGAGCAATGGCGACACGCTGCTGCTGGCCACCGGAGAGCTGATTCGGGTGGTGATGTTCTCTTCCTTCCAAACCCAGCAATTTGAGCGCATTCTGAGCCCGTTCTTTTCGTTGCTGCGGAGGAACATTTTTATACAGCATCGGGAGTTCCACGTTTTCGATCGCTGATGTCCGCGGGAGCAGATTGAATCCTTGAAATACAAATCCGATCTTTGCATTCCTGATCTCCGCGAGCTGATCCCGGTTGAGTGTGCCGATATCCGTTCCATCCAGCAGGTATTGCCCACTCGTCGGTTCATCCAGGCACCCGAGCACATTCATAAAGGTCGACTTGCCCGATCCGGACGGACCCATGATCGATACAAACTCTCCTTGATCAATAGAGACGTGCACGTCGTTCAGGGCGTGAACCTTGCTTTCACCCAGATCGTAAATTTTGTTGAGGCCTTTGGTTTCAATCAACGCCATTGTAAATACTGTTACCTTATGAATCCCGGATTGGGCCTTGGGGGCGTTTCGCTCTTTTTCGTTTTCAAGAGCGATTCCAAAATGACTTCCTGACCCTCTTTCAAGTTGCCGGATACGACTTCCGTGTAGGTTCCGTCACTTATCCCGGTGGTGATTCTGAGCCGTTTCGGCTCCTGATTTTCCAGAACCCAGATACTGGTGCCCGGTTGCGAATTTCTGGCAGTGAGTTCCGGTTTCCCTGCAGGTTTCGCGGTCGGCATTTTAAACCGTAAAGCCGTATTGGATATCCTTAGGACATTCGGCTTCTCGTCGGCAATA
Source organism: Syntrophaceae bacterium UBA4778 (assembly GCA_002403175.1). The sequence goes on along the minus strand of DHHG01000065.1, from coordinate 48 downwards.
ATAGAAACATTCGCCGTCATGCCGGGTTTGAGTTTGAAATCGGGATTG
>DHHG01000318.1 GCA_002403175.1 Syntrophaceae bacterium UBA4778 | reverse complement strand
GCGCTTCTTCCGTACCGGCAAAGAGTCCTCCAATCATGACGGCATGGGCGCCGGCTCCCAGAGCCTTGACAATATCTCCTGAAAACTTAATGCCTCCATCCCCAATTACGGGAATTCCATGATGGGATGCGGCCTTATAGCTGTCTCTAATGGCGCTCATCTGCGGAACACCTACGCCGGCCACGATTCTTGTGGTGCATATAGAACCCGGGCCAACACCAACCTTCACGCCATCGGCCCCGGCTTTTATCAACGCCTCTGTGCCCTCTTCAGTGGCTACATTGCCCGCAATAATCTGACATTGGGGAAAGTTCGCTTTCGTACTGCGAATCGCATCGAGAACACCTCTAGAATGACCATGGGACGTATCGATTACAATTACATCAACACCTGCATTGTAGAGAGCTTCGACTCTTGCCTCTCTGTCAATAATTCCAACTGCGGCACCGACCCTCAATCTCCCCAGTGAATCCTTGCAGGCATTGGGATATTTTTCTATTTTCTCTATATCCTTGATCGTTATCAAACCCTTTAGATTGTATTCTTCATCGACAACCAGTAATTTTTCGATCCTATGCTGATGCAGAAGCTTTTTCGATTCTTCCAGACTGATATTCGATTGAACCGTAACAAGGTTTTTTTTGGTCATGACATCCGAGACGGGTTGATCGATATTCGTTTCGAACCGCAGATCCCGATTGGTCAAAATACCTACCAATTTTTTGTTTTGCACAACAGGAACACCCGATATTTTGTATCGGCTCATCAGTTCAATTGCATCTTTCACCTTCTGACCGGGTCCTATCGTAATCGGATCCACGATCATACCGCTTTCCGACTTCTTGACTCGATCTACTTCAATGACTTGCCTTTCTATACTCATATTGCGATGTATAATGCCGATCCCCCCCTCTCGAGCCAACGTTATAGCCGTTCTCGATTCGGTCACGGTATCCATCGCCGCACTTACGATGGGTATATTTAATTTTATAGCTTTGGTAATGTATGTCGAAGTATCCACCTCTTTGGGATGAATTTCAGAAGCAGCCGGAACCAGAAGTAAATCATCAAAAGTTAGACATTCCTTGGTTTTGTCGTCCAACATGAATAAAACCTCCATTTTTTAGGTATAAATATATATATAAATTAAATTATAAGCGGTTAGTAATAGAAGAAACTAGCCTTTCAATTTAGGCTATAGCTCACGGGTGGTTACTGGGAACTTCTCTCCAGCGATCTCTATATAGAAGTAGTTATTATCAGAATCAAATTCAATATAATCCGCTAACTGGTAGTAACTGGCGCGCGAAAATCTTGCTTCGAAACCATTCCCCTTAACTGTACAATACAGGATATTGTCCTGGCCGATTCTCAATGATTCCGGATTCAACGCTTCATAGGTATCATCATTTAAAGAAACCTGTATTGCTTTTAGTTTCCCGCTTCCTTCTCTTTCGTTCATAACTCCTGTTACTACAAACGGCACATCTTCAACTTCGATATAGCATCTGTCATTCGGCAGCTGTATTACGTATTTTCCTGAATCTTCGCGAATCAAATGCTGATAGAATAGTTGTACGATATCCTTCCTGAACATCTCGGATCCTTTATAAAACCATACCCCTTGTTTGTCTATCCTGATATCGCAAGGTGAACTATCGTTTGCTTGTAAATTACTCATTCTTCTTACTTTCTATACTGATTGTTACCGGTCCGTTATTGATACTTTCAATTTTCATATGGGCCTGAAATTCACCGGCAGCAGTTTGAACGAAACCCGTTGCCTTCTCTATGAAGTATTCATAGAGCTGCTTCGCTTTTACCGGCTCTTCTGCATTTGTAAAAGAAGGCCGTCTGCCTTTCCTGCAATCAGCCAGTAAGGTAAATTGAGAAACGGCAAGGAGCTCTCCACCTATATCTATCAAAGAGAGATTCATTTTATGCTTTGAATCTTCAAATATTCGCAATTGAAGGATTTTTTCAACTAGATAATCGGCGTCGTCTACCCGATCTCCTTTTTCTATTCCCAGAAAAACGAGCAGACCTCTGCTAATTGACGATATTTCCCTTGAATTTATAAGTACTTTTGCAAAATCGACCCGCTGGATAACTGCTTTCATAAGCCTCGCTTGCCATGGGATATAACAATAAAAAAAAGGTCATTCAAGTCTTTTCTCAAATGGTCAAATTAAATGATTTATATTGTAGTCCATTTTTCAGAAATCGTGTATATACATCAAGCTCATATGATCATAGGAGAAGACAATAGATGGATAATAATCATCTGATTATCCGCTGCCTCAAATGCGGGCAAAAAAACCGCCTTCATTCTCGAAATAAAGATCGCCAGCCTATTTGCGGAAAATGCCGTTTCCCACTGGATCAGCTCATCATCCAGTGCTTCTTTTGCGGGACTAAGAACCGTATCAGCGAGGATAAATTTACAGACCGTCCGATATGCGGGCGTTGCCATCTTCCGCTATATCGTTCTTCTGCCCAATTGATCAATGATGATAATTTTGAAGAGGAGATTCTGCGATTTCCCGGGTCTGTTCTTTTGGGATGTATAGATCGAGAAGAGGATGATATTTTCAGTTCCATCTTTAATTATCTGTCATCAAAATACGGGGGTGGGATTAAGATAGCAAAATGCATCTATTCTGAGAATCCGATCATAAAAAGAAATTTATCTTTGAGCAAATCACCTTCTCTGGTTGTTTTATATAACGGCGCTATTAAAAGTACTTTCATCGGATTACCTGATAATGAAGAGGTTGAAAACAGCTTATTATCTGCTATGAAGTAAGTAAATTTCTGAGAGAATTAGGGCCAGAATTATACAGTGCAGAGCTTAAACAAAATACATGTACTAAAATTGCAAATTGTTAGCCCTGATTCCACATCCTCCTTGATGTCCTTTATAGACGTTCTCCGCCTCTTTTGAAAACACAAGAATTTCCGAATTGAATTCCATTTTCGACATTTTTTGCCCAGTTATTCATGACAGTAAGCTTCCTGACACTCGCGATTTAGTTGATTTACCATGCTTTTTTCATATCGTAGAGTTAAGGCATGGAACATGCTATCTACGTAGCAAATTTTATCTTGCATTTTGGTCTGATGCAGTTAAACTTTGCGACCGAACAAATCATTCGAAAAGATATAGGAGGGTATGTACAATGATTTTTCGTAAAAAGCACAGTCTCGCAAATCTGGGCATTTTATCTTTCACCTTGCTCGTCATCGGATTGATGTTAAGTCCGTTTCAGGATGTATCCGTTGCTTTTACCGGATCTGAGAAAAGCCTTGCGCCAATTTCGTTTGCCGACCTGGCTGATAAACTGATGCCGTCCGTTGTCAATATAAGCACAACAAAAAAAATTAAAACAGGAATGACATCTCCATTCGGAAGGCAAACGCCTGAACAATTCTTTAGAAATGATGAATTGCTCAAGCGGTTTTTTGGGAACATACCCGAGAGAGAATACAAGCAAAATGCACTCGGTTCAGGATTTATTATTTCCAAAGATGGTTATATCCTGACCAATAATCATGTTATCGATAAGGTAGACAGAATAAAGGTAAAACTCTCTAACGGAAAAGAATACGATGCCGTTATTATCGGCAAAGATGATAAGACGGATTTGGCTTTAATCAAGATAAAACCTCAATCTGATCTGCCTATTGTGAAGTTTGGTGATTCCGATCGCTTAAGAGTAGGAGATTGGGTTGTTGCCATCGGGAATCCCTTTGGATTGGAAAGAACAATAACCTCGGGAATTGTAAGTGCGAAAGGACGCGTCATTGGTGCCGGACCTTACGATAATTTTATCCAGACAGATGCTTCTATCAATCCAGGCAATAGCGGAGGGCCTCTTTTTAATTTGTCAGGAGAGGTCGTCGGAGTCAATACAGCTATCGTAGCCCGCGGTCAAGGAATCGGATTTGCAATTCCTGTCAATACAGCAAAATCAATAATCGAGGATCTGAAGATCCGCGGAAAAGTGACCAGAGGCTGGCTAGGAGTTTCCGTTCAGGATGTTACGGAAGACATCGCTCAAAACCTCAGCTTAAAAGAAAGCAAGGGGGCACTTGTCGGGGATGTTGTTCCTGGAGACCCCGCAGATCGGGCTGGAATCAGGGCAGGAGACATTCTTTATGAAATGGATGGGAAGAAAATTGAAGATTCACATGATCTCTTAAGGCATGTTGCTTCGCTTCCGATCGGGAAAGAAATTGCCGTTAAGGCATTTCGCGACGGTGAATTCAAAAGTTTCAAGGTGATGATTTCTGAGCGGAAAGATGACAAGAATAAGGAAAGTATTTCAAAAAATGATAGCCAGCAAAATTTTGGTTTTTCAGTTCAGGAGATAACTCCGGAAATCGCTCAGAAAAGAGGGATTTCCGATCCCACCGGCATAATTGTAACCAAAGTGGCTGAAAACAGTCCAGCTTCTGATGCGGGCATCAAGGCAGGTGATTTGATTTTGCAGATAAACAAAAAAAGGATCTCATCAGTCAAATCTTTCTCTGATGAAATTGCAAAGCATCAGAGCTCGGGCACATTGCTTCTTCTGATCAAACGTGGAGACAGGAGCTTTTTTGTAACTCTTAAAGAATCTAGTCAAGATGAAACGAGGTGATTGGTTCAGTTCGGACGACAGAAAGGAATCAAACCTGAATGGATCTGTTGACAGCCGTCATCCTCGGCATTGTTGAAGTGTCCTGAACGAAACTTGAGTT
>DHHG01000238.1 GCA_002403175.1 Syntrophaceae bacterium UBA4778 | reverse complement strand
GTTTTTGCAGTGCAATCATTAATAAGTTGAAGGAAAGCATCTTGTGGACGGTGGCGAAATGCGTCCGCATCAAGATATCTTCCGCCGCCATAACAATTGAAGGCAATTAGGACAGACTGTGAGGGCAAACAATCTTTAATCTCTTGTATAAGGGTTGATTTTCCGCACCCACCCTCTCCATGAATACATATGTATTGGCTTCCATTATTAATTTCACTGACAATTGTTCCGGATATCTTTCGATTTACTATTGGAGAAATTTGCTTTATATCAGAGGGACAAGGAAACAAGACATCCTCATCCGAAATACCCATCCAAGAAAGGACGACATGGCGTGTGATTATCTCGCCTTTAGCCTCAGGCATCATTTTTCGCCGGACCGAACGCATGAGATGATCCACAGTTGTGCGCGCATCTTCATCAGTCCATCCTGAGATTACAGAAAGAACATTTTCTTCAAGAGAGAAACGAGAACTACTCCCGCATGATGAAAAATCGAGTGCTTTCATGAAAGAAAGAAAATCGGTTCTCTTCAAGCCTGATGCTTTTTGTAATTTGGCGTAGTCAGGTTCAGAAGAAGACTTTACGCTCTTATTATGATCGGTTCGAGAGTCAATTGAATTACTAATGGCAGAATTAACCTCTGTGGCAATAGGTTGATTGCTAACAAGCTGCACAATTAAATTACTTGAATCAACTAGATGCGGGTATTTTTCTTTTAAGCCGATATAAGCATTTGCTAGTTTTCTTAAGACAGAGTTGTCTCCCCCTTTTTTTGTTGATTGAGTTAGGCGGGAAATACTCCAGTTTTGGCTGGGATTTGCAGAGGAATATTTGAATTGAGCAATCACAATTCGGGTGGGTGTTCCAGTATCCTCATCACCGTAGTAAAAAGTGCAATCAACCCCATCCCATGTATCAGGCAATTTTCCGCCTTCATCTTCAGATTGAAGACCTTCCACGGCAACCGCGTACAATCCGGTCTTTTTATCTAATAGAGATAACGCTTGGCGGAGTGCCCAAAGTTCGTGATAATCATCTCCTGCATTTGCACCGCGTGCGCCGCGATAATCAGCAATTGTCATAGAAAAATCACCTAATGAAAGTTCCTCAAAATTCACTCACGATAAGTTTGTGTTTATTTCTGTCGTAATTCACATTCAGCATTCTTTCTCTCTATAAGCTGCTTAGGCTAACATTTGGTACAAACAAAAAAATATTGGCGAAATCTCACCATCCTACACCCCACACCCTTACCACCATGTTTTTCCTGTTCGTGGTTTGCCTTCTCAAATCCCATCACCATCTTTCCGCTTTTCAAGGAATAAAGTCTGTAGGTTGCGTCCTTGACGCACCACCTAAATCCACCTTTAAGGTTTGGTTAGCTTATTGTATATCTCTGTGCTGTAAAATCAAAATGAGACACAACGCGACCCGGAGGACGATGGTTGAAAATTGGTGAATGAACAACCTCTTTTCGAAAAACTTTTGTGAAATGGAAAAAATCCTTAAGATTTAAGGCCGTTTGATTCTATCAAAGCCTGGGGGATGATGATTGTGAAAGCAGGTGCCATAAGCTTTCGGGAATAAAGATTCTTGTAATTTACCACCTTTCGTTGATGAGTAGCGGATTACGATAATTGATTGAAGGCTTTCACATAATTCGCAATTATTTTAATGTGACGTGCTATAATCAATAAAGAAATCATGATTATCATAATTTGGATTTCTTTGCAGGTGCTGCACCTGCAAAACTGGAGGACTTCATGTTCGTCAATCGAGTTACTGAACTTGAACTGCTGGATAAACGCTATGCTTCGGGTAAAGCAGAGTTTTTTGTACTTTACGGTCGCCGGCGGGTGGGCAAGACCGAATTGTTGGCACGTTTTTGTGAGAGCAAACGGACGATTTTCTTCGTCTCGGACCTGGGTTCGGAAATATCGCTCAGGACCTCTCTTTCGGCTGTAGTCAATAACGCTTTATTTGGTCCTGGCCAAATGAATGCGGTTTACTCCAGTTGGGAAGATCTGTTCCATGCCCTTGCCCAGGCCGCACAGAGTGAGAGGTTGGTGGTTGTGTTGGACGAATTCCCATACCTGGTCACGGCGCATCCACCTATGGCGACCATCCTTCAACGTGTATGGGATCAGACCTTGAAGAATAGCCAGATCATGCTCATTCTCTGCGGTTCCTATATCGGCATGATGGAAGAGACGGTCTTGGGATATCAGGCACCGTTGTACGGCAGGAGGACAGCACAGTATCTGCTTGAACCGTTGCAGTTTAAAGATGCCCGACTGTTTTATCCGTCGTTCCCGTTAGAAGATCAGGTCCGTGCCTACGCGGTCTACGGCGGCACGCCGGCTTACTTGCATACCATCCAATCCCAGCAATCACTTAAGGATAATATTTTGGAGGGTATTCTCACCCGAGGTTCGTTTCTGTATGACGAAGTGCGTTTTGTGCTTCAACAGGAACTGCGCGAGCCGCGCAATTACTTCGCAATTCTGCAAACCATTGCGGCGGGGAAAGCTCGTTTGAATGAGATTAAGCAAGCCACCGGGATTGATGGCGCGACCGCATATCTGGATACTTTGCAGCAGCTTCACCTGGTGGAACGCATCGTCCCCGTGACCGAAACGCCGCCTCAAAAGAGCCGCCGGGGAATTTATCGACTTAAAGATCATTACTTACGTTTTTGGTTTCGGTATGTTCATCCGAACCGCTCACAGCTTGAACGCGGTGGGGCACAAATCATTCTGGAGAACCAGGTGATACCGGAAATCGATCATTTCGCCAGTCAGACATTTGAGGAAATTTGTCAGCAGTTTTTCTGGCAAACCGGATTATCCGGGAATTTACCTTTTGTTCCGACGAATATTGGCAATTGGTGGAATGCCAACGAAGAGGTCGATCTGGTTGTATTAGGGGAGAACGATGCCATCCTGGTGGAATGCAAATGGACTTCGAAACCGATAGGAATTGATATTCTGGCAGAACTGGAGAGAAAATCCGACCTGGTCAAACCTGAGTTGGGAGATCGTCAAATCCGTTTTGCGCTGTGCTCCCGATCTGGTTTCACGCATCAATTGGTTGAGGATGCAAAGCGGCGACAAGATGTGACTTTATTCGATTTAACGGAGATTATGGGGTGAATATTGATGGTTAAAAATGTAATAACTGAAACTCTATTTGACACTCGTGGCTTATCAGACACTGAAGTGCGTAGATGTCCGAACTAGCTGAGGTTCAATTCTCTGAGGAGAAAAGAGGGTTTCGAGCATTTTCTCCTCAGCCAGGCGCTTAGTTTTCCGGAACGTCTGTAGGGCGTTCAACCGAAGCAATACCTGCCCGTGTGTGCCCGTTCGTGATTATACTGCTGCATCCACAGATACAAACGCAGAGTGAAATATTCATGTCATACCTGATAAAAAAAGATCATGAAGAACCTGCCATGATTCAGGGCAGGTTCTTCACAAGACAATTCAA
>DHHG01000007.1 GCA_002403175.1 Syntrophaceae bacterium UBA4778 | reverse complement strand
CGATCAATATCTTTGATGATCTGAAGATTCAAATGGTAAAAGAAGGAAAAGACGCGTCCACCGGGTCAAAGGCCGATGCCATCGCACATGCGATTAAGAAAGTTATAAGTGAGAAGATGCAGGAAGACCCGGCCTTTTACGAAAAATTTTCGAATCTCATTCAGCAAGCGATCAACGATTTCCGCTCCGGAAGGATATCCGATCTGGTCTATCTCAGTAAAGCAATGGAGATACGTCGAAAGGTGGTCACCCGGGATCACGATGATACTCCAACAGAATTGGCAGATGATGAACATGCTCAGGCCTTTTATGGCATAATAAAATCTTTTTTCGACCGGATGGGTATTGAGGAGGAAAAAGGCGTGGATATCTCGGTTGATTTTGCAGCTGCTATTGTCGACATTTTTAAACGTAACTGGAAGGTCCAGTTCTGGGATGACGAGGATGCGCAAAAGCAGGTTCAAAATGCGATTGATGATTTTCTTTACGATGAAATCAAAAGGAATAGCGGAATATCCCTGAACGCTGTTCAAATGGACGATATTATTGCCAATATCATGCATCTGGCCAGGAACAGAATGCCTTCCTGAAGATGCCCAATTACGAATTTAATTGCGGCGAAGAACGGATTCCTTTCACGTTGGCTTATTCCGACCGGAAAACTTTGGAGATAGCAGTTCATCCCGGCGGGTATTTGCATATAACTGCTCCCTTGGGGACATTGCCGCAAGAGATTGAGATCTGCGTTCGAAAGCGAATGCGTTGGATACAAAAACAGATTTTGTATTTTCGGGATTTTGAGCCACAGGTATCGCCACGGAGATATATTAGCGGTGAGACCCATTTTTTTCTAGGGCGCCGGATTGCGGATTCATAAACAAATTGAAGACAGTGTTAGGCTGATAGGCGCTTACTTTGAGATTGAAACGACAGATCCGGAAGACAAGGGAAAGATAAAAAAATTGCTGAAAGACTGGTACCGCAATCATGCTCGATCGATTGTTGCCGGAAGATTCCAGATGTGCTTTGATGCGGTGAGTTTTTTGAAGCCCCCCTTGCCCGATCTGAAATTCAAAAAGATGAATAAGCGATGGGGCAGTTTCAGTAAGTCTGGCTCTGTCATTATCAATCCGGAAATCATCAAGACTCCCTTGAAGTGCATCGATTATGTTCTTATTCACGAGCTCTGCCATTTGAAATTCTCCCGACATGACGATAAGTTCTATCGGCTGCTGGGCAGAATTATTCCGGATTGGGAGCGAAGGAAAAAACAATTGGAAAGCATAGGCGCTCAGGCGGGAATAGGGGACGGGTAAACCAAATTCGGGTTACTTCAAATCAAGCCTGGAAAATGGGATTATTTTAGAGATTTTGTTGTATCCAATCGGGCACCAATCTGGAGCTGCTTTTTGAATGACCAAACAGGAATTATCTTATAATCTCTTTCCGATATACTCGGCCAAATCCGCAACCCGGCATGAATATCCCCATTCATTATCGTACCAGGCAATGACTTTAGCCATTCTGCCGCGCAAAACTTGGGTAAATTCAAGATCTACTATGGAAGAATGTTCATTTCCTTTGAAATCCATCGAGACCAGTTTCTCTTTTTCACATGCCAGAATGCCTTTCAAATCGCCGTTTGCTGCTGTTATCAGGGCATTGCATAGTCCTTCCGTATCTGTTTCTTTCTCCAGCTGCACCGTGAAATCTACAATGGATACGGTGGGAGTTGGCACGCGGAGCGCATAACCGTCAAACCTCCCTTTTAATTCAGGTATTACCAGTGCGAGTGCCCGAGCCGCTCCGGTTGAAGTCGGTATGATATTCTGTCCGGCTGCTCTCGCCCTGCGAAGATCCCTGTGCGGTAAGTCGAGAATGCGCTGATCGTTCGTATAGGAGTGCACGGTCACCATCATACCCTGTTCTATTCCGAATGCCTTGTGAACCACATGAGCGGGTGGAGCCAGGCAGTTCGTAGTACAAGAGGCATTGGAAATGATATGGTGCTTTTCCGGTATGTAAGCTTTTTCGTTAACACCCAGAACGATGGTGATATCTTCTTTTTTTGCGGGCGCTGTTATAATGACCTTTTTCGCACCTGCTTCCAAGTGAGCGGCGGCTTTGGGACCCTCCGTGAATAATCCTGTGCCTTCGATGACTATGTCGACTCCCTCGTCATCCCAGGGGATGGCGGAAGGATCACGGTAAGACAAACTTTTGATAGGTTTCCCTTCGATAAGGAACCGGTCCTTTTCAACAATAACTTCTCCTGAAAAGCGGCCGTAGTTGGTATCATATTTAAACAGATGGGCGTTGGTTTCCGTATCAAACAGATCGTTTATTGCCACCACCTGCAGACTGTTCGGGTATTTCTCGATAACGGCTTTTAGAACCTGACGACCGATACGGCCAAAACCATTTATGCCGATGCGAATCATAACAGCATCCTCCTCAGTTATCGTCCAGACGGTATTTTGCCTCTGCGAGCAGATCGTAATCGGTCTTTAATGCCTGATGGAGCCGCGCGTTATCCAGGGCGATTGCGCTCAAATTTGTAATCGCTTCCAGAAACAAGATCTCCTTCTCATCGAACTCGCGAATTGTATCAGAATAAACACGTAAAACCCCGATGACTTTTTTCCCTACTCTGAGAGGAAGGACCAGGACCGATTTGATTCCCTCTGCCCGCGCCATTTCCTTATATTGGAACCGATCATCGGTCTGAGCATCTTTAACCCAGATTGTCTCACCGCCAATGGCCAATTGGTCCAGACCGCTTTCTTTCAGTAATACAGGGCCTTTTTTGAGGTAGTTTTCAGAAAGCCCGTAATAGGCGCCAAGAAGAAGCCGTTTCTTTTTGGCATCCAGTATGCGCAAAGAACATGCTTTGACCTGCATGGATTCCGCAACACTGTGCACAATTTCCGAAAGTATCTTGGATGTTTCCAGTGAAGCATTGATTACCCTGGCGACATTGTATAGGGCAGTAAAGTAATCCATCTCTTTTTTCCTCATTGGTTCCACCTCTCAGGATCTGACACAACAAATTCGAATACGCAATCGTAACTGAACACAATCATGCATAAAAGTTTAGCAGCTAATCCTCAAAAGTCAAAATGTTTAGACTGTTCAAGCTTGCATGCTGGATGCATCTGTATTTCACCAAGGGGACAAAGGTCTTTCGATAATAATACTTTCCCTGCCAAATATTTTTTATGCACATGGCGTTATGGATGGCGTCCAAATTGTGCTGCTTTTCAAGAGCCCAAAGAGGTGCAATAAGTTCGGAAGGATGAGGATCGCCGGTCAGGCGGTGAATGATTATGCTCGGCGGAAGGAGCGCCAGAAATTCAGCTACGATATCCGCATACACTTCTCTTTCGAGACAGCAGAACCTTTCCTCCTGATACATTTTATGAAGAGGAGTACCGCGAACAACGTAAAGAAGATGAATCTTAATTGCCTGAATATCCATATCCGCCAGAACCCGTGCCGTATTGAGCATGTCGGCTATGCTTTCACCCGGCAATCCTAATATAGCATGCACACAGACATCGATCCCTATCTGTCGAGTCTTTTCCACGGCCGTTCTAAAATCGGCAAACGAATGTCCCCGGTTAATCAATTTCAGGGTGTTGTCATTACTGCTCTGGAGACCATACTCCACCGTTAGAAATGTTTGCTGGTTCACCTCGGAAAGCAGGTCGAGCACTGAATCGTTGATGCAATCGGGCCTGGTCCCAATCGAAAGTCCGATTACATCCGTATCGGACATGGCTTCGTGATAGAGAGAGTGTAATTTGTCTTTCGGTGCGTAGGTATTTGAAAAAGACTGAAAATAAGCAATGAATTTATCCGCCTTATAACGCCGCTTCAAAGCAGCTTTGCTGATCGCGATTTGTTCCGAGATGGACTGACTAGATGATCTGCCTGTGCCGGACCCGAGTGAATTGCAGTAGATGCATCCTCCGTGTCCGGCGGTTCCATCCCGGTTCGGACAGGTCAACCCGGCATCCAGACTGATCTTCTGAACCCTGCATCCAAAGCGCTCCCGAAGCGCCGTATTGAGATCCCGATAAAGCGGTCTTGACATGCTTTTCCCAAACGTTATAATTGCCCTCTCCTTGCAGGGTTGCTCAAGTTTCTCTTTCCATTCATGAATTGTCAACCGCTTTTCTTGGCTGATAGTCCAAGGCTGTTCAAAAAGGGAACGGCTGCAAGGCAGCCCCGATTTCCGCGGGAATGGCTAAGCGCAGATTTCGACTTTGGCCGCTATTAACTATTCACTATTTACTATTTACCGAATCCATATGGGAATTTATTCAAAAAAATACGATGTTATCATTATTGGGGCTGGCCATGCCGGATGCGAAGCTGCTCTGGCAGCTGCCCGGATGGGGTGTGATGTTCTCCTTTTTTCCATTTATCTCGATACCATCGCGCATATGCCCTGTTCGCCTTCAATTGGCGGAGTGGGTAAGGGACAACTGGTCAAGGAGATCGACGCCCTTGGCGGTGAGATGGGGAAAGTTGCCGATCTGACCGGAATTCAGTTTCGTACCCTGAATACAAGCAAAGGACCCGCGGTACAGAGCACGCGCACCCAGAATGACAAAGTGCTCTACCGCAATTTAATGAAGAGCATTCTGGAAAAGGAGCCCCGAATCGATCTGAAGCAGACCCTTGTGGAAGAGATTCTGATCGAAGGTGATCGCATCAAGGGAATTCGTGACCATATCGGGATGGAATTTCAGGCAGAAGCGGTCGTGATCACAGCCGGCACATTCCTTCATGGTCTGGTTCACATCGGTACGAAACAGACACCTTCCGGAAGAGCCGGGGAGTTTGCGGCTGAAAGGCTTGCAGACAATCTGAGGACCTTGGGATTCGAAATGGGGCGCATGAAAACGGGAACGCCGGCGCGACTTCGGCGTTCAACGATCGATTTCAGCCAGTTTCTGGAAAACAAAGGTGACGATAACCCCCGTCCTTTTTCGTTGACAACCAGGGAGATCCGCCTTCCCCAGGTCTCTTGCTTTATCGGGCATACATCCCCGCAAACCCATAGTATTATTCACAAGCACATTAATTTATCGCCACTCTATAGCGGCCAGATTAAAGGAATCTCGGCAAGGTACTGTCCCTCTCTGGAAGACAAGGTGGTCAAATTTTCGGAAAGAGAGCGTCATCAGATTATCCTTGAACCGGAAGGGCTAGAGACTGAAGAAATATATGCGAGCGGGACGGGTAATTCCTTGCCGTATGAGATTCAGATTGAAATCGTCCGCTCAATCCGGGGCCTGGAAAATGCCGAGGTCATGAGACCGGCATATGCAATCGAATATGATTTTATTTTTCCGACCCAGCTCAGACCTACCCTGGAGACAAAATTGCTGAAAGGCTTGTATATGGCGGGTCAGGTCAACGGTACATCGGGTTATGAGGAGGCGGCTGCACAGGGTATGTGGGCAGGGATAAATGCGGCGCTGGCAGTTCAGAAGAGCCCACCGTTTATCCTGGACCGGTCTGAAGCCTATATGGGTGTCATGATTGATGACTTGACCACGCGGGGAACACGCGAACCATACAGGATGTTCACATCGCGTGCCGAATACCGCCTTTTGCTCAGAGAGGATAATGCCGATTTGAGACTGCTTGAGAAGGGCTATCACCTTGGTCTGCATAGCAAGGAGCGGCTTGAGGAACTTGAAGATAAACAAAGAAGGATCTCTCTCGAAACAAAGAGGCTGGAATCAGTCAGGGTAAAACCTGTTGCAGCAAATCCCGTTCTCGAACGTAAGGACCTGCCGCCGATTGAAGATTCGCTGGTGCTTGCACAGCTCCTGAAGAGACCCGAGTTATGCTATGCAGATATCGAAGCGATAGAAGGGGTCTCATCCACCTTGCCTATCGATATCCGTAACCAGGTTGAGATTCAGGTCAAGTATGAGGGTTATCTGAAAAGACAGGAATCGGAAGTCGTCAGATTCAAGAGGCTTGAGAAAACAGAGATTCCGCCAGGGTTTGATTATAGTAAACTTCCCGGGCTTTCGAACGAACTGAAGCAAAAACTGTTGCAAATACAACCCCTCTCTTTAGGACAGGCCTCCCGTATAGAAGGTATAACGCCTGCTGCTCTTTCGGTGCTGATGTTGCACCTCAAAAAAAGCAAAATTCGAAAAACCGAGAGCGGGGCGGTATAGTAAAAAATTCTTACATATTATAAACATTTTTATTGACAGAATATGTTCTGTCTGGTACTACTTTCCTAGTCATTTATTCTTATTGACTACCTTTATTCTTTCAAATTCAGATTTTCCGATTTTGAAACTGACCGATTATTTTGAATCAACATAAAATCAGAGCGACTTTTCGAATTGGCTGGAATCATTAAGCTTCTCAAAGGAGAAAGGAATGAATTTTAGCAATCATCAAGCAGCTTTGGATTTATACTCTTCGGAATCCCACCCACCAACTCAGTTGAAATATTTCAAAAGGACAAGGCTGTTTCATGACAGTGCCATTTCTCTCCCACTTGAATTTCCCCAACCTGTTGTGGAGAAAGAAAAAATTCTAAATATAATCAATTTAATTCACTTCAAAAATGAAAGAATTCGAATCCACTTTTATGTTCCTCAGGAAGATATGGATTATCTGGTGGAATCATATACTGAGCCTGCTCTTTCGGAAGAAATCACTTGCTATTGGCCGCTGCCGTACCCGGAATTTTCTCTTCAGGAATACGAATTTCGGCATTTACTACTCGTGAAGGAAAATGAAATTTTTGCAATCTCTGTATCATTGAAAAAAATCACCAAAGATTCCATTGTGCTTCGGTTGTCTGAAGCCGGGATTTCACTGGAACAACGAAAAATGCGTCGGTACCTTTCTCATTCGCGAGAAGTTGAAATCAGACAGGGTCAGGTTTTGTTGAAAGGTGAACTAAAGGATTTTAATTCCGATGCCATCCGAATCCGGATCAGAAACGAATTCCAATTTCATTTATCAGATATCAGGCTGGATAGGGAAATAAAACTGACAATCAGCCATGAGAACGATGTCCTTTTGTCAGATTATTTTTCCATTTTACGTTTATGTCAGGAGAATTATGAACTTGATTTTATCTGCAAGCGCCAGGATCGCTTGGTGACCGATTCTGAATCGATTTTGAAGCTCAGAGATTCCAGACTGAAATTGACCCCACAGCCCATCGCGGTTTTTAAACACCCTTTTCTAAAAAAGAGAACGGAAAGAGAAATTGTGGATCTTTCGAATAGCGGATGTTCGCTTCGAGAGAGCAAGGGGGAATGTATCCTGATTCCCGGGATGATAATTCCCGAACTGAAGATACAGTTTGCAGGTGCTTTCGAGATCACTTGTCAGGCACGCATTATGTACAGGCGCGAAAGCGAGGGAAATTATCTTTTCGGTATTGCATTCCTCGATATGGACCTCAGGGATTATACGATGCTGGCAAATGTAAATTTTAATGCGCTCGAGCCGAATGCCTTCCTTTCTAAAAGGGTTAACCTGGATGCTCTTTGGGAATTTCTTTTCGATACGGGATTTATCTATCCAAAGAAGTATCAACTGATTGGATCTGCTCGGGATAATTTCAAGAGAACTTATCGATTGTTGTACGACCTTTGTCCCGAGATTGCGAGGCACTTTACTTATGAAAAAAACGGCCGGATATTCGGACATGTTTCCATGATAAAAGCATATTCCAGAAGCTGGCTATGTCATCACCTTGCGGCAAGACCGATGGATGGAAAAATAGTAGGAATGAAGGCATTGCGGCAAATCCTTCATTATATAAACAGTATTTCCAAAATGCCTTCCTCCAATACTGATTTCATATTGGCTTACTATCAGCCCAAAAATGAGTTTGCCGACAGGGTCTATGGTGAATTCACACGAGAACTTGGAAATTTACATGCATCATCTCTGGATCTTTTCGCGTATTCTATTTTTTCTGCCGGAGCAAAAAAAGAGCTGCCGAATGGATTCTCTGTTGAGAAAAGCAGCGAAGCGGATCTTCTAAAATTTGAAAAATTTTACGAAGAAGTTTCCGGCGGACTTTTTTTAGAATCTACAGGTCTTAAGCAGAGGTGCATGGTTGACCGTACATTGAAAGATTCTTTTAGTAAAATTGGATTCAGACGAAATTGCAGTATCTTCTCGCTCCGGCATAAAAAAGAACCGGTAGCGATTCTGATTATCGAGGAGTCTGATTTCGGTTTGAATTTGTCCGAAATCCTTAACGGGATAAAGGTTTTCATCATAGATCCCCAATTGAAATGGGACATTCTTTCCTCCGCATTAAATCAGGTATCGGAGCGATTTCATTCAAACGAAATAGCCCTGTTGGTTTATCCGAATACATATTTGAAATCCCAGAAGAATATGGAAATTAAAGAATACCAGTTATGGATTTTAAATCTTGTGGAATATGCAAGATATTATACGGGTTACATGTCCAAAAAATTCAGAATCAAATTTTAAACCTGAACGAAAATAGGAGGGATCTTAATGCAGAAATCAGGAATAATGGAAAAAGAAAGAACGATGATGGCCGAAGATTTCAGACGCTGCACGAGATGCATTCTCCCGGACAGCCATCCGACCATATCGTTTAATGATCAGGGTATCTGTAACTTTTGCCTTGAGCCGATTGCAGAGAGAGAGAATTATACGGAACTAAAACAACAGCTGGATAAAATCATTGAATCCTATAGAGGGAAGGGCCGTTATGATGTAATCCTTGGGCTGAGCGGTGGTAAAGATAGCACCTATGTGGCTTACTATCTTAAGAAAGAATACAATTTAAAGATACTGGGTTTCAATTTTGATAACGGCTATCGATCTGAAATTGCTATACGGAATCTTTCGGCTCTGGTCGATAATTTGGGAATCGATTTGGTAACTGTTAGGCCGAATCAGGCCTTCATGAAAAGGTTATACGGACATTTTCTGAAAAAGCAGGGAGAATTCTGCTCTGTTTGCAATAATTTGGGATATGTTTATATGGCCAGTTTTTGTTGCGATCAGAAGAAAACTCTAGGCTATTCTCCGCTTACCGTCGGAGGTTGGTCCAGGATATACGAATACCAGCCCGGAGTTTCCGTGACATCCCTTCAATATTTCTTCCAGAATCTCAATCGGGAACTGGAAGAAGAATTGATGTCTCAAGTCACACTGGACGCGAATGTAATTCGTACATATAAGCGCCTGCGCGATCCCAGGCAAGTTAAGATCGGCAGTAAAGATTATGAAGAGAATAAAGAATACTTGATCGATTTAATCCAGTTACCGGATTATGTTGAATGGGATTTGATGAGGATTCCTCAAATTCTCAAAAAGGAATTAGGCTGGGAGCAGCCTTCCGGAAAACACGATAGCCATTTTGATTGCTCGCTCTTTCCCATTAAGGAATTCCTTAAATACAAAAAATTCGGATTGACTCAAGAGACCATCAAGAACAGCACACTGATTCGCAGAGGTGTGATGACACGCAATGAAGCTCTGCAGAGAATGGCTCTGGAGCAACGGACGGAGCCGGACCGTTATCAGGATTTTATAGATGAATTGGGATTACACAGATCTGAAATAAACGACAGAGCGGAGTGGTCAAGAGAATGAGATTGATAAAAATCAATTTATTTTCGTGCAAGACGCCTTTTCTCCTTGCATTCAAATCTGCTCATCTTTCCAGAGCCAGTTCAGATTCCGTTCTGATTGAGCTCGCTTTTGACAATGGCGTAACCGGCTGGGGTGAAAGCGCTCCGAGGCCATATGTGACAGGTGAGACTACCGTATCGGTTGTTCGATTGATTAAGGAACTTTTTTCGTCCATTCTCTTTCACAATGAGATAGATTCGATTCAGGATGTCGAAAATATTTTAGACCTCCTGGAACAGGAATGCCAGTCCAGAAATATTATCTCCTTCCGTTCCGCTCTTGGCTGTTGCGATATAGCCCTTCTGGATGCATTGGGAAATCATACGCATAAGCATATAACGGAATTCCTTGGACCCGTTCAGAGGACGGACATACCTTATTCTTTTTCCGTTCCGCTTGCTCCTCTCTCCTTCATGGTGCGCTATAAAGAAATCATTGAAAAAACCAATATCAAACATTTTAAGATCCTTATGGCTCCAGATCCGACCGAGAATTATGAAAGGGTTCATTTCGTTCGTTCGCAATTTGGAGATTCGGCGGATATAAGGGTTGAAGCAAATGGCCATTGGACGGTGGGGCAAGCGCTTGCGAATCTAAATAGATTGAAAGACTCTGGGATTTCTGCTGTTGAACAGCCTGTTGCAGCTCACGATCTGGAGGGTCTGCAAATCATAAGAAAAGAAACAGGGGTTCCGGTAATAGTGGATGAATCCATGTGCTCTCTGAATGATGCTGAAAAGCTGATTTCAAAGAGAGCCTGCGACATTCTGAATATTAAGATTTCCAAGTGCGGAGGTTTATTGCGTTCGAAAAGAATTGCCGATTTTGCCAGAAGCCATGGGGTCCGGATTCAATTGGGGGCTCATGTCGGAGAGACAAAGATCCTGAGCAAGGCAGGCGAGAGTTTTGTGAAGACGGTGCCTGAAGTCGTTTGCTATGAGGGATGCTCGCCGCTGCTCTTTGGCGGTACTATCGAACAAGAAAAATCACCCTCTCCGGATTTAAGACCTGGCCTGGGGGACCACATAGATAAAAAAAATTTAGCGCCGATGCTAAGTATCGATTTCAGATGATGCCTTCTTTCCCTATCAGTTCGGTATTCAACAAAATGGAAGGGCTCCGCTTTGCTACTTTCGGTAAAAGTTTCCTTCCCGTTGAATTTCAGATCTTGCCGTAAGCCAGTTCAGGTTTTTTTCCAGGTGTACGCGTTCCCACCATTTCATGACCCGGGTCAGTCTGGCCGAAGTCGGATAGATGATGCCGGTCCCGCATATATCGTCCAGGGCCCTGGCTTCTGAGAGCAGGGAGATAATAAACCTGTTTCTACGATAAATTATTTCCTCATATTCTGAAAAACGCCGCCCGATATCGCTTGCAAAGGGGCCGAAATGTCCCGTAATGACCATCTCGCTTTCTATTCCTTTCAACCTGCGGATCGATTGAATCGAATCGTCAATGTTTCCGAAATCGTGGCCGTAAAAGGGACCAAATGGACTCAGAGATATATCGGCAGAGAAGAGAAATTTCTCCTCGGGAACATGAATAGCGATGTGGCCTGGTGAATGCCCCGGAATATGAATTATTTGAAGAAGCAAACCACCTATATCGATTTCTTCGAGATCGTGAAGAGGCTTTGCGATATGGACTTTATGAAAAGGCAATTTCCCGAAAATCCTTCTGCAATTCAGTCCGCTTCTGGAAATACCGGTACTTTCAATGAAAAAATCTCTGTTCTCAATTAGAGCTATTTCCAGTTCGTGACACCATATGGGAATATAAGATGGAATAGTATCAATACTGCTTCTGTGGTCGTGATGGCAATGACTCAGGATGACCAAATCGAGTCCTGATCGAATGCAGGCTTCTGTTTCCGAACGCCCCATCCCGGCGTCAATCAGAACGCGTATATGGCTGCCTTTTATGTAAAGACCGTTACTATATGGAAATAGAGAGCCATTCCGGCCCGGGATCAGGAATATATTTTTTTTTACTTCGATCATATTCGATAAATAAACCTTAAGAAATTCGGCCCAAACCCTTTTTCAGCTTTACAGCCTAAAATTTGATTACAAAATTTGTTCTAAAAAGTATCCAGGCATTATAGCAGAAATTGTTTCTCTCAGGGCTATTAGCAACTGCTAACTGGAAAGCTAATGCAATTGGGAGATAGCTCCGAAGTCCCGTTGAATTGTTCTCTGATTTCTGGTATGGCAATCCACGAGCAATGAGACATATGAAAGTTCCAAGAAAATATCTTATTTTAATAATTCTCTTTCTCCCTTTATGGGGACTTTGTTCGACCAATGCCTATGCGGTAAAGCGGTCGGAAAAAAAATCCATATCGCCCCCACAAATACCTGCTCCCGCACTGCTTCCGGGGACGCGGTCCGATATGAATTCGCCCGGCTTCTGGATCGGAAGACATCCCTTCCCCAATAAGATTATTTTAGATGAACGGAAAATTCAAACTCTGAATGAGGCAATCAGGAATGAGCTGAAGATCTCTTATGATCTCACTGCGTTTCCTGATCATTATCCTGGGGAGAGCCTTATTGCCGCATTGAATCAGGATTACGTAACCATCTCCGGAATCCGGCTTTATCGATGCGGAGGCGAATCTGTCACGAAATCCCTGCTTTCCTCAATAAAACTCAATATGAATGTCGAAAGTATACCGTCAAGAATCTTTGTGAAATTCGGTTTTATTACCAGGTATGCGGATTTGCGGGTCCTTCCTGTTACGGAAGGTTTTTACCAGGCCAGGGTCATCCGTGACTTTGACCGCCTTCAGAACAGTGCTTTAGATGTAGCCACTGCCGTTGCTATACTGCATACAAGCTATGATGGAAAATGGCATTATGTCATAGCTTCTCATGGTGAAGGTTGGGTTGAAGCCGGCCGCGTTATCCCATGCGAATTCGATGAAATGAAAAAATTTGTGAGTGAAAAGGATTTTGTTGTCGTTACTTCCTCCAAAGGAGAGCTTTACCTTGACTCGGAAATGACTGAATTTTATGAACGCGTCAGGATGGGCCAGCGTTTCCCGCTTATTCAGGAACATGCAGATAAAATGGAAGTAATTCTCCCTGAAAGGGATCCCCGTGGTTCCATCCGGTTCATTTCGGTCTTCGTCAGGAAGAAAGATGTGAGCCGGGGGTTTCTTCCCTACACGCCAAGAAATATCATTGTTCAGGCATTCGAGTTTTTAAATGATCCCTATGGTTGGGGAGATATGAATGGTGATCAGGACTGTTCCAGTTTTATTCGAGGTATCTTTGCCACTGTCGGGCTTGAACTTCCCCGGAATTCCTTTTTTCAGTCAAGAATAGGGCATCCCCTCGAGTCTTTTGACGGGAAAGCTCCCCCAGAACAAAAAAAAGAAATTCTGAGCAGCTCGGGTATCGGCGGTATCACACTTCTCAGAATGGCCGGCCATATCATGCTCTATCTTGGCTCCGTGGATGGCGTTCCTTTCGCCATTCACGGCATCTACGGATATCATGATGTTGTCAATAATAAAGAATACGTAAAAGTCGTTAATCGCATCATTGTTTCCGATCTCGACCTAGGAAAAAGTACACGAGTCGGCTCTTTTATTAACAGGATTGATCGGATCAGAATAGTTGAATGAATCTAAATTTGCGACATCCTGAATTTTCTCTCGCCCCACCTTTTTCTCTTAATTCTTTACAATTCACTTACTCCCTATCTCCTGAACTTGAACGAGATGCGTGCAGGTAATAATAAGTAAAAGAAATGGTTGATTTTGTAATAAGAGTTCTTTATATTCGCCCTCGATTGCATATCGCCGGTTCTTATTCTTGCTAGAGTTGGACTGGTATTCTGTTTCAGATTTCCTTGACCGGTACCGACCAATAGAGATAATCTTTTTTACCAAAGTGCCAACTAAATTTATAAAAAGGTGATCTATGCCGCAGGAAATGATGACTACGAAGGAAGTTGCCCAATATCTCGGGATTCACGAGAAGCAGGTCTATGCCTTGATCAAGGCAGACAGGATTCCGGCCTCCCGGGTGACCGGCAAATGGGTTTTTCCAAAGAAACTCATTGACGAATGGATAGAAAGAGATGCCCAAAAGGGCCTTAAAGAAGCCCAAAAAAAGAGCGGTCGCATACAGGGCGCTCTACTCGCCTCCGGAAGTAATGATCCCGTGCTGGATATGCTACAGACCTTCCTTCGCAAATCTCATCCTGAATTTTATATTTTTTCTGCGAATACCGGAAGCAGGGAAGGTCTCCGGGCGCTTGATTCAGGTTACACGGACATAGCATGGTCGCATCTTCTGGATCCTGAAAGCGGTGTTTATAATATCCCCTATCTTCCTTCCTATGTGCCAAAATTACAACCGGTGGTCGTCAATCTATTTCGGAGAAAGATCGGGTTCGTGACCGCTCGGGACAATCCTCTGAAAATTGCCACTTTTGATGATCTGGTTAAGAAAAATATCCGATTCATCAATCGGCAGGACGGTTCTGGAACCAGAATGCTGCTTGATTATGAGCTGGAAAGGGCAGGAGTATCTTCCCAGGATATCAAGGGGTACAATAATGCTGTGTATACTCATTTCGAAGTCGGTCTGTCGATACTTTCAGATGAAGCGGATGTTGGCATTGCGACCATAGCCGTATCGAAACTGCTGGGACTTTCGTTTGTTCCTATTACAACGGAAAGCTTTGACATGGTTCTGGCTCAGCCCACCTATTTCGAAAAAGGAGTTCAGGCCTTTATAGAAACCTTGAGGTCCGAATCGTTTAGGTCGCGGGCGGAAAAGATCGCAGGTTATGAATTTATGGATTCCGGAAAAATTCTATATTCCGGCGTATGAGGCCCTGTTATTTATAAAAACTTTATAAAGCAGAGAGGAGTTGCGAATGAAAAGATGGCTGATGCTGATTATGATGATCTTTGCTCTCGTATTGCCCGGAGTTAGTATGGCCGATGGGGGTAAATTCATTTTGCTGGCGAGTACGATAGGTCCGATTGATTCCGGAATCGTCGATCTGCTCGAAAATAGTTTTGAGAAAGAAACGGGAATTCGTGTCCGACATGTCGGGGCAGGTACCGGAGCGGCTCTGGATATTGCTAAACAGGGAAATGTGGATCTGGTCATGGTTCATGCGAAATCCCTCGAAGAGAAGTTTATTAAAGAGGGATTCGGGACGGAACGCATACCCTTAATGTACAATGATTTTGTGATTGTCGGCCCGGCAAGCGATCCTGCGGGTATTAAAGGACTCAAGTCGGCGACTGCTGCCTTGAGAAAAATAGCGGAAACGAAAACGGTTTTCATCAGTCGGGGAGATAAATCAGGAACTCATATTGCCGAAATGGAGCTCTGGGATAAAGCGGGAATCAAACCGGCTGGTTCCTGGTATACCGTGTATCAAAAAGGGACTGAAGGCAATGTTCCGACCCTGCGCTTCACAAACAGTCAGGGCGCTTATACGGTAATCGACAGGGCCACTTACCTTACACTTCAGAAAGAGATTCGACTGGTTGTTCTGGTGGAAGGGGATGAAGCCCTTCTGAATTTCATTTCCCTGATTCCGGTTAATCCTCAGAAATTCCCCAAAATAAACTACTCGGATGCAATGATTTTTGTGAAATGGCTGGTTTCGCCGGAAAAAGGTCAAAAAATCATTCGCGATTTTGGCAAGGAAAAATTCGGCAGTCCCCTGTTCTTCCCCAATTCAAACGAATGGAAATCGATCAACACTCGTCAGGATTAATAATCAAGAATTCATTAAAAGGATCTCCGTGGAGGTGATTACATGAAGAAAGTGAAAACAGCGTCTATTTTTTCTATTTTGGTGATGATCTTCCTGCTGCTGTGCGGGTCTCTACCGGGATATGCTGCGCCGGCGGCTCAAAAGAATATCATCATGGCTACGACAACGAGCACGCAGGATTCCGGGTTGTTGGACGTATTACTTCCAATTTTTGAGAAGAAAACAGGATACTTTGTAAAGACAATTGCCGTTGGCTCAGGTCAGGCCATGGCCATGGGACACAAGGGCGAGGCCGATGTGTTGCTGGTCCATTCACCCGATGCAGAAAAAAAATTCATGGCCGATCAGGACGGCATAAACAGACGGTTGGTGATGCACAATGATTTTATTATTGTAGGGCCGGGTAATGATACAGCCAAGATCAAGGGCCTGAAATCTTCGGCCGAGGCGTTCCGAAAGATCGCCCAGAGCGGCTCCCGTTTTATATCCCGAGGCGATAATTCAGGAACGCACTCCAAAGAGAGGACATTGTGGAAAATAGCCGTTGTGGAACCTGAAAAGCAGCAATGGTATCAGCAGACCGGATTGGGAATGGGCCAGACATTGAATGTAGCTTCCGAAAAACAGGCCTATACACTGGCGGACAGGGGAACTTATCTTGCTCTGAAGAAAAGGCTTGGCCTTGATATTCTTGTGGAAGGCGATAAAAACCTCCTTAATATTTATCATGTCATTGAAGTGAATCCCGCCAAATGGCCCAAAGTCAATGCGCAAGGCGCCAGGGCATTTGCAGATTTTATGGTTTCAAAAGAAGCCCAGAAAGTGATTAAAACATTCGGGGTCGAGAAATTCGGATCGCCCCTTTTCTTCTCCGATGCCGGCAAAAAAGTTGAGGATCTGGGAAAGTAATTGGATATTGTAGTTGAAGGCATAAAGAAGGCTTTTGAACTTCTGTTTACGCTGGATCCCGAAGTCTGGGGGATAACCCTTTTGTCTCTTCAGATTTCGGGAACAGCAACTCTTATTAGCCTTTTGATCGGCATTACAACGGGAACGGCGGTTGCTCTTTCGGAGTTTCCGGGCAAAAGGTTCCTGGTCGGGCTGATCAACACCGGGATGGGACTCCCGCCCGTTGTTGTTGGACTGTTTGTCACGATCTTGTTATGGCGAAACGGTCCTTTGGATTTCCTCAATATTCTTTATACGCCGTTCGCTATGGTTCTTGCCCAAGCCATTATTGCAACTCCTATCGTAACGGGGATATCCCTCGCCGCCATGCAGCAGCTTCCCCGCAAGCTCCAACTCCAGATTCAGGCGTTGGGAGCCACTCGACTTCAAATGGTCTGGATCCTGATTAAAGAGGCAAAACTCCCGCTTCTGGCGGCGGTGATGGCGGGTTTCGGAGGGGTCATTTCCGAGGTGGGGGCCTCGATCATGGTTGGTGGTAATATTAAAGGCTATACCCGCGTTCTCACGACAGCGACCGTTATGGAGACGAGTCGGGGAAATTTCGACATTGCTATCGCCCTCGGTATCATACTTCTGCTTTTTGCCTACATAGTTAATCTTATGCTTACGCATGTCCAGCAGCGGGAGCATTCCCGATGAAGGACATGCGGCCTATCTTGCAAGGTTCTAGTCTGAAGGTAAACCGGGGGACATCCACGATTCTGGATGTCTCCGGGATTGAACTTTCAAATGGAGAGGTCATATCGCTTATCGGTCCGAATGGCGCCGGTAAAACCACTCTCCTTCAAGTCCTGTCGTCATTATTGATTCCGACTAATGGTGATATTTTGTTCAAGGGTGACCGGATTACTTCAAAAACGGCCCTGTCTTATCGACGAAAGATTGCGATGGTCTTTCAGGAACCGCTTCTTTTCAATACAACCGTGTATGCAAATGTAGCGGCTGGATTGAAATTTCGTAAAATGAAAAAGGATCAGATTCCCGCCATAGTTGAGCATCAGCTAAATCGTTTCGGGATTGCACACCTGAAGAGCAGGTCGGCCAAAACGCTCTCCGGCGGTGAGGCACAAAGGACGAGTCTGGCTCGATCTTTTGCGACGGAACCGGAGATTATTTTTTTGGACGAGCCTTTTGCCTCGCTTGATCCGCCTACGCGTGAAGCATTAACCAACGATCTGGAAACTGCCCTTCGTAGTACGGGAACCACCGCCATTTTGGCTACACACGACAGGATTGAAGCGCTGAGGCTTTCTGACCGTATAGCCATCATGAATAAGGGAAAAATGATTCAGATTGGCAAGCCGGAAGAGGTTATGAGCCGTCCTGCCGACGAATTCGTGGCTTCTTTCGTCGGGGCGGAAACAGTTTTGGCCGGCAAGGTTTTTGAAAAAAACGGCGGGACATTTCTAGTCTCCGTTTCCGGACATGATATCAGCGTAGTTGGGGATTTCCAGATAGGTCAGCCAGTACTTCTTTTTATCAGGCCGGAAAATATCACTTTGTCCTCAAATCCAGAAAAAACGAGCGCGCGTAACCAGTTCCTGGGGAGGATAGAAAGAATTATTCCGTTTGGCTTTTTTTATAAAGTTCAGATCAATTGTGGTTTTGCCCTGACGGCATTTATAACCGGCCGCGCCCTGGAAGAATTATCGCTTCGTGAACAAATGCAAGTTTACGCATCGTTTAAAGCAACGGCAATACATGCTATTGTGAAAAAAGAATCGCACGCTGATCTTCTCGATTAAACCGGTGTAGCCGATAATTCATTTGTTTTACCCCACCTTTGCATTTCAGAACACCCTGTGATAACGTTCCGAACAAAAATAAGGTAATCATTTTTATAATGGAAGCTAATCAGCATAAGGCAATTATCGATTATCCCTGCCGATGGGTTTACAAAATAATCGGTCCGGATCGAGAGGAAATGAGTCGGGCCGTAGGTGCTCTACTTCAGGATAGTTCCTACACAATGATCATTTCCAGCTCGAGTGCAACCGGTAAATATCACTGTCTCAATGTGGAGGTTCTTGTCGAAAACGAAGAAAAACGGCTCGCTATTTACGAATCTCTCAAATCAGAGAAATCCATCAAAATCATTCTTTAGCCCCCATTCTGTTTTGCGGAATCCCGTACTGCAGCAATAACACGGAAGGACCATTGCTTGACTCCGGAAGTGTGATCTGATATGAAGCCTTCCTAATTTGCTCATCCAGACCGCTAAATCATATCAGGATTTTTTCGGTCCACCGCTTTCTCTGAAATACAATCCCGGAAATTAGGTAATGAAAAAAATTCTGAAGTGCCTACTGGCATTACTAGCCGTGACATTAATAAACGGATGTTTTCTTGAAGCCTATTGGGTTGCATCGACAGCCTTGACTGCAAAATCAGCTTACAATGTATGTGAGTCAATTAGAGTCCGAAAGCATGTGAATGATAGAACATCTCTCTCCCAGCATTATCGTAAAATATTTGTTTCCATAAATGTACAGCCGAAACAAGGTTCACCTGAGGCGGTAAACCGTATTTGCGAAAGGGTTTATAGTCAGACGATAAATGAAATGGCCAAAGAAAGCGGGGTTGATCTGGTTAGCATTCCGCATGATG
This sequence comes from Syntrophaceae bacterium UBA4778, assembly GCA_002403175.1. Next base: position 9,870 of record DHHG01000007.1, on the reverse strand, counting down.
CCGTAGCGATGCAGTCTCAGACTGATGCCGTCGTCATTCAAGTCGAGGAAAAGGCCCCCTCGTTATGGAAGAGAATAGTCTCTGAAAAGAAAATTCATGCGACTGTAGATTATATCGATAAGAGGACAGCTAAATCGTTTGCCAGAGAGAATTATGATGGCGTTGCAGGCAATTATGAGGAGATGATCGATCTTATAACCAGGAGGACATTTTTGAAGATAGCCCGTCCGGAGATTAAAAATGAATCCTGGCTTGATTCGATCAGGAGGTTCGTTACGGAGATACGTCTGGTTGAGACTCTTTCTGAAAAAGAAGTTTTGATTAATAGTTAGGTTCTCGAAATCGATTAAAGCATTTCGTATCTCTCTGGACGGGAAGAAAAAGCTGCTAATTTATCGATGAAGTCGCATACCGGAAATGTCTGAATCACGTTTAGTCTGTTCCTTTCTTTTGGTTTCTTTTTTCTTCCCCTGATGACCGGTCGCGGTTTTTGTGCGAAGTGCATAATACTTCCTGATCCCATATGAGGATGAGTCATAAAGAATTTATTGTTGGCTCAATCGGTCGGATGCCCATCAGATAACAATTCATCCAGTTACAAAATTCAGTTAATTCAAATTCGACAACATGCTGATTTAGATATAAGCGGAGTTTGCAGTAATCTTTTTTGAAGCATTCGTGTGGTGTTGTTTTTTCATTTTTCTTAGATATTCCTTGACAAAGGTCTCGAATAAATGAATAGTAAGAACGGTTTTGGATGAACCAGTCCCAGAGCCTGTATAAGGGCCTTCTGGGACTTTTTTTTTGGACGAACAAATAACCCGGTATTGCCGGAGATAGGGGGAAGATGGTAAAACATAATCGTGAGAGTTTCGTTAAGCGGCAAAAAGAGATCAAAAGAAAACAAAAGGCGCAGGAAAAGATAGCCCGCAGGCAAGGTAAAGTTTCCAGAGTGACTGAAGAGGAAACCGTTTTGGAGGAAGAGCGGGAAGTGCCGTTCGAAACTGAATCATAACTTCAAGGTATTACAAAAGCATTTTTTATTGAGAAAAGGAGAAGAAAATGAATATTTATGTGGGTAATTTGTCTTATGATGTAACCGAACAAAGTTTAAGGCAGACCTTTGAGGCTTTCGGCAATGTTGCATCTGTTAATCTGATCAAAGATAAGTATACCGGGCAATCCAAAGGCTTCGGGTTTGTCGAAATGCCGGAGAAATCGGAGGCCATGGCGGCCATTGAGGCCCTGAATGGAAAGGAGCTGAAAGGACGCACAATGAACGTAAATGAGGCCCGTCCTCCCGCAGAGGATAGACGCGGAGGAGGTGGTGGGGGACCCAGACGCAAAAGCAGTGGCGGCGGTCGGCGCTATTAGCAGTTGCATCGGGACAGGTCTTCTTCTCCCTAAATTGTGAAAGAATGATTCGGATTTGGACAGAGGAATTTTCCCTCGGATCAGGGGATTTTTAATTTGAAGATCGGCATGAGGGGAAAACATTTTCCCATAGTTGTTATATTTTGGCTTTTATTCCTTTGCCTTCCGAACCCGGCATGCTCCGGCCATCAATATGCAGATCTTACCATTCTCCATCTGAATGATACCCACGGTTTTATCTTGCCTCAGATAGATAAGAGTGTCGATATGAAGACTCCGGTTGGTGGAGCAGCCTACCTTGCCTTCATGATCGAAGAACAAAGAGCCGCTAATCCGAAAGGGACGCTGCTATTATCTTCAGGTGATATGTTTCAGGGTACTCCGATATCGAATGTGTTTCGAGGCAAGCCCATTCTGGATATCATGAACTATCTTCGCTTCGATGCTATGGCACTCGGAAACCACGAGTTCGATTGGGGTCAGAAAACACTGATCGATCTGGCATCAGATGCTCAATTTCCCTTCCTGTCTGCCAACCTTTTTGGTTTAAACGGAAGAACGCCGGCCTGGCTGAAGCCTTATGTGATATTAAGGCGCAGTGGTTTAAGAATCGCAGTAATTGGAATAACCACGCCTGAAACATCCTATACAACAAAGCCGGATAATGTCAGGGGGCTGATCTTTACAGATCCTGATGGAATTCTGCCCGGATTAATCCGCCAAGTCAGGAAGGATGCGGATCTGATCATTTTGTTAACACACCTCGGTTTGGATGACGATAAAGCGCTTGCTGCGAAGGTGTCCGGAATCGATGCAATTGTAGGCGGACACAGCCATACCGCAATCAACAAACCGGTTATGGTTAATAATACGATTATTGTCCAGGCCAAGTGCTATGGCCAGTATCTCGGGATTCTGAAACTTAAGATTGATTCCGCTTCTAAAAAAATCATCTCTTTCAATCACAGAGGCATTTTGAAGAAAACGCTATCCGGTCCGGACGAATCATTTGATCCGGAAGTCGCGTGCATGGTTGATAAATATAATGATCTGATCAAAGGGGAATTCAGTAAGGTTATCGGTGAAACTCGAACAGATCTGTTTAGGAATCCGCGGGGTGAATCCAATTTGGGTAATCTGGTATGTGATGCGATGCGAGAGGCAGCGGGATCTCAAATTGCCTTTCAAAACTCGGGGGGGATACGGGCCAATATCCCCCAGGGGAAAATTACGCTGGAACAGGTCTTTACAGTTTTACCATTTGATAACGACATCATAGGTATGGATTTAACGGGCGAGCAAATCCGAGCCATTCTGGAGCAAAATGTTTCTCGAGAATATGGAATCCTTCAGGTCTCCGGTTTAAAAGTCGTATATGATCCAAATAGGTCCATTGGATTCAGGGTGGTGGAGGCCAAGGTTGGGGATCATATTCTTGATCCGGCGAAAGTGTATCGGGTTGCGATTAATGATTTCCTGGCATCAGGTGGAGATCGATTCAATCTTTTCAAACAGGGCCGGAATGTTGTCTACGCAGGAGCAGTCAGAGATGCGTTTAAGGATTACCTGAAAGCGCATTCTCCCGTCCATCCTGAATTAGAGGGAAGGATCACTTACCTGAACGAGTCGAATTAGGCTTCAACTCAACAGGGAATTATGAATGAGTCCATTACGGTTTATGTCAACGGAAAACCGGTGAGTATTTATCGGGGTATGAAGGTTAGGCATGCCCTTCTCTCGTTTGATTATGATTTGTATAAGGCTGTGCTCTCCGGTCGCGTCATCGTTAAAGATGAAAACGGCTTTGCGCTGGGACTGGAAGGGGCATTGAATAAAGGTGCAAAGATTTTTGCAATTGAAGAAAAGTGAAATCCAGATCTCGGGAGGGCTGTGCTTGCGACTACAAGCCCGCCCGAGGACTTTTTGTTGAGGAATAAATATACTGATCGATTTTGACTACATGATCCCTCTGTACCATCCACCATCTATCTGGATAGCCGCTCCGGTAATATAGCCTGCACCTTCCGATGCCAGATAAGCGACTAGGCTCGCGAACTCTTCCGCTGTTCCGAGGCGCTTCATCGGAATATCAGCCTCCCACCTTCCAATCACCTCTTCGGGAGTAATCCCTTCCTTTTGTGCGATCGTAATCGCCAGATTTTTAACCCGGTCTGTCATTGTATAGCCTGGGCAGACATTATTGACAGTTATATTAAAGGGAGCCAATTCCGTGGAGAGGGTTTTTGCAAAACCGATTACACCGGAGCGCACAGTATTTGATAAAATCAGCCCTTCGATCGGCTGTTTTACAGATATGGAGGTCATATTAATAATACGCCCCCAATTTTTCTTCTTCATGACCGGTATGGCCTCGCGAGTCATTGCTATCGTACTCATCAGGTTCAGTCTGACGCCCTGCATCCAAAGGTCGTCGGAAATATCCATAAAATTAATGGAGGGGGGGCCACCGGCATTGTTGACCAGGATGTCAATTGTTCCGAAATGGTCAATCGAGCTTTGAACGAACCCACGTGCCTGGTCCATGTCAGATACATCCGCAGCGATAGTAAAGACCTCGCCTCCCGTTTCCTTTCTTATTATTTCCGCCGCTTCAGGTAACTGAGGATCGTCGAGAGCGGAAATGGCAACCTTTGCGCCTTCTCTCGATAACGCAATTGCAACTGCCCTACCCAATCCCATACTGCCTCCGGATATCAGGGCAACTTTATCTTTCAACTTAAGATCCATTTTGATTCCCTCCCTTGTGCGGATCGCATTTATTTCCGAGTATGTAACAAATACCCTGTGGATAGTCAACCTACTTGCCTTTGCGCCAAGTCCTATAGTGCTCTATTTTTTCGAGATTAAAATTTGAGATATGAAGGATGTGAGATTTGCTTTCTGAATGCAATCAGGCGCTATAAATACGATATTGATTGCGGCCTGATTGCTTCGCAACGTACATTGCAGCATCTGCATTTTTAATGAGTGTGCTGGCGTCTTCACCTTGATTCGGATAGAAGGCGATTCCGATACTCGCGCCGATATGCAAAACGTGCTGATCAATATCAAAAGGTTGCTGCAATGCCTTCAGGATTTTAGTTACGACCTTAACGGCGTCGTCCTGTGATAATGATCCAAGGGCCAGCATGAATTCATCGCCCCCCATGCGGGCGACCGTGTCCCCTTTGCGCAGCATCTGTTGTATCCTCTCGCCCGCCATTTTTAGCAACTTATCTCCCACTGCATGGCCCAATGTATCGTTGACTTCTTTAAAATGGTCAAGATCAAGCATCACAACAGCTACTTTCGATTGGTGTAAAAAACTGTGTATCAATGCCAATGTCAGGTCGTAGTTGAAGAAAATACGATTTGGCAATCCCGTCAACTCATCGTGAGTTGCCATATATTGTGACTGTTCATTCAGCCTCACACGGTGAATAGCCGTTCCAGCTTCAGAGGACAGGGTCTCCAGCAATTCCAACATTTCTCCAGTCAGAACGCTTTCCCGATCATCCGCAGCGTAAAGCAATCCTATTTTTTGATTATCCACATGAATAGGAACCGCGCAGATGGAATTGTACTGGAATCTCTTACATAGTTTGACGGTCCTGTTTTTATATTTTCTCGAAAGCGCCGCGGTATCTGCTGTTTCACAATTTGTGAAGAAAGCACCCCTTTGTGTAAAAAATGGAAATTCCGGATTGATTTTTCTCTCCATGATTTGATTACAGATACAGAGGCGTGACCTTAGCTTTGCGCTTTCCATATCACAAATCTCAAGACCTAACCCGGAATAACTATGATATGGAATACCGGATTCCTGGTCCAGGATTCGGATTCCGGCAAACTTGCACGAGGTGATTTCTTTGATCTCCGAAATAAATTCGGAAAGCATAGGAGAAAGGTAACTGTGGCGGTTTGCAATTGTCAGAGATCGATGCGCTATTTTGAGGGCTGATTCGTTTCTTTCCAGCTCTTGGATTCTTTTCTGCATTTGAATCAAATCGCAAAGAAGCTGGTCTTTTGTTCGGTTTATTTTATCCCTGACCATGATTGACTCACATCGTAAAATAAGTAACGTAAGTGCAACCGTTATGATGTAATTATAGAAATGTCAAGGGGAATTTACTTTCACTTTCAGAATTTCTAAATATGAAAGGCTTAAATTGCTAAACCGGTTTTCATAAAAAAAGTGAACTTGAAAGTAATCTGCGGCTCCTAATGGTTTCGGTATATATTTCCGATCACATCTGTCCAAAATAGATTTTAGAAATTTGAAAAGGGTGTTTACAATCGGGTAATAGTTTCTTAGCCAAAAGAAATAAACCCCTGAAAGGAGAACACCCTTGGCGAACAGATTAACAGCATATTCGGTCATATTCTAAAGCTTTTTTCGAAGCGCGAGTTCTTTGAAATAGTTAACAAGACCCAGGCGGAAAAAGGCGCTAAAGGATTCAGTTGCTGGGACCAGTTCGTTGCCATGCTTTTCTGCCAACTGGGACAGGCACATTCACTGAGGGAAATTTGCGGTGGTCTGGCCAGTTGTTTCGGAAAAGCAAAGCACCTGGGATTACAGGCTGTCCCGAAAAAATCAACGCTGTCCTATGCCAATGAGCACCGTCCCTGGCAACTCTATGAAAAGATCTTCTATCAGCTGCTTGGGATGCCGCAAGGAACTGAATTTCGGAAAACACAAGTTTCGGTTCAAAAATAAACTCTTCAGCCTGGATGCGACGGTTATTGATTTATGCGCCAGCCTTTTCGACTGGGCCAAGTTTCGTCAAACCAAGGGGGCTGTAAAACTTCATCTGCTTCTGGATCATGACGGCTACTTGCCAGTATTCGCTCATATTACGGACGGCAAAGTCCATGAAGTGAAGATTGCCAGGGCGATGCTTTTTCCGGCCGGATCAATTCTGGCAATCGACAAGGGCTATATCGACTTCGAACTGTTCTGGCACTGGACCGGGCAGGGCGTCTTCTTGGTCACTCGGCAAAAGCACAATGCCCGATACCGGATCGTAGAGGACAGAGGCGTTCCCCAAAACAGCAATGTTCTATGCGACCAGATCATCGAACTCGAAGTAGCTGCAAGCCGCGATAAATATATCCGGGTCGATTGAGACGGCAGAGGTTCTCGATGAGCAAAACGACAGGGTCATCGTCCTGTTGACCAACCATCTGACGTTTGGAGCAACGACGATCGCGGCCATCTACAAGGACCGCTGGCAGATCGAGATTTGGACAGCATTGATCGCGATCCTCATTCTGAAGTATTTGAAGTACAAGGCCCGCTACAAGTGGTCCCTGTCCAATCTGGTGGCGTTGCTTCGCTACAACCTGTTCACTTACAGGAACTTGTGGCTTTGGATCGATCAACCGCACGAACCGCCGATTATGATGGCATGGTTGAACAACTATCATTGAATTGGACAGCATCATAACGGTGGTACAAAAAAATGAGGCAACCTGGTTTTCAAAGAGCGAAACATCCCGTCCAACAGGCGGATTTTATTGAGAGCAGATATCTATTTCACATTATTTTGGACAGCAGTGATTTCCGATAATGATTATAAGTGGCCTTGAAATGAAGGAAGGAGAATGTATTGGAAATTTTAAATATTGCGTTATCGGGGATAAGGGCCTCTGAGAAGAAGCTGGAAATCACAGCTAACAATGTGGTCAATTCACAGACGGATCATTTCAGGAAAAGCCGTGCTGTTCTTCAAGAGGAGATTCCCTCCGGAGTAAAAGTAGTAATCAGCAAACCAAATGGTGAGCAGGATCGATTCACGCCGGAACGGAATCGGACAGACGCAAATGCAGAGTCCCATGTCTGCCTGGAGGAGGAAATCGCGAACCTGATTACAACGAGCACTATGTATGAGAGTAACCTTAAGGTTATAGAAACTGAAAAAGAAATGAAAGGAGAATTACTGGATATAAAAACCTGAAAATGAAAGGGCCCCGGATAGAATCAGAGGCCCTTTCATTTACTTGAAATCAGAGCTGGTAAAATATACCAGTGTTCTTGACTTATTTCTTCTTGGCAGTTACTTTGGCAGCGGGTTTCTTTGCTGCTGCTTTTTTCGGAGCAGCCACAGGTTTGGCAGCTTTTTTAGCAGGCGCCGGTTTTGCAACTTTTGCAGTGCTTGCAGAGGCTGCTGCTGCTTTCTTTGCCTTTGCAGCTGCGGCTTTTCCTTTTGCCATCGGCTGGTCGCAGCAGACCACTTCGGATGTAGTACATCCGCATGCGTCATCAACGCTGATGATCAAACCGCAAGCGCTACATGATAACAAATCGCCCTTTTTAAATTTTGCCATGTGTACCTCCCTTAAATTTTCCAATTTAATTTATAATACTATAAGACTTAAATTTCTTATATTAATTATAGAAATATTTCAATCTGTTTTATGTATTATGGTTCTTAAAATTCATTTTTTGCAAGTGGTCCTATTGCTGAGTTGGCGGAAATGGGAAAAATTCAGTCGTGCATGTCCGAACTGAAATTCATTCAATAAGGCTTGACCTGAGAAAATATATTTAATATGTCCTAAACAGGAGATGCATGAAATTCAATATGGATCGTAAAAAGCCGATAAAAACCATTCGGAAACTTGGAACCGGATCACCTGTAACCCTTGTAGCTATTGGCGACTCGCTGACATACGGATGGATGGTTGGAAAGGGCTACCTGGATTTTTTACACGAACTGATTTTGGAAAAGTATCCGCATTCTGAAGTTAGAATACGCAACCGCGGCATCCCCGGAGATACGGCGGAAAACGGATTGCTACGGTTGCAAAAGGATGTAATCGAAAGCCGTCCAGATTGTGTTCTCATTCAGTTCGCGCTGAATGACGCCTTTCTTGGGTATTCTCCGGTCCAGTTTGGTGATTCCATCCGTGCCATAGTTGATAGGGCCGAAATTGCCGGCGCTGAAATTATTCTTGTTACCTCCGTTTGGATAGAGAATCAGTTAGAAAACAGACGTGCTCTTGAATTTTATGCACAACTTGAAACGATAGCGGGTGAAAGGAAGCTGGCGATTGCCAAAGTTCATGAGTATTGGAAAAGAAAAATAGATGATGGGATGGATTTGCGTAAAATGGTCCAAGCGGACATGGTCCATCCTACTATAGAAGGTTATAAGATAATGGCTGAAGCCGTCGCGGAGGTATTCGAATATGAAATTCATTAAAACATTTTTTTCCGATTATCTTTTCTATAATGGGTACCCTGGTGGATTTGATAGCTGGAAAAAAAATAAAGGTGTTGCAGTTGTCCGCTATTCGGCTGGTATATGCTTGTTGGGATTGCTTTTCATGTTCACTTCCTGTTTGGGGTTATTCATTGAGAACCCGACATTTACATTAAAAGGGATCAAAGCCCAACAGGTCAGTCTGAGCGAAATTAATTTTACGCTCGATCTGCGGGTGAACAATCCAAACAAGTACGACCTGGAACTGAAATCACTCGATTACAAATTTTATCTGAATGATAAGGAAGCCGGAGAAGGTTCCCTGAAAGAGTTGCAGACGATAAGAAAAGCCTGCACATCTGATATACGCATTCCTTTGAATTTGAGTCGGTTGAATTTAGCAGATTGTTTAATTGCGGCCATTTCAGGACAGGAAGTTCGATATAAGCTGATAGGCAAGGCAAAAGTCAAAGCGGGTTTGGCAAGCGCCTCTATCCCCTTCGATAGAGAAGGGGTATTCAATGGCAAAATAGGAAAATAGCCCGGCAGAAATTCAAATTCAATTATCCAAATATATTCTGCTGAAGCGCTCGCGATACTTCCTAGAAAGGGAACATAACGCAAGATAGGGCAATTCAATAATAAAAAGAATTCCCAGTAACATTTTTTCAAACAGCGTGTGCCTAGGCAATACCGTTACGCGCATCATGTCACCTCTCTCCTGTTTATTCTTTTTATCGGAAGATAAGTAAAGAACTTTAGAGCGCAATAGCAGCCTATTCTACAGATCAGAAATGAACTTAAAAATGACCAAGCGTTACCGCAGATTCTTAATGAACTTGCATTTCCACAGGCCATGTTTTAGTGTCTTTAATAACAATTATTCTTGGGAGAAGGCCTTGCTGCTCGGTCCTGCGCAAAAGGAACCTGCAATACTTGCTCTCGATTCTGAAAAGGATTAAAAATAAATGGAGATCTACAATGCTGCGCGCTGGGAATGATCTCGGGCGCGATTCGGCCAGAATGCCCGTAAACCGCTTCAAGCTTTCCGGAATCGTTCTATTCCTCCTACTGGCGAATAGCGCTGTCTCATTTGCATCATCTGATGCTTACGCCAAAGTGGATATCGGGTCCTCTCTTCCCGTTTGGGCGATAATACCATTTGCAGGGATGCTGCTCTCCATCGCTATCGGCCCTCTGTTGGTTCCCCGCTTCTGGCATAATCATTTCGGAAAGGTGTCCATTTTCTGGTCGCTGCTGTTCGCCTTGCCCTTTTTGTTTTTCTACGGAT
>DHHG01000006.1 GCA_002403175.1 Syntrophaceae bacterium UBA4778 | reverse complement strand
CCTGTCTTGCAGCCGTTTTTAGGTTAAATTGCGCTAAATTTCTGTGGGTAAAACAGCGGAATCAGATGCTGCATGGCCTACAGAGCGTTTCAGATTTCCGAAGCGAAACCAAGCTGTACAGCCCGGCTTTGTTTTGCGGGCTACGAGAACAGCCCTCAATTTTTCTGATTGCAAACTTCCGTTCTGCTATATAAGAACATGGATCGAGAGTTACTTTATTGCCGCCCTCTATCCGGAATATCGATTGCACACCTCGCAGACCTCTGAAGAACCGTCTGCCTTAAAGCACGAAAAGTGTGGATATCCGCTGCAAGCTCTCCCACATAAAACGGGGGCCTGGGAAAAATGATAGTGCCGATGCACACAAAATCATGGTGACATTCTCATGAGAAACATAAATCAAAACGAAAAAGGCCTGTACTGGGGATGGTATATAGTAGCAGCGGCTTTCGTGTGCATGGGAATAAACCATGGTTCGCGGTATTGTTTTGCCATTTTTGTGGACCCCATCGCTTCTGATTTACAATGGTCTCGCTCAACGATATCCATGGCAGCTACAATTGCTATTTTGTCCTATAGTATCGGGGGTATCCTGTCCGGGCGCCTGCTGGACCGAATGGCACCCAAATGGTTGATTACAATTGGCGCTGCGATTCTGGGCATGTCTTTTATTTTAACGTCATTGGTACAGACTCCTTTCCAGTTCAATTTTATGTACGGAATCTTTTCCGGATTGGGAGGATCTTTTTTTGGCGTTGTTGTCTGCAGTGCTTACATCAGCAAATGGTTCGTAAGGAAAAGGGGATCGGCGATCGGCATCGCTACGATGGGAATCGGCGTGTTCACGATGATTTTGCCTTTTGTCGCAGGCCCTTTCGTAAAACATTTCGGGTGGAGGACCGGATTTGTTATTCTGGGAATCCTGGTTCTTGTTTTGGGAATATCGATGGCGCATTTTTTCATGGGACGGACCAAACCCTCGGATTACGGATTGTTGCCGGATGGGGATCTCTCCGATGCAAAAGAAGATATTCGCCTGAATTTCAGGAACTCAGAAGAGAAGAATAGGCCTATGGAGAACAGTTGTGCAGTATCCTATCTTCGTGATAGCGGTTTCTGGATACTTACCTTTTGCTTCAGTATTGCGGTAACCGCAGAAATGCTCGCTTTCGTCCATCAGGTCGCTTTTGCCGTTGATAACGGTATAGAACGGATATTGGCCGATGCCTCTCTCAGCATTGTTGGATTTTCCAGTATTGGAGGCAGGTACTTTTTCGGCTGGATCAGCGATAAAATGCGGAATGCCAAATATTCGGCCTGCATGGGTTTTGCGATGATGGCCCTCGGTATTCTTCTCTTTTTCCAGTTCCGGACAGTTTACGGGTTGTATGGGTATGCCTTGTTGTTCGGGTTCGGTTACGGATCGATTTCGACCATGATGCCCTATCTACTGGCTGACCGCTACGGCAGTGCGATACTGGGAACGATATACGGCCTGTTGACCTTCTTTGTCGTGTCTGCTTCCAGTCTCGGGCCTTTGCTGGGGGGGTACATATATGATCAAACGGGCACATACGATCTGGCATGGCAGATCAATTTTTTATTGCTTATTGCAGTTACTTTCATAATGGCCACCCTGAATAAAAAGCCGCAATACGCAATGACCCCAGGAAATGATTAATCCGAACCGTTCCATAGACGTGTGCTACTCGCTTAATAAGTATCCAGGTAACCTCATTCAATTCTGAACTCAGAATAATACTGGACAGTCCATTAACTTATCCTGTAGTGAGTACATCAAAAAATTTCAGAGGAATCGTAATGCCTAAATATAAGATGACCATTGAATACGACGGGACCGGATTCAGAGGATGGCAAACTCAAACAAATGCCCGAAGCATCCAGGGAACCCTGATCGAAACGGCCGGACATGTCCTTGGTTGCAAAGTGGATATTCAGGGCTCAGGCCGCACCGATGCCGGGGTTCACGCCCTGGGGCAGGTTGCTCATCTGGAGACCGGATATAAATTCCATCCCCGAAAGACAATGGAGAAGATGAATGACGAGCTGCCTTCCAGTATCAATATCCTAAGCCTGAAAGAGGCAAGGCCCGATTTCCATGCCCGGCACCATGCAAAAGGCCGCAGTTATCTCTATATCCTTTCTCAAAAAAGAACCGCTTTTGGAAAACGATATGTCTGGTGGGTAAAAGATTCCCTGGATATGAAGAAAATGAAAGAAGTAATGCCTTTGTTTCAGGGTTTTCACGATTTCTCTTCGTTTGCTGATAAAAGAATTGAAAAAAACGCTTCGCCCCTGGTTCAGCTCGAATCCGCCGTCCTGATGCAATTCGGCGAGCTCCTTGTATTTCGTTTTATCGGATCTCATTTCCTTTGGAAGATGATCCGGCGCTTGGTCGGAGTTACCGTCGAAGTGGGTAGAGGCAAAATGAAGATGAAGGATATCGAACGTATGTTCAAATCTTTATCCGAGGAGCCTGCCAGGCTTACGGCTCCTCCGTCCGGTTTATTTCTGGAACAGGTGCTGTATGAGGGCGATTCGTGGCGTCCGCTTCAGCTACCTTTCTGGCCCAATCTCGGAACTAGGGAATGAATTTTTGATATTCCTCTGCTTTTCCTTCGCCTTCAACTGGCGAGAAGAATCGTGAATATTCGGGAATGGATCATTGTTTACGAATCACTAGACTTCCAACTGAATAACCGGCGCCGAAAGAGCAGATTACACCGAGATCCCCTTTTTGCAGATCGGCGTTGTACAGGTGAAAGGCTATGATTGATCCGGCGCCCGCCGTGTTGGCGTACCGGTCGACAATAGTTGGGGTAATGTCATCATTCTGCGGACCTTCACCGAGAAGGTATTTTATCACCAGCTTGTTCATATTGATATTGGCCTGGTGAAGCCAGAAACGTTTTATTTCTTTTGCCGTTATCCCTAAGCTCGCCAGGTGATTTTTGATATGAGTCGCGGCAGTTGGACTGACCTCCTCGAAAACCTTTTTCCCGGCCTGATGGAACAGCTTATCCCACCCATAGGGATCAACATCGGTGGCACGCGATGTATACCCGAAATTAGAGCGAATATTTTTCGAGTACGTTGTCATCGCTTTTATACCCAGAACCTCGTAGCTGTTTGAGCTAGTACAGGTTTCAGCCCGCTCCATGATAATCGCCGTGCTGGCGTCGCCAAAAATGAAGTGCGAATCGCGGTCGCAATGGTTCACCTGTGGTGTGAGCAGTTCCGGATTAACGGCTAATACACATTTTGCGCTGCCGGCCATCAGGCATTCATAGGCCCGGTGAAGTCCAAATGTTGCTGCGGAGCACGCCATGGTCGTGTCAAAGCCAAAGCCGGTAATCCCCAATTGATTCTGCACTTCAACCGCAATGGCAGGATAGGGGCGCTGCGTAAAGGTGCTGGCAACGATAACGGCATCGATATCTGCGCCGGTTTTCCCGGCGGCTGCCATCGCCTCACGAGCCGCAAAGACTGCGATTTCCGCCTGATTGCTCAGTTCATCCTCTCCTCTTTCAGGAAATTTCGGCCGCATACGGTTAATATCGAGCATGCCTTCTTTGTCATAGACATATCTGGATTGAATCCCGGACGCCTTCTCAATGAACCTTACCGAGGAAAGTGGCTTTGCATCCATTTCCCCTGCTGCTATCTGGGCAGAATGCTCCAGATTGAATTTTTCGGCATAGCCGTTGTAGCTGGCAACCAGTTCCTCATTTGAAACGGAATTCGGTGGGGTCCAGAGTCCGGAGCTGCTGATGACGATTTTGGGGGATGAATTCATTGAAAATCTTCCTTCTTTTAAAAGTAGCGCCACTTGGCGCGAAAGAAACGTATGGGAAAGTATCTTTCCTGTCAAGCTATAAATGAGGAGAAATTATAAGCAAGGAATTAAGGAGTCGCGGTTGGGACATATCTGCTTGAGCGGCTCTTTCTAATGATGGTAAACAGATTTCCTAAATTTTCTTTTTTCATTAGCCCGAAAATTCATGACTTACTTTTTAACATGTGGTAGTTCAGTGAAGTTTACAGGACAAGTACAAATATCAATTATCTGTCAAAAGCACCGAATCCGGAGGGATCAATTTCATGACAAATGAGGCAAACAAGATCATCTATTCCATGATCGGAGTGAGTAAAACATACAACCAGAAAATGGTTATCAAAGATATTTCTTTATCTTATTTCTATGGCGCCAAGATCGGGGTATTGGGTCTGAACGGGGCCGGGAAGAGCACACTCTTGAAAATTATGGCCGGTGTGGATCAGGCATTTAATGGAAAGACTATTCTTTCTCCCGGCTTTACGATCGGATATCTTGAGCAGGAACCCTTAATCAATGAAACCAAAACGGTTCGAGAGGTCGTGGAAGAGGGCGTAAAAGAAACGGTCGATCTCATGAACGAGTACAACCGGATCAATGAACAATTCGCCGAGCCCATGTCCGATGACGAGATGAATTCCCTGATTGAGCGTCAGGGGAAGGTCCAGGAAGAGCTGGATGCACTGAATGCCTGGGACCTCGATGCCCGGTTGGAAATGGCGATGGATGCCCTTCGCTGCCCGCCCGGAGAAACTCCCGTCAATGTGCTCTCGGGAGGTGAAAGACGCCGAGTTGCCCTTTGCCGGCTCCTTCTCAAAAAACCCGATATCCTTCTTCTGGATGAACCGACGAACCACCTCGATGCGGAGTCTGTTGCGTGGCTCGAACATCACCTCCAGCGCTATGAAGGAACCGTTATTGCTGTGACACACGACCGTTATTTTCTCGACAATGTCGCCGGCTGGATTCTGGAACTCGACAAGGGGCAGGGTATCCCCTGGAAGGGGAATTATTCCTCGTGGCTGGATCAGAAGCAGCAGCGGTTGAAGAAGGAAGAGAAGACCGAGTCGGAGCGGCAGAAGACCCTCCAGCGGGAGTTGGATTGGATTCGGATGTCCCCCAAAGGCAGACACGCCAAATCAAAAGCGAGGATCAACGCCTATGAAGCGCTCCTCGGGCAGGAAGGGGAAAAGCGTGCTGCCGACCTGGAGATCTTCATTCCCCCCGGACCGAGGCTGGGCAAGTTCGCTATCGAGGTAGAGAATGTCACAAAAAGTTACGGAGATAGAATCCTGATGGAAGGCTTGAGCTTCTCGTTGCCTCCTGGCGGCATTGTGGGGATTGTCGGGCCGAACGGAGCCGGTAAAACGACGCTTTTCCGGATGATCACCGGACAGGAAACACCTGATTCGGGTATGGTCCGCATAGGGGATACGGTCAAGATTGCCTATGTCGATCAGAGCCGTGATTCCCTGAATCCCGAAAAGACAATCTGGGAGGCGATTTCTGATGGGCAGGAGATGATCCAGTTAGGGAACAAGCTCATTAACTCGCGAGCCTATGTTGCGCGATTCAATCTCTCCGGTGCGGATCAGCAGAAGAAGGTGAGCAATATTTCCGGGGGCGAGCGCAACAGGGTTCACCTTGCACGGATGCTCAAGGAAGGAGCCAACGTCCTCCTTCTGGACGAACCGACGAATGATCTGGATGTTAATACCATGCGTGCCCTGGAAGAGGCCCTGGATAATTTTGCAGGCTGTGCCATGGTTATCAGCCATGACCGATGGTTCCTCGACAGAATTGCTACTCACATCCTTGCCTTTGAGGATGAGAGCCGTACGTACTGGTACGACGGTAATTATTCCGAATATGAGGCGGACCGAAAGGTACGGCTTGGAGCAGAAGCAACCCAGCCCCATCGTCTCAAATACCGGCGCCTGGTCAGGGCTTAAATAACAGTGAATTGTCCTTTCTTGAAAATGATGGGCAAGCGGCTTTTCAAGAAGCTCTTGCCCTGAAATTTGCGATGAAAAATCTGGTTTTATTAAGACAGGTCCATTTCGGCAAGGTAGCTACAAAATAATAACCTTTCCATACGAGCCTTCCCTGTCATCCTGCTTTTCGAACAGGAAATGTTTACACTTGCCCATATCCCAACACTTTAAGCTATTTTGAGCACTTACAATTAATTATCTTGCTCGATCCGGAATCGGAATGTAAAATTATTTTACAGGGAATAGATATTTTTCAATCACCCATGTCAAAAAAGAAATGCTATATTAAATACTTATGGTCCTGGTCTTTTTCTTGCTAGAGCTCTTATGTTCTGAAAAGTGAAGGTATCGTCATCTGAAACTGACTTTCAGAGAAGGAGGTACCCAATGGAGATCAGTTCTTATTGGAGTAACAGCAGAGAAAATCAGGAAGAGCGCAAGCCGGAGCAGATTGCAAGCCCTGTAAACCAGAACCGAAGTGCATGGATGACCGCTCTTTCTGTTTTGATTCTCTCTACGTTGGACAGTTTTCTCACTCTTCATTTGATGAATCATGGCGCAATAGAAGCCAATCCTTTTATGGCTCTTGTCATGACTATGGGGATTCCCTTCTTTTTCGTTTTTAAATTTGCGCTTACAGGTAGCTGTCTTGCATGCTTTCTGATTTTTGAAAACGCCTATTTTTTTCATCGGTCTGTTCGTGTTAAAGCCATCCTGCCTGCAATCCTGTGTATATATAGTATAGTCATCATTTATGAATTACACTTGATAGTCCTGATATAAAAGATCCCGAGTGATGGAGATAATTCCGAGGCTTTCTCAGGCCTTATATGTTTGGGTCGAACTGCCGGCTTGTTCCGGATCGACGCATTGAAAATGCTCTGATCGGAATTATTCGGTATTGTACATGGTCTGCACGAGGCGGGTTACCCGAATAAAAATTATTCAAATACTTGTTCCAGTAATTTGATTGTATTCGGATAAATATCCGGATTTTCACTTGCCCTTGGACCGGCTACATTGAGGACGTTGATTGTATTTTCATAAATCCAATCTCGAATGTTTTTTGCTGAATCGAAGCAGGAATTGGTGCTCAGGTCAATGTGAATCCATGGTCTGTTATATCGTTTGGCAATTTCCCTGGTGAGTGCCGAGCCGCCGGAAAGAGGACCATCTGAAACGATCAAGGTGCCATCCGAATGAATTACATTTTTTTCTGTTCTCTTCGGATAGGATTCTGTTGACATTTCCTGAAGGTGATATATTTCCGGAAGGGGGCCATCTTCCGTTCTGCGTCCTTTCGGAAGCCATCCACCGTGTGGAATACCGTTCCTGATTGCGTAATCGAGTGCAGCTCTATCGGCCCCCGTTTGCCCCCCTGAGATAATTTTTTTTATCAGCTTTTTTTCCATGATCCGGCTCCTTTTTGTTAATCCGTCCGGGCATTTGGGCATCTTCCATGATCCGTTTTGAGCCAATCTATTGGCTGTGATGATGTTCTCAGCCTGAAAATTGGGTTGATCTGCGAAATTTGAATCGAATCCTAATACAATTTGGAATGTACTAACAACTGATTTTATGGCGGGGGCGTTCTTGAGATGCGGAATTCGTCTTGCAAAATGTTGAGGCGTATGGCTTCATGAAAAACATGATGTATTTTACCAGAGATTTGCGACGAAAGGATGATGCATGCATATCTACATGATTGATATCTGGGGACCGTGCGAAAATGCTGAAGAGGTGCAACAACTGCGCAAGGGCGCTCCCTCCGATGAGGCCATTGTTTTTGCACCGACCAAGGATATTGCCAACCAGTTGTGTTACCTGGTTTCTACGAGAGAGAAACAATTCAAACCCAATCACCAGGAAATAGATACGTTTGTTTATCCGATTTCTTGTGTTCTGCTGACGAATTTAATGCCGGTTACCTTCTCAGACGATATTGTAAGAACGTTGTTTAAAGAGCCCATGATGGCTCCCTTGAAAGTGCCCGATACCCAGAAAGAGCCGGGAGTTCTTTTCTTTGCCCAGATTACGGATGAAACGGATGAGATTGAAAAAAAATTAAAAGCCGAATTTTGGGTGTATGACCGGGATGAACAGGCGGCGCGAGATCTGGCTGCGAAGTATGGTGAATCCTGCGGTCTTTTCAATCATGGCAGGGAAAGCATCCGGATAGAACTCGTACCGATGAAAAGGTCCTGTGTTTTCTGGAACGTGAAAAAAGAGACAAATAAAAGTACTTAATAAAAAAGCCCTCGCCGGGGGTAGGGAAGAGGGGATGCGAGAGCTCTTTCAACTTGTTTATATATAGAAGGGTTTACACCTGTTTAATGCTTTTGGTCATTCCGCATGGTCCACGCGCTTTGGTAAAGTCTCCCCACGCCGAGCATGATTCCAAGGAGGAAGAGACCGAACATGAACGACGGAGCGGTATTGCATATCTTGTCGATCCAGTATCCCAGGTAAAGAAAGAAAAAAGAGGAGAGAACGATTGTAAATCCCCACGCGCTCAGGATGAGGACATTCGCGTATTCCGTCGTTTTTTGTCTTGCCAATAACATGGTTGCTACCTTTTCCCTTTCCCCTTCTTAGGAAGTTAAAGAATCTTATACTTTACTTTCGGGGCTATGAAGGGCTTTCAATCTATCCCTGACCAAAATGGCGGCTGTCTTCACCTGCAAAGGTTTTAGGGTACAACTCAGCCGACCAGACCTTTAATGACATTAACAACAGGATTCGTGAAGAGCGCGATCAGCACGGTATAGAGGGCAAAGGCACCCATTGCTTCGGACATGTACAGGCTGCTATATTTAGTTCTCAGCGATATAATGATCAGGCCCCCTATAATCAGGGCGCCCAGATGAAAATATGGAAAATTACCGCCGTCAGTGGCTACATATTCGGCAAAACCGAAGGTAGCCGTTAAAAGTGTGACAAAGCACGCCAGCGCTAAAGTGGTCAATGTTCTTTTCATTTTTCAATACCCCCTTCGTTTCTCTTAGTATTGCTTCCGTCAGTATTTGATCTTATGTAATGAAAAGAGTGTGCCAGTTTTAATGGATTTGGTCTGACCTTTTAAGGTCTTGTAAATACAAGATAAATTGTTTGGAAGGTTTTTTCTGGAAATAGATATGCAATTATTTGGTGAACGAAACGTTCAATGATAGAAAGAAATGTTCATCCGAAAGGATGATACAGAGAACCTGAGGGTCCGGATTTGGACCTTTTTAGGATGGTATTACCCCTACTTGAAAATTGAATACGGCAGCGAGAGTATTCTCGCAGCTTGCTGCGGGAAATCTTCAATCAAGAAAGCCGGATCATCCTGGGATGCACAAGCCGTTGGTAATCTGCAAAGGGGAGTTTGATCAGTTCCGTATGGGTTCCCGCACTGAAAGCGATCTCTTCATCATCTTTCAAGGTTTGATCAATGTAAACTTCCATCCCGTAGAGATTCCCGAATGGGGGCATGGCGCCGATCTCGCATTCCGGGAACAATTCCTTAAAATCTTCTTCTTTGGCCAACTCCACTTTATGCATGCCGGTTTCCTTTTTAAGGTAATCGAAATCGATTTGCCGGCTCGCAGGGAGAATGACCATAGCCATCTTGTCATCCATTTTCACCATTACGGTTTTCGCCAATTGTTTGCCATGGATGTGAACACGTGCGGCCACCTCCTGAGCGGTATAGGTTGGTGAGTGGAAAATCGAAACGTATTTGATCCCGTTTGAATCCAGATACTCCTTTAATTTTCTGACAGGCATAAGCGTCCTCCCCCCGGAAAGTTTTCTTCTAACTTAACATAGACAGATCTTTGAGAACATCAGTCCGGGGATGAATTAAAGCGAGTAAAAGGCAAGGATCAATTTCGAACAAGTCATTCTTACAGTTCTGACTGAGTTTGTCTCCTGATTTAGGTGATTGTAGGCCGGTCGGAACGGAGATGCTTCGGCGGGTAATGAAAAGCTCCTTTTCTCGCTAATTGAGATAGAAAAAAGGCCGGCGATAACGATATCGCCGGCCAACGTGAACAAAAAATTTGAAATTTTAAAATATAAAAAAGCCCCGAGGAAAAAACCAACCACTCCCGGACCCGAGCTGAGCACAAATCTGCGCGGACCCACCTCGGAGTACCATCTTCTTCAATCGATGAAGTTTAATGTTTAACCTTTTCTGGATCGCTTGGAAGCCTTCAGAGGATTTATTTTTTGTTCCTCTTTTACCTCTCTCTTTAAATGAGAAGCCGTCGGGCATCCGCCTAAGGACCATTTGGCTATTGGATCGGGATACACTTTGCAGAACCTGCCCGTTGCGCTTTCCAGTATCTTATTGCAGCCCTCGCATTTTTCAATAATAGCTACACAGCTTCCACCAGTAAAACCGCAACCGCTTTTCGTCATGAATCCGCATTCCATACCGGATTTTATAGTCTGACACAGCATTTGAAACTACCTCCCACAAAAAACTAAATAAAAATACCGGGTCAAAGTGATTGAAAAAGTAACCCGGTAGTCAAAACTCAATTAAGACATGACCTTATAAAGTAACTTTAATCTGTTGTCAATAAAAATATGAAACGGAAAGTTAAAAAATTATATATTTTATAAAGAACACCTCTGAAGGATTGCGAAAAGTAAACGGTTGTGTTAAGGACTATTC
Source organism: Syntrophaceae bacterium UBA4778 (assembly GCA_002403175.1). The sequence goes on along the minus strand of DHHG01000006.1, from coordinate 3,194 downwards.
ATCGTAAGCTTTGAAGAAAATTAGAATTTCTATTGCGAGGGCGTCCGAATCGACTTTAAAATATTGCTGAAAATTTTTCTTCGATCGCTGTCCATTCAGGCTTCCCGGAATTTCTGGCGAATGCAGAATATGGGGTTTGCCTATGCCATGATACCGGTGATCCGAAAGCTGGCTGGGAACAAGGAAGAGATAGCAGCGATGTTGACGCGACATTTGCAGCTGTTTAATAGTAATCCTTATCTTTCAGGACCGATTCTAGGATCAGTTGCAAAGCTTGAGATGGAGCTCTCTAAACAAGGCCAATGTCTCGAGGCGGATAATCTAAAAAGAACCCTTATGGCTCCTTTCGCCGCAATAGGGGATTCTCTTTTCTGGGGATCTCTCAAACCCTTCTCCGCGATCTTAGCTGTGATCCTTTGTTTTCAGGGCTGGTTATTTGCGCCCCTCGTTTTCCTGCTACTCTATAATTCACTTCACTTGCTGGTCAGGTTTTTCGGTATGGTGGTTGGGTATAAAAACGGAAAAGGGGGGATTGATTTTATAAGGATATTGAATCTGCCTCAATTATCGCGGCAGATAAGATGGATTTCCGTTGTCAATCTGGGAATTCTTGCATATTTCATTTGTGATACCCCTTATTTTGTATTCCTGAACAAGATGCATCTCCTCGAAAAGGTAGCGATCGCGTCCACGATTTTTCTTTGCTTCTGGTTATTAAGACAAGGCGCTTCGGCTCTCAAGATTCTTTATGGTGCTTCTGTCTTTTTTATTTTAATTAATGTATGGTGATATGCCGATGGAGAAAATTAAAAGTTTCCAAATTAAAAATGAACTGGGTCTTCACGCAAGAGCGGCTGCACTAATGGTTCAGATCAGTAATCATTTTAAAGCGAAAATCTCTATTGAAAAGGACGGCGTTGAAGTGAACGGCAAAAGCATTCTTGGGATATTGACGTTGGCCTGTCCCAAGGGAAGTACGATATCTGTGAGAGCGGAGGGAAGCGATGCCCAGGAGGCACTTGAAGAAATCGGAAAACTGATCGATGACAAATTCGGAGAGAAGGCCTGATGGTGCATTCGGAAAGGAGAAATATCGTAATAAAGGGAATCGGCGTATCGCCTGGAATCGTAAGGGGTAAGGCATATGTTCTCGATTACATGGATGTGCAGATCCCCTATATCAATCTCAAGAGCGCGGTTGAGATTGATGATGAAGTAAAGAGGTTCAGAAAAGCGCTCAGGCTTTCAAAATCGCAGCTTCTGGAAATCAGGAAGAGAATCAGCGAGGGAAAGGTGCTGGAGCCTCTCTTCATCATTGATGTCCATATTCTGATGCTGAAAGATAATATGTTGATCCACAATACGATCGACAACATCCGACACAAAAAAATCAATGCCGAATGGGCATTGATGATGACGATCGACAAGTACAGAAAAGCCTTTAATAAAATCGAAGACATCTATCTGAAGCAGCGTATCAGCGATGTTGAGTATGTAGGGCAGAGGATACTCAGAAGCCTGGCCGGGAAAAAGCGGGAACCCGTTTCAGAGCTGAAAGAAAATGTCATTATCATATCGCGAGATTTATCGCCTGCTGATACTGTGCAGATGAAAATGGACAAGATCCTGGGATTTGCTACGGATATCGGCGGAAAAACTTCCCATACGGCCATTGTGGCACGTTCAATCGGTATCCCGGCCGTAGTCGGCCTAGAGCGCATAACTCATGACATCCGCAATGAAGACGAAATAATCGTTGATGGAGTGGATGGTTTTGTCCTCATCAATCCGGACCCGGAAATTGTAAAGCGCTATGAGGACAAAAGCAGGCATTTCCGGGAATTTGAAGAGGGGCTTCTCAAACAAGCCGGTCTGCCTGCAGTCACCAAGGATTTGCGAAGACTTGAAATCGGGGCGAATATTGAGTTCGTCGAAGAGGTCCCGTCGGCCCTCATGCACGGTGCGGACGGGGTCGGACTGTACAGAACGGAGTTTTTGTTTATCAACAAGGAAAGGCTTCCGACTGAAAGAGAACATTTCGCTGATTATAAGCGTCTGCTGGAAGGAAAGAATCTGACTTGGTCAACGATCAGAACTTTTGATCTGGGCGGAGATAAATTCATGTCGGATCCGAAACTGGCCAAAGATCTGCCAAAAGAAACCAATCCGGCCATGGGTTTACGGGCCATTCGGTTTTGCCTTCAGGAAGTCGGCCTCTTTAAGATTCAGTTGCGGTCGATCCTGCGGGCCAGCGTTTACGGAAAAACACGCATTCTCTTTCCCATGATTTCCCGACTAGAGGAAATTCGGGAGGCAAAGAGAATTTATGAAGAGGTCAAGAAAGAACTCAAAGAGGAAAAGATCCCTATCGGAAAAGATATCGAAATAGGAATTATGATTGAGGTTCCGTCTGCCGTTATGATTGCGGACCTTCTGGCGAAAGAGGTTGATTATTTCAGCATTGGAACCAATGACCTTATTCAGTATGCCCTTGCCATCGACCGGGTTAATGAACGGGTTACTTATCTTTACGAGCCCCTTCATCCAGCCGTTTTGAAGCTTATCAAGATGATTGTTGACGCCGGACATAAGGCAGGTATTCGGGTTTCCATGTGCGGAGAAATGGCCGGGGAGCCCGCATATACCTTGATACTCATCGGGCTTGAGCTGGATGAACTGAGCATGAATCCCTTGGCGATACCACGTGTAAAGAAAATTATTCGCAACTCCACCTATTCCGAGTCCAAGTCTCTTTTGAAAAAAGTTATGGCAATGTCCAGCGCGATTGAAATCGAAAATTACATCAAGGATTATATGTCGCGGCGTTTCCCGGATGTTATTTCCAAAACTGAGGAATCGCAGAAAATGGATAACAGCACCCGTGACGATTCATGATTGGTAAACTTAAGGTAAACATGGACCCGCCTGTAGTTTCGCAGGGTGAGAGCCGCAATTCCATGATCAGTAAATTCTTCAGCGGTTTTCTCAATGAGAAAAAATCGCTTCTGTGCCGGTTCCTTTTCGATCCGTTCATTTCCAGAGTTACCATTGCCCAGGAATATGTCGATGAAATAAACGAATTGTCGAAAGAGGGCCTGATCGTATTTGCGCAGAAAAACAAGAGCCAGCTCAACTGTCTCATCATGCGTGATGTGTTCTTTCGAACCAGCAAAGGAAGCATTTTTTGCCATGCG
>DHHG01000112.1 GCA_002403175.1 Syntrophaceae bacterium UBA4778 | reverse complement strand
TGGATGAGTTCTGTTCGATCCTTGAAGGGATCCAATATACTGGAAATTGGTTCCGGTACGGGATGTTCTACCGTGGCCATGGCTGAACAGGGTGCCAGCATAACCGGAATCGATATTGAAAGTCGAAGCATTCGAGTGGCCGAGGATCGGTGTCAGATTTACGGTTTGCAGCCGAGATTACTGGTTCATAACGGAGCAGATATTGGTAGGCTGGCTTCTGGAATGGACTACGATTGGATTATCTTCTATGCTGCTCTGGAGCATATGACGGTATGCGAAAGGATTAAAGCCATACGGGATGCCTGGAATGCGCTGCCGCCCAAAGGCTTGTTCTGTGTTATTGAAACACCAAACCGCCTTTGGTTTCATGATTCGCATACCTCTATGTTGCCTTTCTTTCATTGGCTTCCAGATGATATCGCGATACAATATGCCCGCTTCAGTAAAAGAAAGGGATTTAGGGAGCACTATACTGAGTATAGGGAAGGAATAGAGCTGGATTTTCTAAGGAGAGGACGAGGGGTTAGTTATCATGAGTTTGACCTGAGTATCGGAAGGTCCGAGTGCATGAAGGTCGTCAGCAGTCTTCAGTTATACCTGAGAAGAAACATTGTCCGGAAACTTAGATGGCTGTTCTCGCCTGCACACCAATTCGAGAGATTTCTCATCAAAAACGGTCCAGCTATTCATAGAGGCTTTTATCAGGAGAATCTGTGCTTAATTCTGCAGAAGGAATAGGGTGTGAGCCTTTGCGGAAAAGCAGTATCAGCGATATTCCATATCAATTTAGTCGGAACAAATATTTATGAAAACAAATTCCGAAACGGACATTTTAGGGAGAATACCTCTTTTCGATAATCTGGATGATAGTGAAATTGCATCCATTCGCGATAAGATGTTTATGAAGCGGATCAAAAAAGGTGAAATCATTCTTCGAGAAGAGGACACAAATAAGTTCATGTATATCATCCTGAAGGGCAGGGTGAAGGTTATTCAAACTACCGAAGATGGCAAAGAGATCGTCCTCAGCATACATGGCGCAGGTGATACTTTTGGTGAGGTCTCCTTGATAGATGGCAAAACGACGCAGGCGCGCGTAATGGCAGTTTCCGATTCCCTTATCTCTATTATGTCAAAAGAGGATTTTTATATTCTTTTCAGATCGCATCCCAAAGTTCTGGATAATCTCTTAAAGCTTCTGTGCAGCCGGTTTCGCGAGAGTGTTGATTGCATTAAAATGCTAAACCTGAATAATGCGAATCAGCGCATGCAGATGCTGTTTATCAAATTAATGCACGAATACGGAGAGAATCAAGAGGAAGGGGTTCTGTTAAAAATAAAACTAACGCATAACGATATCGCAAATATGTCCGGTTTGACGAGAGAGACCGTCACCAGAATCATGAACAGATGGCAGAAGGACGGTTATATAGAAATGCAAAGCCGGTATATCCGATTGAAGCCTGAATTTGTGAGAGAGCTTGCTTAAAAACTATTCCATTGAATTGCCTGGAATGACTTTGCGCCAGAGTACTGCTATCAAAATAAAGGCCAGTCCAATAACGGCTATAAAGGTCGGGTCGGAAACGGGTAGCGGATTGAAGATCAGAAGTTCTAATTGATTTTTCGCAGTAGAGGTATCGAGAGCCGATTGGGAATTTGCCGGAGCTACCATGGCGAAGCCGCCGTTTAACATAGCAAACAAATTGAATGGCATCGGCATAGGCGTACATTCCTTATAGATCTTGATTTTCAAACAGAATGTTTGAATATAAATTATGGTAATTGTCTTCCATCCCGATTTCAATAACGTAGAAATCCGATTTAAATAATGATTCAGTGTGGTTTCCGGTCTAAGAAAAAAATCTGTCTCTTCTCGTATCGCAGACTCAAACTTGATGCAATTTAGTTGTCTTATGTCTCTCGTTTTTTTTTCTGAGAGTTTCGTTAGCAGATCAAGCAATGAATGAGAACGACTTATGCCGGGTGCCCTCTGGTGCTTCGGTTAGAGGCGAAAAATAGGAATGTCAGAAAATACGAAATGGAAGCTTTCGAGGAGATCCTTCATGAAGAGTGCTATTATCGGCATCGGAGGGTCATCAGTTTTAACGGAAGTTGATGCACTGTCTAAAACGGCAGGAAAGACGTTAAATGTAAAATCAGGTGGCGTTGAAGGCTTCGCCAATTCCGAACCACTGAAGCCGGCTTCAGTACCTGCCAAGTGGGACATCTGGACAGATGTGGTCGTGGTCGGAGGGGGGGGCGCCGGTCTGTGTGCGGCGATTGCAGCTAAAGAAGCCGGTGCACAGGTTCTTATTCTGGAAAAGAATCCGTACTGCGGCGGAGACAGCTCTCTGGCCAATCGAGTGCTTGACACTTATGGAAGACGAGTACCGAAAATAATCGGTAAGCCTGAAATATCTATGGAGCAACATGCGAATAAATTCTCCTCCGTTCGCAATTCGGCTCCCTGCACAAGTTCTTCTGCTGCGAGGGTCGTTATCGAAGCTCAGGATGAAACTTCCGAGTGGACTGAAAAACCGGAGGAAGACTGGAACTCCTTACATATGTACAGTGGCGGTTTTATTATCCGGAATTTGGAGCGCAAGGCACGTGCCCTTGGAATCAAAATCCTTATCGAGTCTCCGGCAATCGCGATTGTAAAGGACGGCAGTAGGGCTGTTGGGGTTGCGGTGAAAAGCGATAGCAAAATAATGTATGTCAAAGCAAAATCGGTTGTGCTGACGACGGGTGGTTTTTATGCCAATATCGATATGCTTAATAAGTACACGATTCTTCGGCGGGACAAATCCAGACCCCATCCCATGGGATTTCCAGGGGCGACCGGTGATGGTATTCGTATGGCGCAGGCGCTCGGAGCGGATCTGAGAGCAATGGATAAATTCGAGTGCCGGGATGGTGACGCACTGCGTCATGTCAAGCAGGAGTCTATAAATCCGGCACTTTACTATATGATGCCGGGTCAGCTCTTTCGTCAAAAATCATTGAAAGTTAATTTGAATGCTGAACGCTTTTTTAATGAAGCACAGGATTCCGATTATTACAGAAACCAGATGGCATCGAGCGGGGACGAGACCAATGAGACCTGTTTCAGCCTCTTTGACAGAAACTGCATCAACAGGGATGATATTATCAAAAAGTTCATACCAATTGGGCGCGAATACCCATGTTTCTGGTGGGATGAACAATTTGATAAGTTCCTCGCCAATGGGATTATCAAAAAAGCAAATTCCATTCCGGAATTGGCTACACTGTTAGCCCTGAATCCTGAAGCTTTGAGCAAGACGGTCAACCGCTACAATGAGCTTTGCGATCTTAAGGAAGATATCGATTTTTGGAAAGAACCTCATTATATGCATCCGATTCGCACCCCACCATTCTATGGAATAGGCCAGCCCTGCGGCATTGTGTTCAATACCTGGGGAGGTCTTGTCGTTGACAAAAAATTTCGGGTTCTGAACAAACATGGGGATTCTATTCCCGGTTTATATGCGGCAGGCGAGAATGCGGCATTTTTGGCGTCGTTGGCGTTTGCGCTTCCGTCCGGTCGTTTAGCCGGCAAGAGCGCATCCGAGGATGCGCTGAGAAAATAAACGGGGCTGTATGGGAGCTGAGAATACGGCAATGCAGAACGCAAGCCTTTTCTAAAGCTCTAAAAGTAGCGAACAAGCGCTTGGCAGCTTGTTTTTAGTACCGGCGATCTCTCAATCCATAAGGAAATCCAGGGCAATTCTGTTAAATGCCTCAGGCTTTTCGAAAAAGGGCAGATGTCCGCAATCTATAAATTCGTGAAAAACGGAACCGGAAATCTGATCGTGACAGAATCGACCCTGGCTGATCGGAAGAACCCTGTCGTCAACACCCCAGGCGATCAGGACGGGCATAGTGAGCAAATGAACGTTTCTGATAATTGGATTCACAACTTCACACCGGGCGCCGCGAATGTTAACCAGAGAACGGATTACTTTAAGCAGGTAGCGCTGAAATCCCGGTTTGGAAAAATAACTGTAATAAAGATCTATTAAGGATCGCGTAACAAGGTTTCGATCTTTTACGGCGAGTTTGAAAAATATTTCCACATTTCGACGGCTCGGAAAAGAGAATAGTTCACCGAGTAACGGAAGTGACATTGCTTTCAGTGTCCAAATGACATCTATCCCCAAACCCGCACTACCGACTAGAACAAGTCTGCTGACCCTGTCGGGAAAATGTATCGCATATTGTAATGCGATACCTCCGCCCAGAGATTGACCGATGATGGCGAATTTATCAAGGCAGAGTGCCTTTCGGAATTCCTCAAGAAATAGGTAGAACTCAGATAGCAGATCAGTATTCGGATATTCGGAATGTCCGAAGCCGGGTAGATCGGGGGCAAAAATCCGGTGCGTGCGCGAAAGAACCTCGAAATTCTTTTCCCATATCTCGGCGGACGCGCCCAGGCCATGGAGAAGAATGACCGGGCTGCCTTTTCCTCCGATTGATAAGTACCGAATATTGATATTGCGCACATGGATATAAGTTTCTTGAATATTCCGGTGCTTCATTTCATGACTATACAATAGATCATTTGTGAACAGAAGCTAATACTTGACGATGGGCAACATCTTATTATAACTCTAAATGAAAATAAGAGTGATTTCGAATTAAGCCCAAAACAAATAATGATTCAGAGTCGGTATCCTTTCCGCTGAAGCATTCTTGCAATTAAAAATGTTCAAAAGCAGCGAGGTCAAAAATGTCAAAAAGTATTCAGATTCGGGAAGCTGAAAAAATTGAAATTACCACTTTGCAGGACAATTATATCGATCTGACCGCCTCTGATAATAACGATGTGATTACCAGAGCATTACCCCTGAAGAATGGGGAGGTCAGCAAATCCATATTGGCCGAACACGGCTTCTCAGCTTTGGTAAAGACAAGCGTAGATGGCCGGGAAAGATCACTTCTATTTGATTTCGGATTTTCAAGCGAGGGCACCGCTTACAATGCAAAAGCCCTGGGTATTCAAATGGAGACGATAGAAATGGCTGCCCTCTCGCATGGGCACAGCGATCATACAGGAGGGTTGGAATGCCTGATCCAAATGATCGGTAAAGCGAATATTGAATTTATAGCCCATCCTTCAGTTTTTAAAGAGAATAGATATTTGAGGATCAACGAATCGATCAAAATTTTTTTCCCAAAATTGACAAAGGAACGGATCGAGGCAGCCGGCTGCAAGTTGATTGAGTCGCGAAATCCCCGATTGATACTTTCGGACACAGTCTTATTTCTGGGTGAGATCCCCAGGACGAATGAAATCGAAAAAGGCATTCCGAATGCATTCTTTGGGGTTGAGGGAGAAGAACGCAAGGACGCAATCGAGGACGATACCTCTCTGGTGATGAATCTTAAGGGGAAAGGGCTTGTTATTCTGTCGGGCTGCGCGCATTCAGGAATTATCAATACGGTCTCCTATGCCAGACATGTAACCGGGATCGAAAGAGTTCATGTTGTAATGGGCGGGCTCCATCTCGGCGGTCCAATATTCGATCCGATCATAACCCCCACGACAGAAATGATGAAGAGATTCAATCCCTCTTATATCGTCCCCACACACTGTACGGGAAGGAGCGCTGTTATGCAGATGGAAAGGGAAATGCCTGATAAATTTATTCTGAATATGTCGGGAACGACATTAAAATTCACATAGATTTTCTGAATGGAATGCCGGTGGCCTTTGTCTCAGGTATTTCGAAATGATAATTAATATCTCACCTGATTAAAAATACCATTTCCTTCTTTTGTAATATATGGACCATTAATACACAAGGAGTGGAACAAAAATGGGTTATCACATCAATCATGAAAGAAGATATTTATTGAGAACCACTGGGATTGCCCTGTGCGCTTTGGCTATTGGGGCTTCACCTGTTTCTGCGACCCAGGAATCAACCAGTGCGGAAGAAATTTCTCCTGTGGAAGATCTCATGAGGGAGCACGGAGTCCTTCGTCGCATCCTATTCATTTACAGGGATTCGATGGGCCGCATTCGTGATGGTCAGAATATATCTTGGAGTAGTATCTATGATTCGGCATCGATCATACATTCTTTTATAGAGAATTATCATGAACGCCTGGAAGAGGACCATATCTTCCCGGCCATGCTTAAATCCGGTAAATGGGCCGGGTTGGTAGATATTCTGAAGAAGCAGCATGAGGCAGGTCGTAAATTGACCGCCTTGGTTATGCAAACAGCAGGAAAAAAGGACTTAAACAAATCAGATCAGGAAATAATTTATCGCGCTCTCGATTCATTCGTCAGAATGTATGATCCGCACGCGTCCAGAGAGGATACTGTTCTTTTCCCGGCTCTGCATGTCGTGCTGGGGGCGAAAGAGTATGAACGAATGGGAGAAGTCTTCGAGAAAGAGGAGAACAGACTTTTTGGGGAGCATGGATTTGAAAAGATGGTTTCCCGAGTAACGGATATTGAAAAGAAAATCGGACTCTTTGAGCTTTCCCAGTTTACCCCCAAAGTAACCTGAACAAGTAAATTTATTTTGAATGTCTAATTACTGAATACAGTTTTTTCGTTCGTTTCCAAATACAAAAAAAGGCCGGCAAATAATTAGCCGGCCTTTTTTTGTATTTTCACTTCCATAGCATGCGCACATGTGATATGAACCATCCCGGTTTGAAGATAGATTCATACTGCCTTGAAACCATTGTGATTGCAGTCATCAGAAGACTGTTGAAAAAGGATCATCTGCACATTTCGCCTGAAGCATGTAACTAAGGTATCCGAGCTTCAGCAGTACCAGGCACCTAAGAATCAGTATCTGAGACTTTTTGAGCAGTCTATGATTTCTCGATAGGATTTTAACAAACTTCGGGATTAAAAAAATCACAATGGAGGACAGTATGCAAAAAAAAATCAGCTTCGCATTAACCATATGCCTGATCTGTTTATCCGTTTCAACGGGTTTATTGGCTCAGGATCAAGGATTCGTAATTAATCAGAATGAGTCTTCCGTTCACGTCAATCCCGCAAAAACTCTCTATGTGACACCTTTGTTAACTCAGGCCAATGCCCCTGCTGCGAATGCGTATCTCGGTACGGCTACAATAAAGCCCGGGGCAAAGGTGCCACCTCATGATCATAAAGCCAGTTATGAGATCCTTTATATCCAATCGGGAGATGCTACGGTTACGATCGGAGATAAGTCTTATAAGTTAACCACCGGATCCGTTGCGTATTTTCCCGCTCATGTGCAGCACAGCCTTGTGAATGGTACGGAAAAAGACCTGGTCTGTATTCAAATCTTTTCACCATCCGGAAACCCTACTGCAGATGCTCGATACTTTACCTGGCCTACTACCGTGAAATGATTTCTGTGATGAGAGGAGAAAGGCCATGGCAAAGAAGAATACAGTAAATGAACGGGAGGGGTTGCTTCAGCGGTTCGGTTTGAAACTTGCCGCATGGAGTGAAAAATGGTTTCCGGATGCCCTTGTTTTTGCGCTCTTGGGGATTGTCGTCGTTTTCGTTTTCGGAATCCTGATCGGGCAGAGCCCAAAGGAACTGGCGATCCAGGGGGGGAAGAATTTCTGGGTACTGATACCGTTTACGATGCAAATGGCAATGATCATTATTGGCGGATACGTGGTCGCATCGGCGCCGGTTGTATACCGGATGATTCAGTTCATGGCCGGGATTCCAAAAACAGCCAGGGGAGCGGTTGCCTTTGTCGCATTTTTTTCGATGTTTTCCTCGCTGATATCCTGGGGCTTCAGTCTCATCTTCAGTGGACTTCTGGTTCGTGAATTGTCGAAGAAAGTGAAAGGAATGGATTACCGGGCAGCAGGCGCTGCCGGCTATCTGGGGCTCGGAGCGGTCTGGGCACTTGGATTTTCTTCATCGCCGGCACTTATGATGGCGACCAAGGGTGCAATTCCGCCTAAACTTTACGAGATCAGCGGGTCGATTCCTTTAACTCAGACATTGATCATCTGGCCTAACTTTCTGATGATCGTAGCCCTCTTGGGCGTTTCCATTTTGATAGCCTATTTTTCGGCCCCTTCACCCGAGCGGGCGAAGACGGCTGAGGATTTCGGTTTGAAATTTGAGCC
>DHHG01000244.1 GCA_002403175.1 Syntrophaceae bacterium UBA4778 | reverse complement strand
AACATTAAAGCAATTGTGCTGAATACAGAGTTCAAAAAGAGAAATGTTCCTGGTGTTATCTGTTCTCGGGGAAGGCTTGAATTCATTTTCAATCTTTTTTCGGAAAGTCGACGGTACGATTTTGCTCATCTACATACAAACGGTCACAACACAGGAAGCTGGCAGATGATCGTTCTGGGAGCAATTGCCTCCATGGCTTCGGGAACACCGTACTTTCTGACCCTGCATTCCGGAAATTGCTCGGCTTATATCCGCGGCGTGAATCCATATAAAAAAAAGTATTTCCTATGGGCACTGAAGAAATATCAGGGAATAATATCTGTAAATGATCACATCAAATCATGTCTGATGGAAATGGGATTAAGCAACCCCGTTTTGACTATACCGGCCTATCTTGGCCTTAAAATTCCCCCTTCTAAAATGGATGGAGGCGAGATCGGCGGTTTCATCAATATCAAAAGACCGATTATTTCCTCTGTAGTGGCGTTTCGACCTGAATATAGAATAGAGGACCTGATCTCTCTTGTCCGTAGTTTAAAACCGGATTTCCCGGATATTGGAATGGTCATCATCGGCGCGGGCCCAGGTAAACAGGAGGTCAATTTGCATATTGAGAGAGAAGGCCTGAAAAATGAGATTCTTGTAATTTCGGATATCGATCCCAAGCATGTTCAATCCATTATGTATGCCAGTAGCGTATTCATTCGTAGCACTGCATTTGATGGTGACTCAATTTCCGTTCGTGAAGCGCTTTCGCTCAAAGTGCCGATAGTAGCAACCGACACGGGTTTTCGTCCGGAAGGCGTAATGAAATACGATGTTGGGGATGGGCAGATGCTGTACACGCTTGTGAAGCGAATTCTTACCGGTCCGGTTCGTGAGCTATATAAAAAGGAAGATCCTGAACCCGAAAATCTTTCAGCGATCATGAATTTTTATAAGTACGCTCTCACCCGAAAAATGATGGGATTAGAAAAAGGGGACTATGAATGAATGCACGGGAAATCACATCAAAAATGATGAGGAGGCAGGTTCCTTCCGATATTGCCAGACATTTCAGAGACATTGATCCGTATGGTCTGGCTGAAATCAAAAGATCCTTAGTGAAAAATTATTTTTCACAGCCGCATAATTGTTTCGGGATAGACACTAATCTCTATTTAAAAAGTGCTGCCGGCGTCAGCGATTTGGATGAGCACCTTATCAATAGACTGGAAAGACACCGGAGCATTTTTATCCCATGGATGAGTTCTGTTCGATCCTTGAAGGGAACCAATATATTGGAAATTGGTTCCGGTACGGGATGTTCTACCGTGGCCATGGCTGAACAGGGTGCCAGCATCACCGGAATCGATATTGAAAGTCGAAGCATTCGAGTGGCCGAGGATCGGTGTCAAATTTACGGTTTGCAGCCGAGATTACTGGTTCATAACGGAGCAGATATTGGTAGGCTAGCTTCTGGAATGGACTACGATTGGATTATCTTCTATGCTGCTCTGGAGCATATGACGGTATGCGAGAGGATAAAAGCCATACGGGATGCCTGGAATGCGCTGCCGCCTAAAGGCTTGCTCTGTGTTATTGAAACACCAAACCGCCTTTGGTTTCATGATTCCCATACCTCTATGTTGCCTTTCTTTCATTGGCTTCCGGATGATATCGCGATACAATATGCCCGCTTCAGTAAAAGAAAGGGATTCAGGGAGCATTATACTGAGTATAGGGAAGGAATAGAGCTGGATTTTCTAAGAAGGGGACGAGGGGTCAGTTATCATGAGTTTGACCTGAGTATCGGAAGATCGGAGTGCCTGAACGTCGTCAGCAGTCTTCAGTTATATCTGAGAAGAAACATTGTCCGGAGACTGAGGTGGTTATTCTCGTCGGCCCACCAATTCGAGAGATTTCTCATTAAAAACGGTCCCGCTATTCATAGAGGCTTTTATCAGGAGAATCTGTGCTTGATTCTGCAGAAGGAATAGGGTGTGAGCCTTTGCGAAAAAGCAGTATCAGCGATATTCCATATCAATTTAGTCGGAACAAATATTTATGAAAACAAATTCCGAAACGGACATTTTAGGGAGAATACCTCTTTTCGATAATCTGGATGATAGTGAAATTGCATCCATTCGCGATAAGATGTTTATGAAGCGGATCAAAAAAGGTGAAATCATTCTTCGGGAAGAGGACACAAATAAGTTCATGTATATCATTCTGAAGGGCAGGGTGAAGGTTATTCAAACTACCGAAGATGGCAAAGAGATCGTCCTCAGCATACATGGCGCAGGTGATACATTTGGTGAGGTCTCTTTGATAGATGGCAAAACGACGCAGGCGCGCGTAATGGCAGTTTCCGATTCCCTTATCTCTATTATGTCAAAAGAGGATTTTTATATTCTTTTCAGATCGCATCCCAAAGTTCTGGATAATCTCTTAAAGCTTCTATGCAGCCGGTTTCGCGAGAGTGTTGATTGCATTAAAATGCTAAACCTGAATAATGCGAATCAGCGCATGCAGATGCTCTTTATCAAATTAATGCACGAATACGGAGAGAATCAAGAGGAAGGGGTTATGTTAAAAATAAAACTAACGCATAACGATATCGCAAATATGTCCGGTTTGACGAGAGAGACCGTCACCAGAATCATGAACAGATGGCAGAAGGACGGTTATATAGAAATGCAAAGCCGGTATATCCAATTGAAGCCTGAATTTGTGAGAGAGCTTGCTTAAAAACTATTCCATTGAATTGCCTGGAATGACTTTGCGCCAGAGTACTGCTATCAAAATAAAGGCCAGTCCAATAACGGCTATAAAGGTCGGGTCGGAAACGGGCAGCTGATTGAAGATCAGAAGTTCTAATGGATTTTTCGCAGTAGAGGTATCGAGAGCCGATTGGGAATTTGCCGGAGCTACCATAGCGAAGCCGCCGTTTAACATAGCAAACAAATTGAATGGCATCGGCATAGGCGTACATTCCTTATAGATATTGATTTTCAAACAGAATGGTCGAATATAAATTATCGTAATTGTCTTCCATCCCGATTTCAATAACGTAGAATTCCGATTTAAATAATGATTGAGTGTGGTTTCCGGTCTAAGAAAAAGATCTGTCTTTTCTCGTATCGCAGACTCAAACGTGATGCAATTTAGTTGTCTTATGTCTCTCGTTTTTTTTCTGAGAGTTTCGTTAGCAGATCAAGCAAAGAATGAGAGCGACTTATGCCGGGGTGCCCTCTGGTGCTTCGGTGAGAGGCGAAAATAGGAATGTCAGAAAATACGAAATGGAAGATTTCGAGGAGATCCTTCATGAAGGGTGCTATTATCGGCATTGGAGCGTCATCCGTTTTAGCCGAAGTTGATGCACTGTCGAAAACGGCAGCAACGACGTTAAATGTAAAATCAGGTAGCGTTGAAAGCTTCGCAAATGCCGAACCACTGAAGCCGGTTTCAGTACCAGCCAAGTGGAACATCGTGACAGATGTGGTCGTGGTCGGAGGGGGAGGAGCCGGTCTGAGTGCGGCAATTGCAGCTAAAGAAGCCGGTGCACAGGTTCTTATTCTGGAGAAGAATCCGTACTGCGGCGGAGACAGCTCTCTGGCCAATCGAGTGCTTGACACTTATGGAAGACGAGTACCGAAAAGAATCGGTAAGCCTGAAATATCTATGGAGCAACATGCGAATCAATTCTCTTCCATTTGCAATTCGGCTTCCTGCATAAGTTCTTCTGAGGCCAGGGTCGTTATCGAAGCTCAGGATGGAACTGCCGACCGGCTTGAAAAACCGGAGGAAGACTGGAACTCCTTACATATGTACAATGGTGGTTTTATTATCCGGAATTTGGAGCGCAAGGCACGTGCCCTTGGAATCAAAATCCTTATCGAGTCTCCGGCAATCGCGATTGTAAAGGACGGCAACAAGGCTGTTGGGGTTGCGGCGAATAGCGATAACAAAATAATGTATATCAGAGCCAAATCAGTTGTGCTGACGACGGGTGGTTTTTATGCCAATATCGATATGATGAATAAGTACACGATCATTCGACGGGACAAATCCGGACCGCGTCCCATGGGATTTCCAGGGGCGACCGGTGATGGTATTCGCATGGCTCAGGCGCTCGGAGCGGATCTGAGAGCAATGGATAAATTTGAGTGCCGGGATGGTGACGCACTGCGTCATGTCAAGCAGGAGTCTATAAAACCGGCACTTTACTATATGATGCCGGGCCAGCTCTTTCGACAAAAATCATTGAAAGTAAATTTGATTGCTGAACGCTTTTTTAATGAAGCGCAGGATTTGGATTATTGCAGAAACCAGGTGGTATCGAGTGGGGACGAGGCCAATGAGACCTGCTTCAGCCTCTTCGACAGAAACTGCATCAACAGGGATGATATTATCAAAAAGTTCATACCAGTTGGGCGCGAATACCCATGTTTCTGGTGGGATGAACAATTTGATAAGTTCCTCGCCAATGGGATTATAAAAAAAGCAAATTCCATTCCGGAATTGGCTACACTGTTAGCCCTGAATCCTGATGCGTTGAGCAAGACGGTCAACCGCTATAATGAGCTTTGCGATCTTAAGGAAGATATCGATTATTGGAAAGAACCTCATTATATGCATCCGATCCGCACCCCACCATTCTATGGAATCGGACAGCCCTGCGGCATTGTGTTCAATACCTGGGGAGGTCTTGTCGTTGACAAAAAATTTCGGGTTCTGAACAAACATGGGGATTCGATTCCCGGTTTATATGCGGCAGGCGAGAATGCGGCATTTTTGGCGTCGTTGGCGTTTGCGATTCCGTCCGGTCGTTTAGCCGGCAAGAGCGCATCCGAGGATGCGCTGAGAAAATAAACGGGGCTGTATGGGAGCTGAGAATACGGCAATGCAGAACGCAAGCCTTTTCTAAAGCTCTTAAAGTAGCGAACAAGCGCGTGGCAGCTTGTTTTTAGTAGCGGCGATCTCTCAATCCATAAGGAAATCCAGGGCAATTCTGTTAAATGCCTCAGGCTTTTCGAAGAAAGGAAGATGCCCGCAATCTAAGAATTCATGAAAAACGGAACCGGAAATCTGATCGTGACCGAATCGACCCTGGCTGATCGGAAGAACCTTGTCATCAACACCCCAGGCGATCAGGACAGGCATGGTGAGCAAATGAAGGTTTCTGATGATTGGATTCACAACTTCACGCCGTGCGCCGTGAATGTTAACCAGAGAACGGACTACTTTAAGCAGGTAGCGCTGAAATCCCGGTTTGGAAAAATAACTGTAGTAAAGATCTATTAAGGATCGCGTAATAAGGTTTCGATCTTTTACGGCGAGTTTGAAAAATATTTCCACATTTCGACGGCTCGGAAAAGAGAATAGTTCACCGAGTAACGGAAGTGACATTGCTTTCAGTGTCCAAATGACATCTATCCCCAAACCAGCGCTACCGACTAGAACGAGTCTGCTGACCCTGTCGGAAAAATGTATCGCATATTGCAATGCGATACCTCCGCCCAGAGATTGACCAATGATAGCGAATTTATCAAGGCAGAGTGCCTTTCGGAATTCCTCAAGAAATAGATAGAACTCAGAAAGCAGATCCGTATTCGGATATTCGGAACGTCCGAAGCCCGGTAGATCGGGGACAAAAATCCGGTGCGTGCGCGAAAGGACCTCGAAATTCTTTTCCCATATCTCGGCGGACGCGCCTAGGCCATGGAGAAGAATAACCGGGCTGCCTTTTCCTCCGATTGATAAGTACCGAATATCGATATTGCGCACATGGATATAAGTTTCTTGAATATTCCTGTGCTTCATTTCATGAATATACAATAGACCATTTGTGAACAGAAGCTAATACTTGACGATGGCAACATCTTATTATAACTCTAAATGAAAATAAGAGTGATTTCGAATTAAGCCCAATACAAATAATGATTCAGAGCCGGTATCCTTTCCGCTGAAGCATTCTTGCAATTAAAAATGTTCAAAAGCAGCGAGGTCAAAAATGTCAAAA
>DHHG01000154.1 GCA_002403175.1 Syntrophaceae bacterium UBA4778 | reverse complement strand
GGGTATAATTACTATTATAGCGGTTCCGATGCTTATCCTAATGCTATTCTGGGCCTTGATAAAAATTACGTGCTTACGAACAAGCTATGGAAAAGAATAGACCTGACGCAGGCTAAATTGAAGGACTGGGTGGATTCCATGCAGATCAAGGGTCTCGAATCCAGACAACCTCTGCACGGATTTTACATATTGGATCGTCAGGGACAAAAAGTAGGCATCTGGTATTCCGTTTTGGAAGCCGCTGCCATGTCCCGTGTCAGATACGGAAATGAAAGAGAGATAGGAATTGATACGCCGCCACAGGACACCTATCATCTCTTTGACGGCACCTCAAGATTTCCGGATCATTTCGGAATCGGAGGAGGAGCTATTTTTCATTAATAGGAACAGAACAACCTATGTGCCTTATTCTTTTTTCCTACGAGATGCATCCGATTTATCGGCTTGTTATCGCCGCAAACCGGGACGAATACTACGACAGGTCAACCGAACCCGCTTCATTCTGGACAGAGCATCCCGACCTGCTGGCCGGAAAGGATAATAAGGCGGGAGGAACCTGGCTCGGTTTAACCAAAAAGGGGCAATGGGCGGCCATAACCAATTTTCGCGATCCGGCCAATTTCAAAATCAATGCGGTATCCCGGGGCATGCTTGTCAATCGTTTTTTAATGGAGGACCGATCCCCCCGCCAATATGTTGAATCTCTGGGAAAGGTTCTCGACAGCTATAATGGATTCAATTTATTAATGGGAAATCCAAGCGGAATCTATTATTTTTCAAGCTTTACCCGAACTCTAAGAAAATTGAGTCCAGGACTGTACGGAATCAGCAACCATCTGCTGAATACCCCCTGGCCCAAGGTAAAACGGGGGAAAAAGGCGCTTTCCGAATTATTGAAAACAGGAACCAGATTAAACCCGGAAGATGTATTTTCTCTTCTTTCCGATCGGATTCAGCCGGACGATAGTCAGCTCCCTGATACAGGCATAGGGATCCAATGCGAAAGGCTCCTGTCTACCATTTTTATTACCAGCAATATCTACGGGACAAGGTCATCAATGGTTGTGTTGATCGACCGTGAGAACCAAGTCGATTTTAGGGAAAGGACATACAATTCACATCAGAATTCAATGGATGAAAGGCATTTCGAATTCAGGATTACGGAATCAAATCCTGCCTGATCGCCTGAGCAAATCGAGGTGAAATCATGTCACAGCGCGAATACCCCGATCGTCCTTTCGCAGGCGTCGGCGCCATTGTAAATAAAAAGTAGAATTGCCGGAACTACTGCTCTCGTTATAAAAAAGGAAGCCTTTCACTTTTCCGATATGCTGTCGCCTTACAGGTAGCGATCAGATTCTCATTCTGATTGGTAACTCTAATATCATAATGGGCGATTCTCGATGAAGAACTCACTTCTTTTGCCTCTGCATAAAGTTCATCCCCGCTTGAAGCAGCCCGAATAAATTGCACGTTGACGCCGAGAGCCACAGCCATTGTGCCATGAGAATTGGACGCAATCTCAAAAGCCTCATCAATCAGAGAGAAGATGGCCCCGCCATGCGCCATTCCAAAGATATTTTCTATCTCAGATGTAAATTTCATCTTCACAATTGAAAAACCCGTGCCGATTTTGAGCAACTCCAAATCGAGTTTTCTGGCAAAGTTTTCCTGCTCTACTTTTCTTTTAATCGCCTCAAAAATCTTTTCCTTTTGCATTATTGCTCCTTGAAGTGGGTGTTCGTGCTTCACCTCATTATCATCTTTTATCTTCTATTTCATATTAAAAGGTTTTCTGCTAAAAAAACAGATATTCATCACCGGTAATTTGAATCGTAGCGAGGCAAGCTGAACTGAATGCGGTAGCGGAGGACATCTTGAAAAAAAAGATCATTGCGGCTGTTTTCATACTTTTTCTAATAATAGCTTGTATCGTCATCTATTTCGGACAAAGGCCAGAAAATCAAACGGGATTGTTCTATTCCGGAACTATCGAGTCCACAAATTCGGAACTGGCCTTTCAGGTAAGCGGGAAAGTATCCGCAGTCCATGTCAGGGAAGGACAGGCAGTTGAAAAAGGCCAGGTCCTGGCGGAACTGGATTCAGATGAATACAAGGCCCGATTGGAAATCGCTAATGCTGAATTTGAACGGGCTACTCAACAAGTTGAGCAGCTGCAGAGCAATTTATCTGTCTTGAGGAAAACGTTGCCGGCAGATGTCGCCAAGGCCGAGGCAGGATTGAAAGCCGCTTCCGCCACCCTCGAAGATGCCGCCAGGGATAGGGACCGATACGGACAACTCTTCCGGAAAGGGGTCATATCGGCCAAAGAGAATGAGAGGATGACGCTCAGATACGATACGGCCTTTGCAGGGAATGCTGAAGCCGAAGCCACACTGAGGCAGGCGAAAAGCAACCTGAGTAAGATCCATTCTCTTGAAAAAGAAATCGAGGCTGGGCGAGCCCAGATCAGGGCAGCCAAAGCTGCTGTAGATCAGGCCTCTCTCCAGTTAAAATACAGCACGCTGACTGCACCGTACCGGGGAATCATAACCGTTCGAAGCATTGAGCCGGGTGAAGTGATCACACCAACCCGGCAGGTACTGACCCTTTCGGACCTTTCAACCGTTGATCTGAAGATCTATGTGAGTGAGACGGAGCTCGGCAAAGTCAAACCCGCTCAGAATGTTGAAGTCAGAACGGATACCTTCCCTGGTAAGATCTATACGGGAAAGGTCACTTTCATTTCTCCCGAAGGGGAGTTCACACCCAAAATCATCCAGACCCATAAAGAGCGGGTAAAGCTCGTGTATCTCGTCAAAGTAACCATGCCCAACCCTAATCTCGAATTAAAATCGGGGATGCCCGCTGATGCCTGGCTATACTAATAATTCCGGGCATTCTGATCAGCCCGCTGCCGAGTTTTCCGAACTGCCGGTTCTAAAGGCGGAAAATGTATCCGGGTGGTATGGAGCATTTCAAGCAGTCGACAGCCTTTCTATTCAGGTATCCAAGGGGACGATATTCGGACTGGTCGGATCGGACGGAGCGGGGAAATCTACATTCCTTCGAATGGCTGCAACTATGATCAAGCCGGTTTCAGGAAAAATTCTGATCAGCGGTCTGAATGTTGTCACTCACAAAGATGAGGTGAAATCGATAATCGGATATATGCCGCAACGATTCGGCCTCTATCAGGACCTGACCGTACTGGAAAATCTCGATTTTTTTATGGACATATTTGGAATCAGTGGCGATGAGCGCCGGAAGCGTCAAGAACGGTATCTCGGATTTTCCAACCTGATGCCCTTCCAGGATCGGCTTGCGGGAAACCTCTCCGGCGGCATGAAACAGAAACTTGCACTGGCCTGCGTCCTCGTCCATCAGCCCCTTCTGCTGATCCTGGATGAACCGACAAACGGCGTTGATCCGGTATCCAGACAGGAATTCTGGGAAATGCTGGCCGATATGAAACGTGCAGGCATGTCCATCCTGATTTCCACGGCCTACCTGGACGAGGGGGAGAAATGCGATCGCCTTGCCTTGATGCATCGCTCCCGTATTCTGGCTGAAGGAACGCCTTCAGAGATCCGCCTGAATTACACGAGTCTGGAGGAGGCGATCGTTCAACGGATTCAGGAGGTCGATAAAGAACTCACCCATGATCGATTCAACATCTGACATCGTAATTGTCCGGGATCTCGTCAAACAATTCGGATCCTTTACAGCAGTAAACAAGGTATCCTTTAACGTAAGGCGCGGTGAGATATTCGGGTTTTTAGGACCGAACGGTTCGGGCAAATCGACGACTATTCGCATGCTCTGCGGAATCCTGACACCCACATCGGGTTCCGGTCAGGTAGCCGGGCACGATATTTTCACCGAGCCTGAAACCATTAAAGCTGTAATCGGATACATGTCCCAGAAATTCTCACTTTATGAGGATCTGACTCCTTTCGAGAACCTCCGATTTTATTTGGGTATATACAATGTTCCCTATAAGGAATGGCCGGATCGGATTGAATCGATTCTCGAACTTACCCGCCTTCAGGAATCTCGTAATAGATTAACCAGTGAACTTCCTCCCGGTTGGCGCCAGCGGCTTGCCCTCGGTTGCGCTCTATTGCACCGCCCTGAATTACTTTTCCTTGATGAGCCAACTTCGGGAGTAGACCCGATTACGCGTCGTCATTTCTGGGAATTTATTAATCACCTTGCAGAGAACGGAGTAACCGTTTTTGTTACAACGCACTATATGGATGAAGCGTATCATTGCGACAGAATCGTTCTTATCAATGAAGGAAAGATCGTCTTAATGGGAAGGCCGGATGAGATTATCCGTGATACTTTTCCGGATCGCCCCGATGCAGGTTTGAATGATGTTTTTATCAGGATCATGTCTAAATTGAATAGTTAGCAATTTTGGAAAGATTGGCGGTGATCACAGTACCCGGAAGGATCCGTGATTCAAATGAAACTGGACAATCTCAAAGCAATCACCCGGAAAGAATATTTTCACCTGATCCGCGATTTCAGAAGCTTGTACCTCGCGTTTATTATCCCGGCATTGCTTTTATTTCTTTTCGGCTACGCTCTGAGCCTGGATGTGAACGATATCCGGACGGCAGTGCTCGACTACGATCAAACAGAATTCAGCCGCGATCTGATACGCGAGCTGGATTCTTCCGCCTACTTCGAGATTATTGCCCACCTGCATAGCGACCGGGAGGTGACCGAATACCTTGATCATGGTAAGGCGGTCATGGTTGTTATCATTCCCACACGCTGGTCACAGGACCTTCATGCAGACCGGGATGCGCCGATTCAGGTCCTTTTCGACGGAAGCGATCCGAACTTTGCGGGTATTTCTCAAGGTTATATGAGAGGGTTTATCGAAACCTATAACAGAAAAAGGCTTCAGCAATTCCTGAACAGGATGGGGATCGAACAGATAAAACCTCCTGCGGAGGGAAGAATCCGGGTCTGGTTTAATGAAGATCTGGAAAGCAGAAATTTCATTGTACCCGGGGTTATTGCCGTAATCATCATGATTGTGGGCGCCATGTTGACCTCTCTGGTCATTGCGCGTGAATACGAAAATGGAACGATGGAAACCCTTTTGTCCCTTCCGATCAGGGGAACGGAATTGCTTCTGGGCAAAGCCATTCCCTATTTTATAATCGGACTCACGGATGTTCTGATCGCAGTCCTGATGGGTCAGGTCCTCTTCGGAATTATCATCAAGTCAAGCTATTGGCTAATGGTTCTGGCTTCTTCTCTTTACCTCCTGGTTGCACTCAGCCTGGGATTGATGATTTCTATTGCTGCCAAATCGCAGCTCGTTTCCAATCAGATGGCCATCCTTATTACTTATTTACCCTCTTTGCTCCTGTCGAATTTTGTGTTTCCTGTTCAAAACATGCCGAAGATCTTGCAGGCGATCAGCTATGGTATCCCTGCCACATATTATATTAAAATCCTGAAAGGATTATTTCTGCAAGGGATCGGCCTCGAATACCTTTGGCCCAGCTTTGCAGCCTTGTTCCTGATGTTTATATTCCTGAGCACCTTGACGGCTCTGTTACTCAAGAAAGGCGGTATGTAATGCCCAATTGGCTCCGAATCCGTGAACTGGTCCGTAAGGAATTCATTCAACTCTTCAGGGATAAAAAGATCCGACCCATTCTGGTCATCATGCCTGTTCTACAATTGCTCATCTTCGGATATGTTGTAACCACGGACGTTCGGGACGTGCGCGTCGGTTTTCTCGATCAGGCCCATACGCGCGAGAGCAGGATGCTCTTCGACGGCTTCAATGCCAATACTACTTTCAAGATAAAAAAAATCGCGCTGACTCAGCAGGATCTGGAACAGCTGCTTATCAGAGGCGAAATCGACCTGGCTGTCAAGGTACCCCCCGATTTCAGTCAAAAGATCCGGAGCGGTCAGACAGCGGCGCTTCAGATCATCGCAGACGGTTCTTTAAGCAATATGGCTGCGGTTAGGATTTCCTATGCTGTTCAGATAATCGAAAGACTTAATACGGAGTTACTCATGGAAATGCGGCCGGAAAAATTGGATTATGGGAAAATCGATGGGCGCATCAGAACCTGGTTTAATCCCAACCTGGACAGCAAAAATTTTTATGTACCGGGAATTGTCGCTTTTATGATCATGCTTATCTCACTTCTCTTCACTTCCATGGCCATCATCAAGGAGCGTGAGTCGGGAACCATGGAACAGCTGATCGTAACCCCTATGAAACCGGCCGATCTGATATTGGGAAAAACCATTCCTTATACGATCATATCCATGGTGCAGATGGCTGCAATCACAATATTCGCAATTTACTGGTTCGATGTACCTCTGCATGGAAGCATTCTGCTTCTGACGTTAGCATCTTGTCTTTTCCTGCTAAGCACAATGGGAATCGGACTTTTCATATCGACCATTTCCCATACCCAGCAACAGGCCATGATGACCACCTTTTTCTTTGCTTTGCCCTTTTTCATGTTCAGCGGCTTCGTATTTCCTATTATCAACATGCCCCTTCTCATTCAGTGGATTACTTACCTAAACCCGCTCATGTACTTTCTGATCATTATTCGGGGAATCTTTTTGAAAGGCGTAGGCCTGAATGTACTCTGGCCCCAGTATCTATTACTGACCATCATGGGAATTGTTGTATTTGCAGGAGCCGTCAAGAGATTCCACAAGCGGCTTGACTGAAACCAGATCCTGTATCCATTCCGGGGAAAGGACATAGACGGGAACAACTTGGAATTATTATTAAATCCTTTACGCATTGAATCGGATATGGTATAGTCTCGACCTAATATGTTGCAGACATCCAAACAAACCAAAACAGAAAAATCCTTTAAATCCTACGAAAACCAGGGCTTCAAAAAGAAATTCCGCAAAAGATTCCACTCAAAACCCGGAACGAAACATCACGAAAAGCCAAAACCCCAGGCAGAGCCGGTTCTGAACGGCGTTTTTTCTAGGATAGGAAGACCGGAAACGGCCTCTTTTTTCGAACCTGATCCTTTTCAGATGGAAGCGCTGGAAACCATCCTGAATACGGATTGTCTCGTTACTGCGCCGACCGGTTCGGGAAAGACCTGGATTGCCGAACAGGCCATCCGAACTGTTTTTGAAAAAGGAGGGCGATGCTGGTATGCATCTCCGTTAAAAGCACTGACCAATGCCAAATGGGTTGAGTTCGGGGCTGCTTTTAACAGCAACAATGTTGGAATCCTGACAGGCGATACCAAGGAAAACGCAGAGGCCCCTATCATTGTTGGCACTACAGAGATCTTGAGAAATCAGCTCTATGATGCCATGCACAAGGGGGAAAACCTCAATTGCGACCTGATTATCCTCGATGAAGCGCATTTCCTTGGAGATGAGGACCGGGGAGTGGTCTGGGAAGAGATCATGATCTATCTTCCGCCTCGGATCAATCTGCTTCTTCTTTCCGCCACCATAGGAAACAGCGACGAGATAGCTGCTTGGCTGAGTTCGATACGAAGCAAGGAATGCAGGGTTATTCGGGAGGAAAGCCGCCCGGTGCCGCTTTATCCTCTTTTCCTGCACCCTTCCGGAAGAATCATGCCTTATCTTTCCAAGGATCGTCTTTACGGGAAGGTTGAGGGTTTCATGAAGAATGGGGGAAACCACACCCGACGGAATCAGCAGCCGGATTATGGGCAGATTATTGAAGTACTGCGGACCTTCGATTTGCTTCCTGCTATCTTCTTTCTGAAATCGCGTTCCGATTGTGACTCGGCAATAAAGCAGTGCGGGAAAGACAACGACCTAGAAGAACTCACATTCGATTACGAATTACAGGAATTGCTGGACAGGTTTCCCTATCTGAAGTCGCATAAACAGCTACCTTATCTGTATTCCGGACGTGTCGCCGCGCATCATGGAGGACAGCTTCCTGCCTGGAAGTTCCTCGTGGAATCGACTATGAAAAAAGGCCAACTGGATGCTATTTTCGCAACCTCCACTGTAGCAGCAGGCGTCAATTTCCCGGCCAGAACGATTGTGCTGTTTAATTCCGATCAGTTCAACGGCCATGATTTTCTTCCCCTTACCGCAACTGAATTTCATCAGATGACCGGCCGATCAGGAAGGCGCGGCCTGGATAAAATCGGGTTTGTGCTGGCAATACCCGGACGCTTTATGGATCTGAAGCATGTAGCGCATCTCCTGCGGTCGGGGCCGGAAGAAATCACGAGTCAGATCAAAAATGATTTCTCAATGGTTTTGAATCTGCTCCTTTCCCATAATCCGGAAGAAATTAGAACAATTTTTGAGAGATCACTGGCTGCCTGGCAGGCGAAAAAGACAGGCAATGGGCTTTCAAAAGCGGGCGTAAGACTCTGGAAGGATTTCCAAAGACACCTGGATTTCCTGAAGTCGGAAGGCTTTGTAGATGAGCATGAGAGATTGACTGAAGACGGGATCTGGACATCCCAGCTCAGGCTGGACCAGCCGCTTTTAATTGCGGAATGTTTGAGAAAAGAGGCATTTCCGGAAAACGACGAAGCCCTGCTTGCGGCAGTAACAGCCCTTTTCGTTTATGATGGTGATCAGAATATCGTTCTTGATAAAAAGAGAATTCCAAAAAGGTTGAAATCTGCGTACGATAAAATCGTAAACACATTGCTTCCTCTTTTTGAGAGGCTGGAACTTTCAGGATTCAATGTTAATTATTTTCACCTCTGGACGGCAGCGGCCCTGTATCTCTGGTCACGGGGAATGGATTGGAACGAAATCATTGAAAAAATCGGAATGGCTGAAGGGGATATGGTTATGCTGATCTCAAGAACAGCGGACAATCTGCGCCAGATAGCAGCTCTTAAAGAAAGCCATCCGAAAGTTGCCGCCCTGGCATCCAGGGCAAGAGACCTGATCCTTAGGGAACCGGTCGTTCTCGATTGACCTCTTTCCCTGGGGGTCAACGAGATCGGTACTTATCGCGTTAAGATCATGCAATATTTAATGATAGATCTTTTTTATTGACACTGGCCCAATAACCGGATATAAAGCGCTCCTTCCTTAGCTATCGTATTCATAACGTGCGTCCCTATCGTCTAGAGGCCTAGGACACCGCCCTTTCACGGCGGCAGCCGGGGTTCGAATCCCCGTGGGGACGCCAAATACTTGCTAAAGAATCTGAGGTCTTAGACAGCCTCAGATTTTTTATTTTCCGGCATCTGAAGGATGGTCGTGAATTTTGGTCGTGAATTTCTGTTGGACAAAACTTCAAGTGCAGGACGGACGGGCTCTAGACCTCGGATGTATCTCTCTGTTGTAGTCAATTGCTTGTGCCGGAGAATCCTCTGAATCGTCACCATCGGAACATCCGCCTGAGCCAGGATGCTGGCCGTCAAGTGCCTGATGGCGTGCAATCCGAAAGGCTTCACCCCCGCCCTGTCACATGCTTTCTTCAAATACCGCTGACGTGCAATGAAAGGTGTTCCTCTATCCGGATTAGGGAACACCCATTCTGTTTTGGCCTCCTGACGGTGAAGAACGATTGCATTGAATAGCTCGTCCGTCATCGGCAGCCAGTCGTATTCAAGGCTGCCTCCGAGCCTCTTTCTCGTCCCGAGCCGTAATCGTTGCCCGGCAAAATCAATATCCTCCCACCGAAGCCTGAAGAGCTCTGACCGTCTGGCTGCCAGATGAAGGTAGGCCAGAATCATCACCCTGTCTTGCCCTTGCAGGGACTCGTACAATTTCCAAAAATCATCTTCCGGAGGGATATAGCGAGTCTGCCTTTCTTCAGGGAAACGTTCCGTCAAGCACGGGTTTGGTGAGGGCAAGTCCAAATATTTGATCCCCCAATTCCATGCAGCCAGCAGGTTCTTCCTGTCCTTATTGGCTGCATAGCCGGAACGCTTTATAGCTTGTGCCTTTAAGTAATTCAGGACCTGAACGGGCTTTAACGCTTCAACAGGCATTGATGGCTCAACCTGCTTTAATAAGCCCCTGAAGGCGACTCTCTTTGCATCAAAGGTTTTTTTTGAAAATTTGACCTTTGAATATTCAAGGTATTTTGTCGCCCATTCAATCAGCGTCAAGGATTCCGAAGGGGTCTTCAAGTTTTCTTCGGGATTTTCTCTTATGTCGGATTCCCATGCGAGCGCCTTGGCCTTGGTACCGAATATCTTGTAGTACCTCTTGCCCCGACACATCACATCGGCTATCCATTCCACTTTGTTCTTTCTCTTCCTCTTGTAAGGCATGGCTGTTCTCCTTTATCGCTTGGATAATCAAGTTTTCAAAGAACAAGATAAGGCGTCCAAGCCTTATTCCGCCAAGGATCGGATAATAGCGCCTTACCGTTTCAGCGTCAACACCCAGATATTCTGCCACTTCCTGCGCGGTCAATCGCTTGCCCAATGTCTCAGTCAATGCGTCTTTCATTGAACTTGTGACATCCTGACTCTTCTGCAAGCCACGCTGCGATTGAGATTCCTGTTTCATATCACTCTACCGTAAGTTCCTCTGCTTCATCGGAAACCCTTTGAAACGATCTGTGCAAGATGCATTTTCCGAAAACTCTCAACCTTGAAAAAACGCCCACCAAATCCTTAATGATTCCAATATGAATTTGCGGTCAAAACTAGGCTTCACGTAGGGTAAGTCATCCCTGCCGCAGTGCCCTGAATTTCTCGATTACAGAGGCAGGGAAATTTTTCCCCTGAATCCAGCGCCGCAAGCTTCTCTCTTCAATTCCCATCTGCCGCGCTGTCCGCCGGATGCCGTTCTCTCCCACTTCGCGAATGAACGCCTTCACAGTCTCGTCTTCTACCTTGAATCGCTTTGCCATCAACATGAGATTGACCTGAACGCAGTTCCCGCAGGTGATGGTGTCCGTGCATTCGCAGGACAGCGGCCCGTTTGCGCCTTGGACAAGGTGGGCAATGTATTTCCTCATAACTACCTCTCGTCTATTTCAGGACAGTATTGAGTTTCGGTGCATTCAATCATCTGTCTGGCTCTGTTCATTTGTCTTGAGAACGCCGCCGATCCGCTGAAGTGCAGTAATGGCCTCTTCCCTGGAGGGCTGAAGCCGCTCTTTCTTGAGCTGCTCCTCCTGCTCCTGGTAATGCCCGTTTTCCGCTTCCATGATCTTTTTGAGAAAGGCCCTGGGGCGTAGGATAGTTCCTCCATTGGCGAGTTCTTCCACAAGTCGTCTGAGTGCATGCAGAAGGGCTTCTTGGTGGATCTCGCCGCGATTAATGCGAGGGATGCTGCTCTGAGTGAAGCCTGAGACCTCCTGGAAGAACCAGGCATCAGGCTTCAGTGTGGCTATCTTCCCCAAAAGGGCTTTCACTTCCTCGGCCCCATTCTTGTCAGGTTCTTGTAAAAGGGCTCTTGCAGCCGAGTTATCAACAGGGTGGTCCCCTCTGCTCTGCTCTGTTCTGTATCTGCTTCTGTATCTGCTCTGCTCTGGTGCCGTTCCCGTAAACGTTCCATAGGGGATTCCGAAGAACGTTCTGCGGAACGTTCCCTGAAACGTTTCGTCCTGCCGGTTACGTTGTCGCTCCTGAACTGCCGCTTTCGCCAATTGACGACTTGGCATCCATTCTCATGCTTGGCAACAATGCCGGCCTCGCAGAGATGCTCCAGCGCATCGGAGAGTTTGTCCTCCGAGAAACGCATGCGCCAGGCCAAGTCTTTGACCGTGAGTTGGATACACCCCTCCCTGTCACATTCGGAGGCAACAGCCAGCAGATAGGTGAAGATCCTGAACTGGCTGTCCGTCATCCGTGCAACTTTCGGATCATCGAGAATCTCGCAATACATTCTGAACCAGCGCAATCCCTGTACCTCCCATCAGATCCCGAATGTCCATGAGCGGCAGGCAGACCGGTCGGGTTCCGGCACCTCAGTGAGAGCCACTTGCCGACTCAGCAAAAAAAGCCCTCTATATATATAATGTTTGCCATGCAAGGTGTTTTGACGAAAAAAGCGAAAAAAAGTTGAAAAAAATGATGTGGGTTCAATGAACCGGCATTGATTCGGGCACTTGGAAGAGTTGTTATTTTAAACTTTTTAGGTTTGCAGGAGTGGATATCCAGCACCTGTCTTCATTTTGTCGGCGTGATATGGTCGCAGCATGGAGATTCCTAGAAAAAAGCCCCCCTAATATATAATGTTTGTCATGCAGGGTGTTTTGACGAAAAAAATGAAAAAAAGTTGAAAATATTTTTCCAAATACCCCCAAAAACACCTTGCATGGCAAACATTATATAAGTAGGAGCCCTTGTTGAGATGGACTTATCAGACTACCCAAGAACCGAGTCCAACTTTTTTCAGGCGGAGAAAAAAGGCTGGCCGACGCAACCGGGAACTTCATATCCGAAGCAGGTGAACGGGGCACACATGTGAGATGCGCCAGGCTGAACGCGATATAAAAACATGAGCGAACGGAATCGGAAAACGGCATCCGGACAACATGAAAAACGGAGCTGAAACAGATCGACAAGGCGATATGAAACGCGATGAATTTTCTCTTGGGAGCTAGCACGCCTCTGGGCTGAAAGGAGCAACTTTCGGCTGTTTTGCCGTAATCGTGAAAAGACAAGGATGTATACGTTGAAATCTAAGTGAGAACAGTTGGTTAAAACGAAAAAAGAGGGCTGATGTATACAGGCGGTCAAAAAATACTGAAAGAACGTTAACACCGTATACATATTGAAATTAAAGGGAAATCACCCGATTTTACAGGCCTTTTGTTAACAAAACTGTTAACGGCTTAAGGGTATGATATGAAATGGTTTTAAGCGAAAAAACGGCAAATCTGTTAACGCACCAGGCAACGGCAGGTTGCGTAATGTGTACAACGAAACGAGTCCCAGTAATGGAGGTACCCCATGAACAAGGCAATTGGCATCCGGCTGAGCGATGAGCTGCAAGCTAAAATCCGATCCGAAGCCGAACAAAAAAAGCTCTCAGTGGCACAAATCATCAGACAAAAAATCGAATGGGCTTACGCGCTGGAAGGCATCAAAGAACTGAAAGCAGATTTGGAAAAATTGGAGGCGGTCGTTTCAGAAATAGCCCCTCAGTTAAGACGCGCGGAAAATCTATCTTGGTGGACCCTCATCATGCTCGCCGAATTCATCAAGATTGATCTGGGCAGCGGGCGATTCTGGGGCATCGAAAAAAATGTGGATGAAAAATACAAGGACTACCTGCAAACAAGAGAACTCAAATTCTGAAGCAGGGTAAGGGCAGGAGCACAAAAGCAATCTTCAATGTCAAGAAGGCGGTTACTCAATAAAACGGCCGATGGACCTCTTGCAGTGCCTTAAACCAGGGCGGGATAAAGAAGACTCGATATCACGAGGTCGAGACCGAAGTGAATTCGACTCCACGGCGGCCGTCATTGTATTTCGACCGAGCACATCTTAATGCCGTCATCGGCATGGATGTGCCGGACGGAATTCAATAGAGGCCGACCTGGGCGGGGACATTTATTCCGGGACACTAGCCATATTGTGCTTTTTCATCTTAAGCCTCTTCCAATTTCGTTCAGACAAGTTATTGCAGCACATTCGCAGTTTAAAGATTCGACATAGAATTAGATATTGAAATCATAGAATCAACAAGCCTCTTTATATCCACAACACTTTGACCTTTAACCAATAATCCGACTTCAAGCGCAAGGTCGAGAGATGAGGCCAGCATATTTGCAGAACCTACATAAGCCTGTGAGTCATCACCCAAAATAATTTTTGCATGAAATGTCTCATATGGAGGGCGGCGTTTTTTATGATGGATATGATATTCGAACACTCTCACTTGTAGGCGGTGTAACTCATTTGCAATTTTCTCCAAAGGTACTTTGGCCGACTGATAATCCCGAAGTATGAGGATCCGCTCCACTGGCTTGGCATCAGTCAATCTAAACATACTGGCGAGCCATTCAGCTCCTACCTTGTCGATAAAAGGAGTTACAATAACAATCCGAAACTTTGCTTCATGAGCGATTCTAGCGAATATGGAGTCAGTGGTCCCTAATTTTGCGCAGTATGGTCCCTGTTCTGGCAACACATCGCAAAGCTTGCTCGGCTCTTCTGGAAGAGTCAAGACGACCTGGACTTCGTCCTTATCCTTGTGAACACGTTGAAAATTTGCTGCTCCTGCCAACTGCAGAGCAAGATTCATCATCTCTTGTTCTTCTGCAGACAAAAGCCATAGATTTTGGCCAACTTCGGTCACGATTCCCACTTTCACCATGGCACGAAGTATCTGTGGAATACGCACTATTTCATGAGCGCCTAAGCTTGCAGTCCTTTCGACGAATTCCGAAGTAACAGGTTCATACCCGGATTGCGCCATTACCCGCACGAGTCTCTCTGCGGTTGTGGGAAACGGCCATATCAACTCGAAGAATTTTTGGATGACATCGTTTTTCATGCTGTTGTCAACGAAAAAAAGCCTACTATGTCGCTCTTGTCACGAGACCATCGTGAAGCCGGCCCGTTTTTCAGAACGCTCCGTGAAAGGAGTTGATTGGCCGCAATGCAGGTCGTTTCGGGAAGCATTATGCAACCTGGGCAGGCACCGCCTCGATGGTCACAAAGTGAGCCGGAACTGCATTGTAGCTTGTTCACGGATAGCATCTGCTCCAGCACGGTAACATTGAAATTGCGCCACATGGAGGAGAGGTTCCCGAGATCCGGTGTCATGCCGCTCCTATAAACGATAAATGCCAAATCGGCTGGGAAGAGATATTCACCGAAGGAACCCTGTTCAAGCCCTGAGTATTCTGAGATGGTAACGATAAACTGGTGGGCCATCGTGTGCAGCAGCATATAGGCCATATTGCAGATTGTTCTCGCTACATCTGAACTCTGGCTCTTGTATAGTTCCAGGAACGGCCCAAAATCCAAGTAGTTTTCAATATATCTTGCGCCGAATCTCATGCCGTTTGCCAGCGGCAGATTTATTGTTAGATGGTTTGCAGCCAGCCATTCAATTACCATGGCCTCATCCAACTGAACGTAAAATGCCTCGTTCTTCTGGTGAAGCACATAAATAGGCCGTTGGCTCATTCTCACCGGTTCGAATGAACGCAGGCATACGGGCATGACAAGTCCCTTTTGTTCGGTAGTGGGGCTTGCGGACACCCTCGTGTATCCGTACGAATATTGAACCAGGTCGAGCTCTCGCAGCATGAGCAGTCTCTTTATTCCCAGCTTGCCGAGAACGTTCCGCAGGTTCTTCTGGTACGCCTCTTTCACTTCCTGTTGACCAGTGCCCTCGGGAGCAACATCGGGTGGAGGGTTCATCAAATCGACAGTCAGCTTCCGGAGACCGCCCGAAATAACGAGTTGCTTCTTCTCCAAGAGTGAATGCTCAATTCCTAGGCGGATTGGATCATACTTGCGTGCATAATTTTGGCGCGCCATTACTTGGGCGGTGACTTCGCCTGGAATGGATATGGTACGTTCCAACCAGCCCTTTTGTCTCCAATCCTCGACCATGTTGTCGAGTTGCTGTTGGAGAACAAGCGCAGCATCCGGGGGCAGTGATACTTTTGCTGCTTTCATGCCGGCATAAGCAACGTATGCTCCGCCTTGCCCGACACTCTCCAAGGCTGCCTTGATTTGGTTGTCAGACACAGGCTGCTGCGGATAGTTGTAAATGCTGAGAAGTTCCCCGGCAAGTTCCTCCTGTTTGGTCGGGTGTAGTAGCTCGAATATACTTGTATCGGGATAGGGGATGAACCTGTCGGTCTGGACATAATAGAGAGAAGATGCCCTGTATGAAACGGGAAGCATTAGCATTTCCTTCGGCTGATGCACCGTGCCCTGCTGAATTTGTTGTTCCAGCAACGCTTTTGTCTTCGGGTCGCGCCTGGTCATTTCCTGAGTTGAGGGGCACCCCTCCTTGCTGCATTTGAAGTGCCAGTCCGAGAACCTTCCAGTTGTCGATTTGACCAGATAAAACTCTTTGTTGCCGCACTGGCAAGGCCTCTCTGGGAACAAAGGCTCATAATTGCCGCTCCAGTGCGCAAAGACAACATCAAGTTGTCCCCAACGATGCTTGCTATCCTCAGGAGATTTCTTGCAGTCGGTTCGGTTTTCTTGTTCGACATGGTTTCTCGCATAGTCATCGACGTCAGTGTAGCGGTGAAGAAGGCCGCATTTTCCGCAGACAAAATTGAGGGGGTCCGGGTAATAACCGATTTGCGTAGGTTCAAGCAAGATAAACTGGTTGATATCGAAGAGAGGCTGTTTCCGGTGATCCAGGAAAGCAGACCGTTCCAGAACTTGGTCCGCATAAATCGGCGGCCCCGAGGCCGCGCGACCCTGACAATCCATGCCGGCATCAAACCAGTTGGTGATAATTTCCCTCATCTGTTCTTCTATCTGCTGGGTCACTACCGTCGAGATATTTGAGTCATACCTGGTAGTCAGGACAGGAACAGACAGGAAACATCCCCTACCGCCCTCAAACGTAAACAGCGACCCCGGAGCGTAGCTCGTGGCCAACTGCACTTTCGAACGATTGATTACTGGACCCTTTTCGGACATGGCTATGCGTCTCCTTCGCTGTCCATCTCAGAAAAAACAGCAGTCTGTTTCCGTATGTTTTTTGTTGCGATAAGCATCGCATCTTCGATTCTGGGCGTCCTCAGTATCCCTTTCCCGACTCGCTCAGGCAGGTACTTGCCTGCCATAATTACCCCCGCTTCATCAATATCACGCAGGGATGTCATCGGCTTTTTCGCGACACGGGAGCCGGTCCAGAATTTATCGAGGTCTGTCAAGGTATCGGGTCTGTCGTCGAACTCGGTCACCAGCCTATAAATCTCGTTGAGTATCGAGCTCTCATAATACTCCTGATTGTTGGGCTGGCCGATTGCGCTGAGCCCCCGACCTTTTACGCCTATGGCATTTACTACAAAACTTCCGACACTTCTGAAAAATCCATCAGTGGTCATTGCTCTGATGAGCTTCTTCACTTCATGGGTGTTGTCAATCGGTGAAATGGTCCTCTTGTCCGTAGCCCCCACGAAGAGCCTCTGCTCCTCACACCCAACCAACCAGGCCTGGAAAAGACTGGGAACAACTCGCTTGAGGGCATTGTCTGCCCACCGTTCAATTGCAGCAGGGGCAATCATCCGTTCAAGGAACCTATGGAAAATGTCGTGCACCTCGACTATATACCGGTCACGCCTCCTCTGAGGGACGGGAATCAGGAGACTGAAACCAACATGCGTCCGGCCGACCCGGGACGATGCCTGGATATACTCGGCGATGTCAGTCGGAATACCGGCAAAGAACATGGCGTTGAACTTGTCAACATCGACGCCGTGAGAAATAGCCGATGTGGCAACGATGTTTCTTAAAGAGTCTTGGAGCCCCTCCGGCTTTACCGTACCGCTTGCGACCCGCATTATGTTCTGGATGGCCTTAACGTCGACCCCACCTGAAATGAGGTCAGTCCTGATATGGAATACCGGCAGCGCTGCGGCAATATGTAACTTTGGCGCCTCTCCCGCCAACGCATCAATGACTTGGTCGCCACCCTTCTTGTTTGTAACGTAGGTGAGAGATATCCTGAACAGGTCGAGGAGGCTAAGGAGAGATTCGGCATCCGATGTCAACGCGTCCAGTGCGGCAGCGTGGTACATTTTAACCGGGCTGTCGGAGAGCGCATCCTTCAACAGCGCCACTGCCGCAGTAGGGTTGCCCTGAATGAGCTGCCACAGCTTCGAAATCATCACATGGTAAGCGGCCAGCACGTTAACGGTGGTTACGGTGTGCAACCTGCCATTGGTCATAATGGAGACATAAACTCTCATCCATGGCGCATGCAGTTCGGCTACTCTTTCCCTTGTATCGGCCGGGGCGGCATCAATGGATGCCTGCCGTAAAGGATTCAATGTCTTCTCCGGATGCGCGTAGAAGCTCTCGTAGATGGAAGTTCCCGGATAGGGAAACTGCAGGTGCCGCCTCTGATACAGTGCTTCAATCTGCTTGCCTGGCGTCGATATGGTGGCCGTTGCGGCAATGACCTTCGGCATCCGTGGTTTCCCACCTTCACCGCGCACTATTCTCGTCCCAAGTAACGGAGAAATTCCGAGCAATAGCTGTTCAAAGGTGGTCTCGAAGAGACCGGCGAATGTGCCAAGGCTCTCTTCCAAGAGATGCGCCTCATCCTGAATCACCAACGATGGGAAAGGGTCATGAAACAGCTCATCTCCATCTGCAAAGGCAGGTGCAACACGGGTTAGCGCGTGGTTATCAAGGGCCGTCTGTAATTCTTTACGCTTGCGGGGGCTGCTTAGCCGTCCATGGGAATCAACAAATCGAGCCAAGCCCAGCATACCAACGATTTTGTTGATAGTGGAATCGTGCTGCCCGATAAGAGCGAGTTTGTCGATTGTGTGTGCCCAGGATGATCGCTGGAGCGTGGGCGTAAATGTCCTGGTCCGTGAGAAGAAACGGCAGCGGGGTGATACCGCCGTTCATCTGGTTCCATTTGCAATCGTCATGAAAGCACAATATCCCGACACTGTTATCTCGGTCAGGATAGTATCTCAGGTCCGTCGGCCCCCTGTTGCAGTATGGACAGACCGGAACTTTATTGAAGGCATCATTGGCGTGGTCGTAAGCAGCACGATCAGCTGTTCCTTCTATGGGCATACTTTCGCCGATTTTGAGGATGCCCTTGATTTCCTCCGGAGTGTTTCTGTTGGGAGTATTCGCTTTCCCAACCCAGAAACCGATTTCGAACGGAGCTCCTTTTATTCCTTCCTCGTATTTGACCTGTTCCGCGAATACGAGCAATGCAAAGAGGCGCTGGGCCTGTTGCAAGGTCAGAAGACGCAGCGGGTACCTGATGAGAGCGGTCACGCCGCGGTGCTTTCCACGTAATCGGTCGAGGAACAAGTTAAATAGCAGCAGGCCATAGAAGGCTTCCGATTTGCCGCCGCCGGTCGGGAAGTAAAGCAGCGAAGCCATTTCCTCGTCCAGTTCGCGGTCGTGCCACGGGCGGAATTCGTCGATTCTGGATGCAATCGTCGGTATATGGGCGATAATGAAGGCTTCTTGGAAGAGCCTCCACCCTTCGAATCCTTTAACTTGACCTGCCTTGAACATGGCCCTGTTCAGGAGCACCCATGCCCGGTAAGGGATAGCCTTTCTTGATGTGGGGTCTTTTTTGAAGGCAGTCTGAGATTCCTGGAGAAGGTCGATGCCCCGGCGCACCAGAGAGCATTCTCGTTCGAATGCCTTCAGCGCGTTCCTGTACTCCTCGGTTTCTTCGTGACGCTTAACCGGGTCGGGCTCATATTCAGCTGGATTCACTTTTTTCTGTTCGGCTATCCACTTGGTATATTCGTGAATTAGCTGGTACAGGGAGCTTATATCGGTTTTTGTTTCGCTCAGTTCCTGATATTTCCATGGTATCCCGGGGATCTCCCGAGGAGTGATTCGCGGAAGAATGTACTTTGGCAACCATGTTGTCTTGAGAACGACGTTGTCGCTATCTTCGCTTCTGACCTCAACTCCACAATTGAGGCCGAGGGCAGGATAGGTCATGAAGTTGCGGAAGCGAAATGATGGCTGGATACGCTCCAGACGTAAGCGCCTGTGAACGGCCGTGGGTATGGTCACAACGACCTGAACTTGATGGATTGCGGCATCGTGACAAAGATATCTGTTCCGTGAAGGTGCGTTGTTCTGGTTTTCGAAAGAAACTCTCACGTTCACTACTGATGAATCTGAAAAGTTGGGAGCTTTGCTGCAAATTAGACGTAGATTACTTAAAGGCGGCAGCAACGTCGGGATATCCGGGAGAGTTCGCCTGACTGTCTGGAGGAAGGCATCCCAGGCATCCTTGGTTGCGATTTGGGTGGGCGCGACCGGTTGTTCCCGATAAGCCCACTGCTGGCCTTCGGTAGAGTTGACCCAGGTCGTCACTTTTTGAGAGATATCAGCCCACAATTTATCAGCAAAGGTTTTCAGTGATGCTTCAATATCGGCATCCGATGCAAGGAGTGGTAAAGCCAACGTTTCGGAAGAATGAGAGAATCTGCGCCATTTCTGCGGTATGTCCGCTGGCTGAGCCAGATGGTCAGGAAGAATGACATCGCTGCCGGTAGATATCAAATGAGGCCTAGCACCCTCTGCTTCGGACGCGGGTTCCTGACCCGCCTCGGTTCCTTCCTCCTGGTCGAGTTGTGACATTCCATCCTGACCTCTTACTGTAATGCCGAACCGTCGGTATATCTCCTCGCTTGCGATGATGCGAATGAGGCCCCGCACGCGACGCTGATCCTCCGGTTTGCTCTGCTCCTCTGCCAAGAGTGCGTTTGTTCGGTCCCTGATGGCATCGCGAATCTTTCGTTGTTCCGCTGCACGAAGCTGAAAGGTAGGTTTCAGCCCGTACCGCTCGATTTCATCCCAGGTGGGGAGGACCCTGATGTAGACACTGAACGAAACTTCAATCCCAAGTTCACCTGTCGGAGGATTGCTTACCTGCAGGTCCATTCCCAAATTGCTGATGTGAATATCGTTTGTTTCGTCGTCAGCGCCACTCTCGCTCATCGCTGGGAGGAGGAAACCGGATACGAACTTTCTGCTGGGCTTATCCCCAAACACGAATTCGCCATCCACCCCTTGGCCAGATACAAACCGGTAAGTCAGGTTTAGGAGGCTATCGGTCAGGGCTTCTTTTGCCTCGACAAAATCTTTTCCCTTAATGTTTCGGATGTTCATCATCATGCTCCTTGACGATGTGAGATACGGTAAATACGTTTCTGCAGGCGATATCAATCAGGTTCCGCAAGTCTCCCTTGTCTCCACGAAAGAACGGTTCTACAGAGGTCGGATCGAGGAGGAGCTTGTAAAAGACCCGGTTACGGTCGAGACCGGTACGAATACGAACCGTTCGCGTGCTCTGAATCGCAGCAGCCCAGTACCAGTCAGCCTCGCCATCTGATACCTCAAGGGCTTTCATGAAAATTTTGAACACCCTTCGTAGTCTAGGTGCATGTGGTTTTACAAGCTCCCGTGGTGTCTCCAATAAGCCGCCAACCTTAATCCATCTGACAATATTGGTGGCATTTTCAACTTCGCCAATGTCAGCTCTTTGTAAGTCCCTCTTCATTCGTTCTTGGATTACTTCGGCTTTCTCCCTGAGCGACCGTCCTTTGATTTCTTTTACTCTTTCTAAAACTCTAGCGTGGTAAACCCTTAGTGTCTCAGTGGCCATAGCAGTTAAGTTAATTTTGTCGGATGCAGCATCTAGAAATTGAGAAGTAATGACAAAGAATCTGTCACCTGCCTGAAGTTGCGAAGCAGTCACCTTCGAAAATGGTTGAATGTCGTTTTCCTCTTGGTAACGCAGTATGTCAGACCCCTCATAAGCAGAAATTCTTTCGCCTTCCTCAGTCACGATAACAACTGGGTGGCCTTGATAATAGCCTGGTTCCATTTCGCGAAGGTTAAACATGAGGGAATTTGTCATCAACTTGACTTCGTCCAACTCTCCGAGCAAATCTACCCGGTTGTTGGCGGCTTGTTGTAAGGCTTCACGCATTGCCGTCAAACGCGGCCTGATGATTTCAAGCCCAGGGACTTTCTCAAGGATGTCGACATAACGTAAGAGCGATACAACGGTGCCACCGTCACACACGAAAGTCAGATTTAGCGGCATTGCGCTCTGAGCAATCATTTTCGAGAGGTATTTTTGTCGTGGTAAAATGAAGTAGACGTTTTCAAATTTGTTGGGGGGCCCGTCGAAAGAGTCTAAAGCTTCCCTGCTGTCGAAAAGAACGAGTTTTGTATCACAGTTTCCGCCCGAGGATGATGCATCGTTTCCACGGTTGCTTATCATCCACAATGCGAATTCTTTCATCTGCCTATTCGGAAACACTATGGCGTGATGGCTTTCATCCTGTTCCAAAAGTTTCTGGTACAACAGGTCAAGTCTGGATTGAAGAGGGGTGTCATTCTTTAAGCCCTCGATAATAGCTCTGCAGTTCCTCAAATAAGCATCAGCTTCTATCCGCTCAGCGCCGGCATCTCCTGCATCTACGAGCTCCTTTGTCTTAATCCATTCTTCCGGAGGCTTTAGCGCGACAGTCCGAATATCTCGTCCGGATTGATCGCAATAGTCCGCCAAGAACAGCATGTAATCAGCCAGCCCACCGGGCATGTTCACAACGTTTCGAATAGCGTGGTTTAGCGTATTGATTTGTTCTGCGAGTTGTTCCGAGCCAAGGGCTCTAACCTTGTTTCTGAGTTCCTGACCCGCCACAAATATATCGACCATATCCTCGGCATAAGATGCCACCATGACTGATGGAACGGGGCTGTTAGCGTCTACCGTGCTCTTATGGTCAAAAAGTCCCTGTGCCACGTTTAGAAATGAGTAGCGGCATACGTTGCGCTTCTGCCGTCTCTTTTCCTCATAGTCAGCCAGCAGCTTGAAGAAGAGTTTGTTGAAAACCAATGGGTCATCCGTTATCGCCAGGACCGGCGGTATCCCCTTATTCCTGTCTAAAAAGACGTTGACGAGAACAGAAAGGAACTCATTGAGCTGTTTCTGCCAATCTTTACCAATACGGCTATAGACACCTGTCAAGTCAATGAGTACGATATTCGGTCTACGTGCGCCGAATAGGTCCCCTCGAAATAAGTCACGTTTTTCGCAAGTGGCAGGAATGCTGATCATGAAGAAAGGCGCTGAATCGATTTGGAAAAGACGCGCGTCTGATAA
The DNA here is from genome assembly GCA_002403175.1 of Syntrophaceae bacterium UBA4778. The sequence goes on along the minus strand of DHHG01000154.1, from coordinate 10,766 downwards.
TGAAGAACAAGTTCTGATGTACTTTTGGGCTCTGTGCAGAAAACCTTCTTTTGCCGATAGCTGATTTCTCACTGTGCCGGTCTGGAAGACCGCTTGGGGAGTAATTTCGAAAAGCGTCGGATGAATGAGTTCCGGGTGATTTGGCAGTATATGGCGATGTCCTCGTGTGTGCGTAACAGTCGCCTCCGGGTCGAGGTCCCTTATACAGTTCAAAGCCATATGAAAAGCATACTCAACGCCATGATCCTTCTGCTTGTCAATGTAGTTGGCCGCAACAAAGCGGTTATTACCTTTAACAAGTTCATTTCGATCAATCAGGAGGCGCTTTTGGAAAGTTTCCGTTGTGGGTCTCCATGGCCAGAAATAGGTTAAGAACGGAAATATCTCGGCCCCGAGTTCTATGTGGTTGTCAATTACAATCTGCTGAAGTTCTGCTAACGCATGGAGTATGGCAACACTTTCGACCCCTGAAGGCCACGTCAGTACTACTGCAGACTCCTGCGTTTCCCCGCAGAGCCAAAACATCTCAAGCAGACCGCGAGCAACGCTATTCAGATGAACAACATGATCTGGGTTTGACACATGCCTAAATGGGAAGTTTTCCAGCAGTTCGTAAGTGGTCATCTTTTCAACCTGGCAGCTTCAAGGTAGCAATTCTCAACCAGTTCATCAAATTCTTCTGCACTAAGATCTTTTCCATATCTATTCATTATGAGTGCAGGATGTGGCAATGGCATTTCCTTCAAGAGTTTTACCGAAACACTCACGGTACCTGAAATCTGACGATATCTCATATCAACTGGTTTACTATTGAGCAGCCGACACATCATCCTTAAATTAATTTTCTGTTTAATGTTACGGAGTGGATAAACTATAATAGTATGGTTCTCAGTTATCACTGAACTGTATTTTCTGATCATATCCTTTGTAATATACCCGGCTACAAGTCGCCTCGCCTGGTGCCGATTGGTGGTCCTCTGAAGGACGATCACTGGCTGATTTATAAGAGATTCACTTGGGCTATCGAATCTTACAAAACATATAAGGCCAGGTTTAACATGATTTCGATGTGTTGAAAGCAAGCACGGTTCATTTGGTTTGATGCAGTGTGCCCAGATCAGAGGGTATTCATTTCTTCTCGGACTGTTTCCTTCTCTGCCTCGTTCTTGCTGCCTATTCCATACGAAGTATCCTGCCCGGACTCCATATCCGTAATCGGCGAGCCTTGAGTATGCTTCTGAAAAGAAGTCATTTGTAGAGATTTCGGGTGATAACTCTGATGGGAGTACCCATGGACGGTCTGAAAGTTCTGATGGTGTATCGATGGATCCTAGTTCCCGATAAGAGCCAAACTCATCAAGAAGCCTGCAAGTTGGAGGGGTTTCTGGTTCTTTGCCTTTCTTCTTGCGCAGAAAGAGAATGCACGCGTCCTGGAGAACATCCACAAAGAGGCCGTCTCTCGTATCAATCAAATCGATTGCCAAGACATGAGTATTTTCAAGAATCGATTTTCTAAGATTTCCGAAGGAAGGTCCTGCAATGAAACTGGTGGGCACAACCAAGGCTATGAAACCTCCGGCCATGGCCCAATCTATGGCTAGGCGTATGAATAAAGCATATTTATTGACATGCTTATCTGTAAGCGAATCAGCAAACCTCTTGTAAATGGCGATTGGGGGATTTCGCATTTTGCCATAAGGTGGATTACTCACAACAGCATGATAGTAGTTGTCACATCCGCTTACGTATAGCGAGTCTTCATCATGAATAATTCTCGATAAATCCTTTTTGAATGGGGGTAATTGTTTTGAAATAAAATCATTCAGAATTAATCCCGAAAGATTTGCCAGATCCTTGTCGATTTCGATTCCCGAGAAATGATTAAAAATATGTGTTCCAATTTCCAGATGGGTTTTCCCTTGAAGCTTAAGTTTTTTTATTAACGCTGTGGCCAAAGGTGTTAAAAACGCTGCTCCTCCAGAGGCGGGGTCAAGAATTCGAGATGACGTGATATTAAAGCCGAACTCCTCAAGTCGATTTATTGTGTATCGAGCAATTAGAGGCGGCGTGAAGAAAGCGGCCAATTCTTTCCTGCTTGATGATGGAATTAAGCTAGCATAAATATTTCCGATCCAGTAATACTTCGTTTCGATATCAGTTGTGCCAATGAAGTCCTGAATTTGCAACTCATCAGACAAAATGCTGATGCAGATATCCAATGGAGAAATATTTTGAATTCCTTCTTTGTTGATCTTTGCTAGAAATTTTCTAAATCCATTAATAATTCGCGTCTGGCTCATCTTCTTGACAGTGAGAACATGATTAAGTCATGCCCTCATTTTTGTTCAAGACAAAAAGGTTAATAGAGGGCATAATTCAAGGCAGCTCATTTGTTTTATGGCGTGCTTGCTAATCAATGGGGGCTTAACCTGCCCCGATGTCAAATCCGCTCACATGCTAATACGTTAAAGTTCCAAATATGTAAAAAAAGGCGCTAAGCACAAAAACTATCTTTCCCCAACGACCTCCCATCGCCCTCCTTTTGCCGGACCGATGCGTTTGAGTTTCCCGGCCTTCTTTAAAGCGGCTATCTGCTTTTCTACAGCTCTTGGGGACAAATTAAGGGCCTCTGCGACTTTCCGCGCACTGGCTGTATTATTCTCTTTTAGGAACGCTAAAACTTTCTCCGAACTTTTCTCCGAACTTTTCTCCGAACCTTCTCCGAACTTTTTCTCCGAACCCTTTTCCACTTCCTTTTCCTTGAGGGCGAATTCAGGTAATCGCTGAAATGTCGCTCTAAAAAACGCATCGCTCGCAAAGACCGGTTCGCGCAATCCGGCTGTGGTCATGGCTTCTTTCATTTTTTTGATACCCATGCCAATGCGCTCGACTTTGTGAAGGCGAAAGAAAAGGTCTGCTATCAGTTCATTTCGCCGGATCGAAAGTGTACCGAGTTCCTTTATAGACAAGCCTTTCAGGAGACCGCCGGGGTTCACGATTTCTACCCTGTCATCATAAACCTCAATGCTGACCTGCGTGCCTGCAATGCTGTAGTCGCGGTGCATGATGGCATTCACGATGGCTTCACGCAGAACTTCAAATGGAATTTCGTATATGTCTTCTCGATTGATGCCCTTGATTTCGCTCCGGATGTTCAGATGCTTTTTGAGGAACTCAACGGCCTCATTGAATTGGGTCAGGAGGTCATCCCGAATATCACGGCGATCATAGATGTGGAGCCTCCCTGTTCCCTTGAACGCCAGGAGTGTCATTTGGGCTTGGTGCAGGTGGGCATAGACGTCTTTCGCAAAGAAAAGAATGCCCGCATTTTTTACTCCGGCTTCATCCGCCACCCTGAGACTGCGCAGAAATTGGGGCACGGCAACGGAGCCGATGCGGATGCCCGCTTCTTTGGCAAACGCGAGGATCTTTCGTTTGGAGATATCATCAAAGGAAAATCCGCGAACGGTATTTTCCTCAAAGGGCAATGGTTCGTTCTCGGCAAACATGACACGCAACTCTTCATGCGTCATCTTCTGAGTGGTAGCATCCAGCCGCCGGTAGTAGCCGGAGCCGCAAGCATAGGGCTTTCCCGTGCCTTCAGAAACCATAACAGCCGCGACTTCCCCGACCTGCGAAAGTTCGACCGTAATAGCCGGCTTGCAGTTGCGGGCCAAGCTGTTGATCTTGGCTTTCAGATCGTTGGTTAAGCGTTCGCCGGTGATGGTTCCGTCATCCCGAACCCCGAGGAGCAGTGTTCCGCCTCTGGCATTGGCGAAGGCAACAATGTCCTCGTCGATTCGCGAGGTGTATCGCTCCTTGAATTCTACGGTGAGCCCTTCGCCCTCATGGATCAAGAGTTTTACTTGTTCAGGATTCGGGCCGTGATTGACTTTGCTAGGCCTCATGTTTTTTGGTGTCATTCGTCTCTCCGGTTCCGGACTTGCCTCTACAGAAAAGACATTCGTCAGGAAAGTACTTATTCAAATTCGCCTAAGTAGTCAATCTTTTTAAAGTTAGAAACCTACAGGCGGCATATTATTTCGGGAAGAAGGGACTTGAATCGATCCACGTGCGGCTTATTGAGGGTGCAAAATGATCCATCCGACGAGACTCGGAGGGGAAAAATCCACAATACAAATTTTTGCAGCGCAGAAGTTTAAAAATAGTTTTATTTAGATAGCAAAATTTCATAAATAAGATCATTTTCAAACTTTAAGAGATATTGGAATAAAACCTGTGGGACTTGAGCTCTTGAGGTGCACTGTTTACGGCGGGCAGTTTTTGGTCGTGAATCTGGTCGGGACTTGATTGGTTTAAACGGCATAAACCGGTTTAAAAGGTCAATAAAATGGCGGAATTAGGCTTCTGGGCCGCTCTTTCACGGCGGCAGCCGGGGTTCGAACCCCCGTGGGGACGCCAATATTTTATAACCTTACGAATCAACCCTTTTTCTATTTCTTTTCGAATAAATTGAGAAACCTATTTATCAATCAAAGAAAAGAATTTAGGATAATGAGCAAAGGCTTCACCCTCCGACCGCTATACGGATGTGGTGATTGTGCATACTCTCTTCCGCTGGATGTTGGAAGGCAAAGTACTCTCTTTTTTTGCTGGCTTTCAGAATCATTCTCCTTACTTGCCTTGGCTCATATCCCATCTGTTCACAGACAAGGTCAAAAAACACGTTCGTTTCGTCAAAGATGAAATCTCGCGCTAATTCATTCTGATACTTAAGGAAATACACGATGGATAAGCTTGTAACACGAAGCCATAGGCCATAAATGCCGCTCTGAGGTAATGCATCTTCAGTATTTAAATCATTCATTTTACTCTCTCCGGCTCTAATGTTCAGGGATGAGCAGAAAGCCTTTTCTTTTCGGATTCGCTAAAAACTCATACCTCTGAGAATAAGACGTCACTGAGTTTAGGAAGTCCTGTATCGCCGATCCGGTACCATGGTTTGTTATAGGCTTAATTATTCTGTAAAACCGAGGCCTTGTGCATGGATCTTTTTCCAATCGGCTATCAATTCATCATTATTCCAACATGCCAATATATTCCGCTATCTTGGGACCACCCCCTTCACTTAATATTCAAAGCTTTTAGCTTTCCATTCACAGAAGCAACATTGATCTTCAATTCCAGTCTGCAAATAAATAAAAAATTGGCATTATAAAAAACATGTTCTTGCTATATTTATCGGCTTTTTTGCTTAAATCTGAAGGGCACTCTAGAGGTTTGTTTTTTCCAGTTTCACTCCGAGTTCTTCCACACATCTTTAGTCTCGTACAGAAATAGGACTCCGCAGGTTTCCACCAAAGGAGACGGGAAGATTTACTCTACAGCGGAAGATATTAGACCCGGCCCTCTATTTCTCAGCCGCTGAAAGTACGCATTTGATTTAAAACAGATATTTAGGGGGGATATCCTAAAGGACACATCTGTAAAACAGAGTTCTTTGGGTAGATCCTTGGGTAATCAAGGTTTTTCCAAAACATGCAATATCATAAACTTACACTAACTTATAAGAATTTTCTCATTGGATTAGCGGTAACCAAACCGGTCATCTGCCTTTCAGGGCGGCAACCGAGTCGAATCCCATGTGGCCAATTTTCTTTTAAGCAGAAGTCAATACCAGATCCCTGACTAGCATCCAGCTTTTAATTATGCGTTTTCGAGAAGTTCCGCCCAATCCAACGGTAATTTCTCCTCCAGATCGGATATCATTTCCTCGCCCAAAGCTTCTTTCGCAATAACCAGCACCGTATCGACCAGCTCGTGGGCCTGGTCCTCATCCAGATCGAAACGATCCGCGATTTCCGATGCGTATTCTCCGGTCGTTATGTCTGCCATTTCATCATAACTGTCCCGAAGTTTTTCATAAGAGAGTTGCTCCGGCAAACTGTCGGACATCATTCTGGCGTCGGGCTCCTCCATTTTGCTCGCCAGCAATCCAAGCACAGCCTTTACTGCAGCATCAGCCTCCCTGTCACTGTCGATATAATCCAACTCTTTTACCTGCTCAATAAAATCATCGTAATCCATATATCCCTCCTTACTGAAAGAGGTCTCATCCTAATAATATTCAGATTACACCTTTAGGCAATAGGGGAAACCCGCCTTTTCGACGGCGCAAAGGATTATGATAGCCTAGAGATACTGAAGTCAAAACCTAATCAATACCGAACCATACAGGGATTCCGGTATTGAGCCAAAGAACAGTTAATGCCATCATTAAAAAAAAGAAGACGGAGGGGGAATATGAAAAGGCTATATCTTTCCACATCTGATAAAAAGATAGCAGGAGTATGCGGTGGCCTGGGAGAATTCTTCGATGTGGACCCGACGGTTGTTCGCGTTCTTTATATCATCTTTATCGTTTTTTCTTTTGGACTCGCGATCCTGGCGTATCTTGCAATGTGGGCAGTTATTCCTAAAAAACCGACTCCCTGATCGGAGATTCCGGAAAGTCCATGGCCTCGCTCTGAACGCACAAAATCGTGCTCATATTAAAGGGAACTAGATGGAATCTTAAGATTCAGCTAAAACCACTTTTTCGTGCGAAAATACCACAGCATGCTTCCGGCAACCCCGATCATGAATAACCAGAGGATAGGGTGGCTCCATTTCCATTCCAGTTCGGGCATGAATTTGAAATTCATTCCATAGACTCCGACCAGGAAGGTCAAAGGGATGAAAATAGTCGCAAAGACGGTCAGTACCTTCATGATCTCGTTCATGCGATTACTCATGCTGGACAGGTAAATATCAAACATACCATAGATGATTTCCCGCAGGGTCTCCATGGTATCTATGACCTGAACAGTGTGGTCGTTGAACATCCCGCAAATAAATCCTGGTCTCATCCTTGATGAGAGGAGTCATTCCCCTGCTCAGTGAACTTATAACCTCGCGCAAGGGCCAAACCGACTTGCGCAAAAAAAGGAGTTCTTTTTTCAATTGCTGAATACTGCCCAGTGTCCCGGAAACAGGATTAGCAATAAGCTGGTTTTCTTTATCTTCTATGTCATCTCCCAATTTCTCAAGAATCGGGAAATACCGATCAATAATCAAGTCAATAAGTGAATATGCAAGATAATCAGACCCTCTATTCCGGAAAAGGTGATTGTTCTGAATCATATCCCGTATCGGTTTAAACAGATCGGCTACCTTCTCCTGAAATGAAATGACAAAATTAGGCCCTAGCACAATGCTGACCTGCTCCGCAGCAATCTGCCCACCCTGCTCATATTCAAGCATCTTCAATACAACAAATACATAGTCTCCAAAGTCCTCGAATTTGGGATACTGACCTGTCGTGACAATATCTTCCAAAAACAAGGGGTGGAGACGAAAACATTCCCCGATTCTTTTTACCAAAGCCGTATCATGTATTCCGTTTACATCGATCCAGGTTACGGAAGGACTCTCTTTCAGCGGAAAACATTTTTCAATGGCCGAGATATGTCGCACAGTGGCTTCTTCAGGACCGAACTCGATCAGTTGGATGCTGACGGACTCGGTCCGACTTTCGCCGAAATGAACGAGCGATCCAGGGGAAGCCCTATTTTCTTGGAAACATTTTTTGTAAATCTTGACATGACCTTTGATTGGGAAGACTCATTTTTTGTCACATTACATAGAATCGGGATTTGTTGTCAAAGGAATAACATATCCTGAGGCAAAAGGGGGGTTCTGAATGACAAAGGGGGTATGAATGAGCGCTGATTACTTCAAATGGAGGTGGCTTGATTATCAAACACTAGTATGTACTATTGCTTGCTGCAAAGGATCCATTTAAATCTCAATCAGGTTTTTGGCAGACGCCGAATGAGCGTATCCAGACGTTCACCCGTGTTTAAAATGATTCTTCTTTGTTCTTCAACATCGGATCCAATTTCTAGTTTGAGTTCGGCAACATTGCGCCGCACTTCCTCGAACTGAACGGGATCGGCTCCAATAAGGACGGGGCTGACCATCGCCAGTGATGTTTTCGCTTCCCGAAGCTGCAATTCGGCCAAACCTAAATTTTTCTGTTCAAGATCATAGGCCGCTTTGCAAAGCGAAGACCTTGATTTCCAAAGAGCGCTCCAGCTTCCGGCAACCGCTTGGCTTTTTTGTAATTGAATAATTTGCTTTTCAAAAGCTGTCCGCTGATCTTCTATTTGCGATCGGCCCTGATGCAATCCCACCAGATATGCAGTAACTACAAGCAGAATAAATATAAGTATTCCAATCAATGTTGTCCGATATCTGCTTTTTTTCATGATTACCTTCCTGTTTAAAACTACCGTCAATCCACCATCTTTTTAAAAACATTGCAATCAGGGATTCCCTTAATTTGGAATTCGAAAAATCTTAATATCTAAATTTCTCTTGATCGATTTCTCAGGCCCTCGGCTAACTTTCTCTTAAAAAGAGAGGTAAAGATCTTATTGCAAATAAAAATTGGGACATGGTAAAGTCTTGCAAATCATAGCCCAGATGAGAGGAGGTTTGTTATGTCCAAGACAGACGAATTTCTGAGAGGAGCATTCGCAGGAGAGTCTCAGGCCAATCGTAAATACCTGGCATTTGCAGCGAAAGCAGAGAAGGACGGCTTTCCTCAGGTAGCGCGCTTATTCCGGGCGGCTGCGGAAGCGGAAACCGTTCATGCCCACAATCATTTGAGAACCATGAACGGCATAAAAAGTACCAGAGAGAATCTGGAGGAAGCCATTGCCGGAGAAATACATGAATTCAAGAGCATGTATCCGGAAATGATCGCAGCAGCTGAGTCAGAAGGAAATAAAGCAGCGGTGCGAACTTTCTCTTTCGCAAATGAAGTTGAAAAAATACACGCGGAGCTTTATCAGAAAGCACTGGATCATCTGGATAAGCCCTTTGAGGAAGCATTTGATTATTTTATCTGTCCCGTATGCGGGTACACAGCTGAAAAGATTGCACCGGACGTATGTCCTGTTTGCGGAGCCAAAGGTGAATTGTTCAAAAAAATAGATTAAGGGCATTAACATGGGAAAAGAGGCTTTTTTCAGTATTAGTTACGGCGTTTACATCGTCAGTTCGGTCCTCCACGAGGGAGATAAAGATAAGCTCAATGGTCAAATCGCAAACAGTCTGTTCCAGGTTACATCGGAACCGGCTACAATAGCCGTTAGTATTAACAAACAGAATCTCACGCATGAGTGCATCAAATCCAGCAAAGTGCTTTCTATCTCCGTCCTTGCAGAATCGGCTCCTATGTCCCTTATCGGGCTTTTCGGATTCAAGTGTGGAAGGGATCTGAATAAGTTTGAAGCCATTCGTTACAAAGTCGGCCAAACTGGCTCACCCGTCGTTTTGGAAAGCGCAGTTGCATGTTTCGAAATGGAAATCACTCAGGAGATCGATTGCGGAACTCACACCATCTTCATTGGCGATGTGATTACTCATGAAAAGTTGAGCGATGCCCCCCCGATGACATATGCCTATTATCAGACCATAAAAAGAGGGAAAGCACCGGCAACAGCGCCGACCTACATCAAAGAGGAAAAAAGCGCCGCTGAAATATCGGTCAAATATAGATGTGCTATCTGCGGTTACATCTATGATCCCAAATTGGGCGATTTGGAAAATGGCATTAAACCGGGGACACCTTTTGAGGAGATCCCTGGCGATTGGGTCTGCCCCATCTGTGGTGCGGACAAGTCACAGTTCGAAAAAGAAACATAATACAAAAGGGCATTCAGATCTGAGAGCTTTATACCAAGTTGCTCGCTCATCTTGCTTACAGCCTCTTGTTCAAAGGAAAGTGCACAAATCATTTGAATCCTGTGCCTGACTCCAATGCCGATTTATCTGGTGAGCGGCGCAATGACGCTGAAGGGAAGACGTATAATGTCCTTCATGATGTCGTACAGATGTGATCCGACTGCTCCAGGCGATAGGGGAACAATAGTAGGGTTTTTCAGATCGCCATAGACGCCAACCGGAATGGCAACAATCTTTCGGAAATTCTTGATGATCGGTATCTTCCCCAGGACTTTATCAATTGTACGAAGAGGAGAAACGAGCAGGGTGAGATTAACCGTATTGTCGGCAAGGTTGACCGTCCCTTCCCCTGCAATCCTGACAGTATTTCCGTTCAGATGGATCCTGCTCAGGATTATTTTTCCACCTTCGATTCGATAAAGAATCCGCATCGAGGAATACGCCATTCCCTCTTTGCCGAATTCAGGAATTTCCCCCAGAAAAATCTGTGTCACATTGATGAATTCAAGAATCCGGCTGAGTAAAATCATCCGGAAAATTCTCCCATCTTTGAGAACCAGTTCTCCATCTCCTCGAAGGGAGTCTGGTATTTTTGAAGTCCCTTCAATTTCGTTTCTGAAATCAGCTCTTCCGGTTATTCCGAACCGCGTACCATAAAGACAGTTCAGGATGGGTGTTACATCCGCTTCCCTGATTTCAGAACGGGTTGTAAAATAAAGTTTTCCGGGAGTAATCTCAATTGTACCCGGAACCGGAATTCCGCAAAGAACGGCCTTTTCTGTAAAAATCCGGATCTGTTCCGGTTTCAGAGTGATTTCCGCCATAAACGGATTGATACTTCTCCCGCGTTCATTATAGATAAGCTGATCGGCTTCAATTCTGAATGTCCCCAGAACAGGTAATCTAGAAACCCATGAGAATGGCTGGGTTCCGGAAGTCTCCCCTTTTTCTCCCAGGTCGAGAATTTTATCCAGAATGATAGCTTTGGTCCTGACAGTTGCATCTGCAATGAC
>DHHG01000301.1 GCA_002403175.1 Syntrophaceae bacterium UBA4778 | reverse complement strand
GGATTAAAACTGTTACAGGACTGGGTGCGACTTTTCGGACGATGTTGATGACATTGCTGATTTCCTGCGAACTTCCGATAATCCCGTCGATCCGGAATTTATCGTAAAGCGCCTGTTGCAGTTCGCGATTTTTCTTGATGAGATCCATCCTCTCCAGGGCACGCTTGACGGTCAGGACTACGACATCTTTATCCAGGGGTTTGGTCAGGTAATCGAAAGCACCTTTTTTCATTGCATCGACAGCGGAATTCACGGTCCCGAAGGCTGTCATAATTATAATGGTAGGCGCCGTTTTCTCCTGACTCAGCTTATTGAGGAGTTCAATTCCGTCCATGCCACTCATTTTCAGGTCTGTCAGAACAACATCGGGGCTGTACGACCTGACCATCTTCAGAGCCTCCTCGCCGGAAGAGGCTGCGTAGGTCTCATATCCCTCTTCAGAAAGGATTGTCTTCAAAATACTACGCTGTAGGGGCTCGTCATCGACGACCAGTATTATTCCCATATACTTTCACTCTAATAATCATTTTCCTGTAAAGGGATTGTTTCCAAGTCCGCTTTTTTAAGCCGGCCTCAAGGGAAGATTGATCGAGATCTGACTGCCCACCCCTTCAATGCTTTTCGCATCGATCTTGCCGCCATGCTCTTCAATAACCCGTTTCGTGATTGCCAGTCCCAGGCCCAAACCGGTATTCTTTGTCGTAAAAAAAGGCTCAAAAATCTTGGAGAGACTCTCTTTGGAAATGCCCGAACCGGTATCACTTAGGCTCAGAACGAGATTTCCGTTTTCATTTTCGGTTCGCAATCTCAGGGTTCCTCCATCGGGCATCGCCTGAAATGCATTAACAATGATATTAAATAAACAGCTTTTCATAAGTTCGGCGTCCATCATCAGATTGGGAAAATAAAAAAACTCCTCAATGATGGTAACCCGATCGGACTGCGCTTTGGCCTTTATGATTTCAATAACCTCGGTCAGAATTTTATAAATACTGCACATCTGAAGATTCAATTTCAGAGGCTTTCCGTAATCAAGAAAATCGCTGACGAGTTTGTCCAGCCGATGGATTTCCAGTTTCATGGAAGAGACAAGGGTTTCAAAATCGCCCGCCTGGGTCTTATTTTCGGGACGATATTTCTCTTTGATATGATCAATACAGAGACTGATGTAATTCAAAGGATTGCGAATTTCATGTGCTATGCTTCTCGACAGCTGCCCCACAGCCGAAAGATGCTCCGCCTCCCGGAGTCTCTCTTCCAGACGACGATCTTCTCTTAATTTCTGTACCATGTTATTGAAGCTATGGGTAAGGTCGCCTATCTCGTCTTTTCGGTCGACCGGCAGATTAAGATTCAGATCACCGGCAGCCACCCGCCTTGCCGCCTGGACGACATTATGGATCGGCTCCGTGTATCGGAAAGACAGGAATATGGAAATGGCCATTCCGAACGAGAAAACAAGAAGGGTTGCGATGATGCGTTTGACCGTATTGCGCCTCTGCAATTCCGAGATATCTTCCGTATTGATCTGAAGGTGAATGTACCCATAGTGAGTTTTTCCGGCAATGACGGGAATCATCACATTGTATGTCTTCCCTTCCGAAGATACCTGCTCTCCTAATTTTGCCTTGATGATCAATTCCTTTCTTTTCGGACTTACTCGCAAGCCGACCTTGTTCGGATTGGAACTGGCGATAATCTCCTCCGAATCACTGATAACCGAAATCTCTTTAATTCCCTTAGACTTCAGGGTTTTGATATATTGTTCGACCCCCGATTCACTCCCCAGCTTGTTCGCCGTTACCTTTTCCACACCCACCTGAATAGCCTTGGAAAGTTCCGCCGTCTGTTTTTCAAACTCGCTGATCATAGCCGTTTCCGCTTGCCAGTGGAGGATCAGGAGAATAGATAAAAGGATGAAACTGAGGAAGATCATCATTGAAATGAGCTTCTTGTTGAGCGAAAGATTCAGAAAAAAATTCCTGAAATAGGCAAATGTTATTATGTCGTGCATGATGGAAGCAATTCGCTCCAGCCATGACAGTTGTATCTGCATTCAGGCTCCCACATGTATCAAATATAGTCTGGGCGCACTTTAGCCTGCAGATCCGGAAAAGTCAATTGTTCTAAATAACTTGACATTTCAGCCCATTCCTTTAAGAATGCACAAGCTGATCAAAGCCTTTGGCCTGTTACTTTGTATCACTCAGGATAGGGAATGGACTTCTTAATCTATCTTTTCGATATTTTCATGCATCTCGACAAGCACCTCGGAATAATCATCCAGTCATATGGTGCCTGGACGTATTTTATCCTCATTCTGATCATTTTCTGCGAGACCGGCCTTGTAGTCACTCCATTTCTCCCCGGAGATTCTCTGCTGTTTGCTGTCGGAACATTCGCCGCCCTCGGTTCATTCCATGTCGGACTGATCGCGCTCGCCCTTGCTCTCGCGGCGATCTGCGGGGATTCGACCAATTACTGGATCGGTTATTTTACAGGCCCCCGGGTTTTCAGCAAGGAAACATCGTTTTTGCTCAACAAGAAACATCTGTTGCGCACACACGATTTCTATGAGCGCCACGGGAAGAAAACGATCATTATCGCTCGGTTCGTGCCTATCGTACGGACTTTCGCGCCTTTTGTTGCCGGAATCGGCCGTATGCCTTACCGGCATTTTCTTTCATTCAGCATCATGGGAACATCTTTGTGGATACCGGTTTTTGTTTTCGGCGGTTTTTTTTTCGGAAACATTCCCGTCGTCCGAAACAATTTCACACTTGTGATCATGGCGATCATCCTGATATCCCTGATGCCGGGTATTGTAGGTTTTGTCCATGAATGGAAACGGAAGAGAGGATAAGAGGGTTCAAGGGTTCAGGGGTTCGAGGCGGAAAAAGCATAGAACCCTTTTCCTTTTGTGTTTGAACCTTTTTTAATTCGGAACTCTATTTGAAAAGGTAGGAACATGAAGATACAATTTTTGGGAGCTGCAAGAGAGGTGACTGGCTCCTGCTTTCGTTTAACCCTGAACGGCACGCAATTCCTAGTGGATTGCGGCATGCATCAGGGAAAACACGAAGGGGGCGCCCCCGAAATCTTCCAGTTCGACCCCAAAGCAATAGCATTTATCTTTCTAACCCACGCCCACATTGATCATTCGGGACTTCTACCCCGACTCGTCAAAATGGGTTTTCGGGGCCGAATTATAACTACCTGGGCCACGGCGGATCTGGTCGAGATTATGCTCCTCGATTCGGCTCACATTCAGGAATCCGATGCGGAATGGCTGACCAGAAAGGCTTTTCGTTCGGGGAGGGATCAGGTTGTGGAACCACTCTATTCTTCCAAAGACGTTTTTGACATGATCCCATTGATTGACCGGAAAAACTACGACGAGATCGGAATTTCCATGGAGGGGCTGCGATATCGGTTTACCGATGCCGGTCACATATTGGGCTCCGCCTCACTGGAGCTCTGGTACAAAAGAGATGCTGTCGAAAAAAAGATCGTCTTTTCAGGAGACGTGGGGAAAAAGGATAATCCGATCATCAGGGATCCTCAGCATACGACCACTTCCGATTATGTTCTTGTCGAGTCTACTTACGGAAATCGAAACCACCGCAATCCCGAGGAGAGCGTCGAAGAGCTGGCCAAGGCAATCGAAACTACTTTCCGGAGGAAAGGCAACGTCCTGATCCCTTCCTTTGCCGTAGGTCGGACCCAGGACATCCTTTATATTCTAAACAAGCTCGCGAGAGAGAAAAGGCTGGGACGTCTCGATGTCTATGTCGATAGCCCCTTGGCCGAGCAGACAACCAAAATTTATCTATCCCACCCCGAGGTTTTTGACGAGGAGGCTCTGAAACTGTTCAAGGTCAAGGGAACGGGAAATATGAAACTCCATTTTACCGCCTCTTCCGAAGAATCGCAGAAAATAAACCGTATCCGGTCGGGTGCAATTATCATTGCCGGAGGAGGAATGTGTGAAGGGGGACGCATCCGCCACCATCTGAAGCACAATCTCTGGAGGCCGGAATGCAGCGTTATCTTCGTGGGGTTCCAGGCATTCGGCACCTTGGGAAGAAAGCTGGTGGACGGCGCCCAGTCGGTTTACATTCTCGGAGAGGAGATTGCGGTCAAAGCTCAAATATACACGATCGGAGGATTCTCCGCTCACGGCGATCAGGCAGGGCTCCTGGAATGGCTGGAGGGCTTCCGGAATCATCCGGAGATCTTCATCGTCCATGGTGAAGAAACCGCCTCACTCGATTTCGAGAAGACGGTTCAGGAAAAATTCGGATTCGTAACGCATGTGCCACACAAAGGTGAGGAATTCGAAATTTAGGGGAAAATTCAGAAGAGGTCATAGATGCTCAGCCAAAATCGTAATCGCGTTGTCAAACAAACGTCTGATCACCGGATCGGAAGGAGCGGTTTCATGAACAAGATCCGAATCTTCGTAATAGCGCTTATAATTCTATTGCCTTTTTCGTATCGATCTACGGCCTTGGCTAATGATTGGATGCCGCTCATGGAACGGCTCGTTGCCGACGGTTTGGACGGGAATAAACTTTTTGAAACTTTCTCTCGCCCTGAGATTGTATTTGAATCGGATACGATGGCAAGTAAGCTGGAAACTCTGATCCATAAAAAATTTCACAAATCAGAAATCCCGGCAGGGCAGTATCGTAAGGAAATTTACGAAAGCTATCTGAAACCCGAGGTTATCTCCGGGGCGACCACTTATCTGGAAACTAACAAGGCGGATCTGGAAGCTGCTTCAAAACATTATTGCGTCCCCAAGGAGGTTTTGGTTTCTATCATGCTCGTGGAAACCAAACTCGGTGAATTCACCGGTTCCAAATTTGCTTTCAATACACTCGCCAGCATGGCCCTGTGCACAAATCTGGAAACAATCCAACCTTTTCTCAGCCGTGATGCAATCAACGGTGAAACGGAAGATTTCGCCCGAAAGACCTGCAAGCTGAAATCCGAATGGGCCTATAACGAGCTGAAGGCGCTCCTCCGATACGCAGAAAAGAACGGGGTTGACCCGGTTTCAATTCCCGGCTCCATTTATGGCGCGATCGGCTTATGTCAATTCATGCCTTCCAACGCATTTACTTTCGGAGTTGATGCAGACGGAGATGGAAAAGTAGATCTCTTTTCCAAGATGGACGCTATGCACAGCATTGCCAATTATCTCCGGAAAAACGGCTGGAAATGCAAAATGGACAGACATCACCAGCACAGGATCATTTTAACCTATAATAAAAGCAACATCTATGCGAATACGGTTTTGACGATCGCTGAAAAATTGAGATTAAAAACCAAAAACACGGGAGCAAAAAACTAGGGTCCATTCAGCCTACCCTGCGTGAGCACCATAATAGATCGCGACGGTCAAACCTATTTCTCTGCTGATAATAACTTTCAGTAAAATTCCATTTTCAAACCGGGCCTTTTGTGTATAGACAATGGGACTTGACAGCTTTCCTCACGGCACCTATACTTTTTTTAACAACTCTCTTTAGTTCCTTTTGAGCTTCTGTTCGCTTCTTGCACTTCGAATTCGAGACGTCCGTTTCACTGAGAAGCCATTTTTAGCTTATATCGTTTCTCAAGGTTCGCTCATGGTTGAAAGCCAATCATGAAAGGGAGGTGAAGACCATAACAAAGCTTCTGGAGCAAAAAAACTCCCATTCCGTCAACGTATTTTTTGTCAGCTCCTATCTCCCCCGAAAATGCGGAATCGCTACGTTCACTCACGATCTAACCCATGCGATCGGAAATGAGATAGGGCATTCACATTACAGAATAACAGCCATTAACAACCGTGCCGAAGGATACGATTACCCTGACGAAGTAGCCTTTGAGATTCAGCAGAACAGGATCGGAGATTACCGGCTTGCGGCCGATTATGTAAACTACTCGGACGCAGACATCGTCTGCCTGCAGCATGAATTCGGCATTTTTGGCGGACCGGAAGGAACCTTTATTAACCATTTTCTTGGCAATCTGAAAAAACCGGTCATTACCACCTTTCACACCGTTATGAATGCTCCTTCGGATGAATACCGACGCGCTCTGCAGGATACCGCGGAACTTTCCCACGGTGTGGTAGTCATGAGCGAGCAGAGTATAGAAACCCTGAAAACCGTTTACGGCATTCCCGAGGAAAAGATCCTGTTCATCCATCACGGTGTCCCTGATGTTCCTTTCGTGGATCCCAATTATCACAAAGACAAATTTCAGGTTGAGGGCAAATTTGTATTGCTGACGTTCGGACTTCTAAACCCCAACAAGGGAATTGAGACGGTCATCAAAGCGCTTCCCGATGTCATCAAAAAATTCCCCAATATCGCGTATATCATTCTCGGCGCAACTCATCCTGAGATAAAAAAGTGTCATGGCGAGGAGTATCGCATTTCGTTGCAGCGCCGGGTAATCCGGCTTGGTCTGGAAAAGCACGTCTTTTTTTATGACCGTTTTGTCAATTTCGAGGAGCTCTGCGAGTTCATCGGGGCTTGCGATATTTATATTACCCCGTACCTCTCCAGAGATCAGAGTACAAGCGGCACCCTCGCCTATGCGCTCGGAATGGGGAAAGCGGTCATTTCGACACCGTACAGCTACGCTTCCGAAATGCTCCAGGACGGGCGCGGAATACTGATGGAGTTTGGAGATTTCAGGGGGTTGGCACGCTTTATTACCCAATCGGTTGAGAATGAAGTGACCCGGCATCAGATGAGAAAGAAAGCTTACGAATTCGGCCGCAATATGATCTGGAGCCGGGTAGCCGAAGACTACTTGAATGCATTCGAGCGCATTCTGGGAACCTTTCATGCCCGACATGATTCAGATCCGTTTCAATTCCGGAAAATTCAGCAGGAACCCCTTCCGGAAATCAATCTTAATCAAATCTTTCACCTCACAGATGATACCGGCATTATCCAGCATTCATTCTACGGCATACCGGACCGTCGATTCGGTTACTCAACTGATGATGCGGCAATCGGTCTGATTGTAACCCTCAGGGCTTATAGCCAACTCAAAGATGAAAGTTTCTTAAATCTCTCTAATGTTTACCTGTCTTTTTTGAGGTACGCGCAGCTAGATACAGGTCAATTTCAGCATAAAATGAATTACGGAAGACAATTCACCGATGACGACTGGAACGAAGAGACCTTGGGCAAAGCAATATGGAGCCTAGGATGTGCCGTTTATCTGGCGCCCAAAGAGGGATTCAGAAACCTGGCCCGTGAAATTTTTGAAAGAGCAATTCTGGATATCAACCTGGTCAAACCACTACCCAAAGCTTATGCCATCGTGGGACTTGCCTCTTTCCTGAAAAAATATGTAGGGGCAACAGGGGTAAAAAAATTATTACAGACTATCGCCGACGAACTGGCAGAATCAATTTCGAAAAACGATAGCGGGCCTGTAATCTTAAATAAGATGGAATACGGCAATGCCAAGATCATTCACGCGCTTCTCGTTGCTGACCAGACACTGGGAAATCCGGTTTACCGGAATCTTGCTCTACGCAGTCTTGACGATTTGACCCAGACGTCCTTAAAGGGAGACTACTTTGATTTCTCAAGCCCGGTAAAAGCTCCGGAAGAAGAGAGCATTGAAAGGCCGCTTGACGCAGGATTTATGGTAGAAGCCTGCATCCTGGCATTTGAAATTACGGGAGAAATTCGCTACCAGGATCTCGCCAGAATCGCATTCGACTGGTATCTGGGGCGAAACCGCCTGGGTACAAATCTTTTCGACTTTTCCACCGGCGCCTGTTACGACGGCATCGGGCCGCACGGAGTCAACCTCAATCAGGGTGCTGAATCGGCTTTGGCCTTTTTGCTTGCCAATTTGGCCGTTTCGGAACAATTGATATTGCATCCTCTGCTGACCAATGTGTCTTCTCATGTAACAACGATTACAAGGACAGACCTGGCTTCCGAAGATCTGCCGCAAGAACATATCGGGTCCGTCTCAAAGGAGAGCACAAATGAAACGGGAAGAAGCTAATTCATTCAGACCCATTTTCAAACGATATGATCGCAATCCCATCCTAAAAGCATCCGACTGGCCCTACCCTGCCAACACGGTTTTTAATGCCGGAGCAGCCCTCGTTGACGGTGGAACGTTATTGCTGGTCCGGGTAGAAGACCACCGGGGCATGTCGCACCTAACCGTCGCCCGAAGCAAAAACGGCTTCACCGATTGGGAAATAGATCCTAGTCCGACCTTTGTCCCGGATCACCACAAATACCCTGAAGAGCTATACGGTATTGAAGATCCCCGGGTCGTCTGGCTGGAAGAACTGAATCAGTGGGCGATTACCTTCACGGCCTATTCTCATGGCGGACCGCTGGTAGCCATGGCCTGCACCAAAGATTTCAGAACATTCGAACGCCTCGGACCGGTAATGCCCCCTGACGACAAGGACGCTGCCCTGTTTCCGCGCCGTTTTGACGGCCGCTGGGTCATGATTCATCGCCCAAGCGCCGCCATGTTCAGCGGACGGGTCCATATGTGGATTTCCTATTCACCCGACCTCAAACACTGGGGAGACCATCATATTGTTTTGAGATCACGCGAAGGGGGATGGTGGGATGCCAACAAGATCGGATTGAGCCCCCCTCCCCTCGAAACACCTGAAGGCTGGCTGATCCTCTATCATGGGGTGAGAAACACTCCGGCTGGCGTTTTATACCGGCTGGGATTGGCGCTTCTGGATTTGGAAGATCCGAGAAAAGTAAGGCGTCGGAGCGACGAGTGGATCTTTGCTCCTGAAGAACCATACGAGCGCACAGGCGACGTCAGTGATGTGGTCTTCCCCTGCGGATGGACACACGACCAAAAGACCGATCGTGTGCACATGTATTATGGATGTGCGGACACTTCCATCGCTGTTGCAACCGCGACCATGAAAGATCTTTTGGATTTCGTTCTCCACTGCTGTCCCGAGCCGCCACACCAAAATCTCAAAAAACTGAGTGCCAAAGGGTATGTATGAAAATTGCGATGCTCAGCCCCGTTGCCTGGCGAACGCCCCCGCGCCATTACGGTCCATGGGAGCAGATCGTACACCTTTTGACGGAAGGGCTTTGTGCAAGGGGAATCGATGTAACGCTGTTTGCGACGGCCGATTCGGTGACCTCGGCTAATCTGGCGTCCGTCTGTCCAAGGGGATGGGAGGAAGACAAAACACTGGAACCCAAGGTTGCGGAATGTCTCCACATCTCCCACCTGATCGAGCAGTCCGATCGCTTCGATCTGATCCACAACCATTTCGATTTTCTTCCGCTGACCTACAGCCAGGTGATACGCCCCCCCATGATCACGACGATTCACGGCTTTTCATCACCGAAAATCCTTCCCGTTTATAAACAATACAACGGTCGGGTTCATTATGTCTCCATTTCCCATGCAGACCGCTCAGCCGATCTGACCTATATCGCCAATGTTTATCACGGCATTGTCATCGAGGATTTCCCCTTTCGAAGCTCACCTGGAGATTACCTTTTATTCTTCGGCCGGATACACCCCGAAAAAGGAGCCCACGAGGCGATTGAAATCGCCCGGATTTCTGGAATGAGGCTTATCATTGCAGGTATCGTCCAGGACAGGGAGTATTACGAAAAGGTGATCGCACCGGAGGTGGACGGGGATCGCGTGAAATATCTCGGTTCCGTCGGCCCGAACAAACGCGGCGAACTCCTGGCGGGAGCTTACGCCCTTTTGCATATGATCAGCTTTGACGAGCCGTTCGGGTTGAGTATGGTGGAAGCAATGGCATGTGGAACCCCGGTCATTGCCAGACCGCGGGGATCCATTGGTGAAATTATCTTGCATGGTGAAACCGGCTTTCATGTGCAGACAATCGCAGAGGCGGTCGCCGCTCTTCAGAAAGTCGGTAGGATTGACCGAAGCCGCTGCCGCCAATGGGTATATCAGCAATTTCATCGGGACCGCATGGTTGACGATTATGTCAATGTATACCGGGAAGTTCTGATTCGGGGTTCACTTGAGGAAAGTGTGGGTGAGTCTATCTTCCGCCCGATACCATCTCACAAAAAAGCGAAGATCATTTCCGATCGTCACTGATCTTACGGGTATTCCAATGAAAAGGTTTTCAGTCGGAGTCAATTACTGGCCGATCAACAAGGCCATGTATTTCTGGCGCTCTTTCGATCCGGGTGAGATATCGGAAGACTTCGCCCGGATGTCCGACATGAATCTCAGCCCTATTCGCATTTTCCTGCTATGGGAGGATTTTCAGCCGGAACCTTACCGGGTATCCATTCCCGCTTTGGAGAGACTTGCTGAAACAGCCCGCCTCGCGGATGATCACGGGCTTCAATTATTGGTGACGCTCTTTACCGGCCACATGAGCGGCGCCAATTGGTTCCCCGAATGGATGATCGATACGGAATCTGCGGGACCGGTCCGATTTCCACTGATATGCGGCAAGTCAAGTGTCGAACGTGAAGCAAAGAACCCATATAAAAGCGATGAACTCAAAACCGCACAGGAAAAGCTTATTACCGAGGTCACATCGGTTATGAAGGGGCATCCGGCACTCTGGGGCTGGGATCTGGGGAACGAGCCTTCGAATGCATACAGGCCGGAGAATCCCGAACAGGCCCGAACCTGGCTGCAGTCGATGGTTGAAGCAATCCGAAAGGAGGACGGCAAACATCCGATCACGATCGGATTGCATCAGGAAGATCTGGAAGAGTCTCGCGGTATGGGACCCGCTGAAGTAGCCGAATTCTGCGATCTCCTCACCATGCATGCATACCCGGCTTACTCCGGATGGTCGCGAAACAAAACAGATCCGTTCTTCCCCGTATATCTTGTGGAACTGAGCCGATGGCTAAGCGGAGGGAAAGAGGTCTGGATGTCCGAGTTCGGCATCTCCACAGGATCGGACCCGTCCTCGGTCGATGAGGAGAGCGCTTCGCACTATGCGGCCGATGTGCTGGAGCAATTACGACTGCACGGTGTCCCAGGGGCGCTCTGGTGGTGTTATGGAGACTATGCCCCCCCGATCTGGGAAAATCCGCCGTTCAGAGAGAAAGTCCATGAGCGGTCGTTCGGAATGATTCGCAATGATCAGACTCCGAAAGGAATTGCTTCCGTCCTGGATAAGGCAGATCGCAACGCCTCAGAAGCAAAACCTCCGCTGAACTGGGTCGATCTCGATCCCGAATCCTATTGGGCAGATCCGGGATTTCACATCCGAAGGCTGTACCGAAACTTTCTCGATCACAGACTGGGATAAGTGGGAGAGTTTACCGGTCGAAATCGCATTTTATCACTTTCATTTGACCACAATTCATAGTAAAAATTCGGAAATTTATCTCAAAGGTCGATATATGTCCGAAAACAATCTGCATGTGGTCATTCTGGCCGGGGGAAGCGGTACCCGGTTCTGGCCACTGAGCAGGGAAAAAATGCCCAAACAGTTCCTTTCAATTGTCGGGGATCGCAGCATGCTGGCCCTGACGATCGAGCGCGCCAGGGATCTCGTTCCGGACGAACGGATCTGGATCGTAACCATCTGTTCGCAAACGGATGAGATCGTCCGGGAACTCCTGGAACAGGGCCTGTTCGGAAAAATCAACATCCTGGAAGAGCCTATCGGAAAAAATACGGCCGCCGCGATCGGTCTGGCAGCTATCCGGATACTGGAGAAATCGCCCGACGGCATCATGGCAATTTTCCCATCCGATCATTATATCGGGAACACGCCAAAATTTCTGGAACTTCTGAGATTCGGGATAGAAGCAGCCAATCGGGAATGGCTCGTCACGCTCGGCGTACAACCGACGCACCCGGAAACAGGCTACGGCTATATCGAAAAAGGAGAAGCGCTGAATACCGGCATTTACCGGGCAGCCCGTTTTACGGAAAAACCGGATTTATCAACGGCTGAGCATTACGTATCCTCCAAAAATTTTTTCTGGAACGGAGGGATATTTCTCTGGAAGGCCGACCGTTTCATGACTGAAATGAAATCGCATCTTCCGGATCATTATGAAAAGCTCCATCAGATACGGAAGCAACCGGATCGGCTAACCTCGATATACGGAGCTATGGAATCTATTTCAGTCGATTACGGAATCCTGGAGAACTCTGACCGGGTGGCGGTTATTCCCGCTGATATCGGATGGAGTGATGTCGGAAGCTGGACAGCGCTTTACAATCTTTCCGTTAAAGATTGCGATCGGAATGTGTCTACCGGAGATGTCATGACAGTGGATTCCCATGACTCTCTTATTCGGGCGGAAGAGAGACTTGTTGCGACCATCGGGGTTGAAAATCTGATCATCGTAGAGACCGAAGATGCGGTCCTCGTATGCCGGAAGGATTGCAGCCAGGATGTCCGGATAGTTGCGCAGAACCTGCTCGGCGATAAAAGACCGGAAGCTATCATCAGGCGAACGGTCCTGAAGCCCTGGGGCGCATACAAAGTGCTCGATCAGGGAAACGGATATCAGGTTAAATGGCTCGATATCAAGCCGCACCAACGATTGAGCCTTCAATCCCATCAATTTCGCTCCGAACATTGGACCGTGGTTTCCGGAAAGGCGATCGTGACCGTCGACGACAAGACAACAGAAGTCCTTTCAGGCAATGCTGTTTACATCCCGGCAAAATCAATGCATCGCATCATGAATCCTTCGAAGGAAATGCTCCGCATCATTGAGGTTCAGACCGGGTCCTATCTCGGTGAGGACGATATCATCCGGTACGAAGACGATTACGGCAGGAACGAATAGCCCTTATCCTTTCTCTTCTCTCCTTTCACTTAGTTCCAATTCAGGTATTTCGAAGAAATAAATCAGGAATCGCTCTATAGCGCCCCAAGGTCTGCTCATATTATAAAACTACATAGTTTTCAGTGAGTTGCTCTAATAAACCCATCCGGCCAAATTGGGAAGCTGCAACCAGCAAATTGAAATTGGCTTTTCACCTGAACGTTGCTCCGCTATCCAGCCAGAATTTTATTAATCTTTCATTCTTTGTGCACGAAAACTCAGATTCATCGTTTATCGAATAGTAGATGTAGAGCGCGGCATCTCAGGTTTTGGAATTTCGACTAAAATCCGAACCGGTCCTTCCGTGAATGGAGGATGACTTTGCCTCCCGTATTTCGGATGGATTTCCTCAACGAGTTTCCGTC
The DNA here is from genome assembly GCA_002403175.1 of Syntrophaceae bacterium UBA4778. Next base: position 14,598 of record DHHG01000301.1, on the reverse strand, counting down.
GGCAGTTCCGGATAATAATGACAGGAGGGTGAAAGGGATGAAAACGATCCTAATTACAGGCGGAGCTGGTTTCATCGGAGCACATGTTACTGAGGAACTCATCATGCATGGTTACGAAGTACGAGTGCTTGATAACCTCTCGCCTCAAGTCCATGGACCCGACCGGCTAAGACCTGTTTATCTCCACCCGGATGCTGAGTTGATCACGGGAGATGTAAGAGATCCTGAAATTGTCCGCCGGGCGCTGTCCGGGATAGATGCCGTTTTTCATTTTGCAGCCATGGTGGGTGTCGGACAGAGCATGTACGAAATGGAAAAATACACGAGTACGAACAATACCGGAACGGCTGTTCTCCTGGAAGCCTTGCTGGAAAATCCCGTGGAGCGATTGATCGTGGCTTCAAGCATGAGTATTTATGGTGAGGGCCTTTGCCGGACGGAAGGGGGACGAATCAGCACGCCATTAGAAAGAACTGCGGAGCAATTCGAGCGAAGAGATTGGGAGCTGACAAATATCGACCAGGAAAGGCTGCGCCCTTCCCCAACTCCGGAAACCAAATTACCTCAGCTGGCATCCGTTTATGCACTTTCCAAGTATCACCAGGAAAGAATGTGCCTTATTTTCGGAAACGCCTACGGGATTGAGACCGTGGGGCTTAGATTTTTCAATGTCTTTGGAAAGCACCAGTCTTTATCTAATCCTTATACGGGCGTTCTGGCCATCTTTGCATCTCGCATTCTCAATGGAAATCCTCCTCTGATTTATGAGGACGGCAAGCAGATGCGTGATTTCGTCCATGTAAAAGATGTTGCAGTCGCATGCAGGCTGGCTCTGGAGAAACCCGAAGCGGACGGGATGGTTTTCAATATCGGCAGCGGACAACCCAGAACCATTCTCTCCATCTCGGAACAAATGACCAATCTGATCGGGGAGAAAAAAATTCGTCCTAAAATAACTTACAAATACCGGATCGGAGATATCCGACATTGCTTCGCCGATATCAAACTGGCTGCAAGAATTCTCGGTTACGTTCCCCAGGTCCCGTTTCAGCAAGGATTACTGGAACTCGCTTCCTGGCTGGGACAGCAAAAACCGAAGGACTATTTCAGTGAGGCGGAAACGCAACTGGAGGCAAGGAGACTGACTTTATGAACGGAGGCGGACTCAGTTCGAACAATCCTGGAAAACCGGTCGTGATTACCGGGGGAGCGGGATTCATCGGAAGCAATCTTGCAGATCGCCTGCTGTCCGAAGGAGAACAAGTTCTCATCCTGGACAATCTCTCCAGAACCGGGGCGGAAAGAAATCTCCATTGGCTGAAAAGCAAATACGGCGATAATCTGAAGTGGGCACTTACGGACGTACGCGATAGAAAGGCCCTGAAGCGGGACCTTACGGGTTCGGGGCTGGTATATCATCTGGCTGCGCAGGTTGCCGTAACGACCAGCGTTCAGGATCCTGTCGTCGACTTTGAATCCAATCTCCGTGGTACGCTGAATGTACTCGAGGCTGTTCGAAACCAGGAAGATCCCCCTTCCGTCATATTTACTTCAACCAACAAAGTGTACGGGGCCCTTTCCGATATTGTTCTGAAAAAAACGAATACCCGTTACGAACCACAGAACCAGGAAATCCTCTCCAGTGGTATTTCTGAAAGCAGGCCGCTCAGCTTTCATAGTCCTTACGGCTGTTCAAAAGGAGCGGCTGATCAATATGTTCTGGACTATGCTCGCATCTACGGCATCAAAACAGCTGTTTTTCGAATGAGCTGTATTTACGGACCCCGTCAATTCGGCACTGAAGATCAGGGCTGGATCGCTCATTTTCTACTGCGGAGCATCCATGGAGAACCGATCCATATATACGGCAGTGGCATGCAGGTTCGCGACATTCTGTTTATTGAGGATCTGGTCGATGCCTTGCTCCTCGCCGGTAAAAGGATTCATCAGATTTCTGGAGAAGCTTTTAATATGGGAGGGGGACCACAAAATACAATCAGCCTGATAGAGCTGCTGAATATCATCACAGAGCTACAGGGAAGGAGGCCGGCTACTGCAGCGAGAGAATGGCGACCGGGAGATCAGCGCTACTATGCTTCGAATACAGGCAAATTCAGATCCTTAACAGATTGGACCCCAAGGGTGGATGCGTATAGCGGGGTTAAGCAGCTGTACCTCTGGCTACTCCAAAATCACACTGGAGCAGGCCGGACGATCATGCATGCGCAAAAGGTTTCTATTTAATGAGATTCGCGCTAGTGAACCCCAACTGGAATTATGCCAATAGCATCTATTTCGGCTGCCGCGAGCCGCATCTCCCGATTGAATTCGGTTATGCCGCTTCCATCCTGAATCGTTCCGGACATGAAGCCCTCATATTCGATGCGCATCTGGGAGATTGGAACAGCGATGAACTGCAAACGAAAGTAGAATCGTTCTTACCCGACTGTATTGTCGTCTCGACTGCTCCGACCTATCTGTTCTGGCGATGTCCACCTCCGGAACTTCGCACTCCGATCCAGACATGCAGAGCCCTCCGGGATGTTTCGGAGATTTTGATTGCCGTCGGACCTCACGCTTCCGTTACCCCTACCAGCACACTGAGAAAGCTTGGCGCCGATCTCGTTATCCGGGGAGAGTTCGAGAATGTCCTTTCGGAAGTTGCGACACGATATGGAATGCGGAGAAACTCTTCGGCGCAGGATCTCTACGGTGCAATCGAAACGGTTTATGAGACGGATATGAATCTTCTCCCCGCTATTTTATGGCCGGATTTCATGATCCATGCTCATCGTCACCATCACCATCGTTTTGATCATCTTGCCGGGAAGGGATCTGGAGCTGAGATCGAGTCATCACGGGGATGCCCTTTTCAATGTTCCTTCTGCGCAAGAGATTCCTTCAGGAAGAAATACCGAAAAAGGCCGATCGCACGCGTTCTGGAGGAAATGGATCATCTTCTGCTTCAGGGGGTTTCTTACCTCTATTTCATTGATGAAATCTTTTTCCCGGATGATGAATTGATTCAGGCCCTGGTTGAAAGAGATGTACGCTTTGGGATTCAGACGCGTATCGATTTGTGGTCTCCGGAAAGACTCGACAGACTTGGAGATGCCGGCTGTGTCTCTATCGAAGCAGGCATTGAAAACATCCGTGCCGAAGGACGCAGGAGTCTCAACAAAACGGATTTGATTACCGATGATGAAATGGTCCGCAGATTAATCCGGGCAAAGCAAACCATTCCTTTTGTTCAAGCCACCCTTCTGAAAAATGAGATCGAAAATACGGAATTCTCGCTTGCCCGCCAGGATCAGCTTTTGAAAGCCGGAATATGGCTAAATGATCCTGTTCCGATATTTCCTTATCCGGGATGCGATGAATACAAGAAACAATGGGGAACACCGGACGATTATGCCTGGGAACGAGCGCATGCCTTCTATCTGGAGACCAACGCTGAATTCAGCAATATTCAGGAAGGAAGTCCTTTAGCACTGCCCCAGTTGGAGATTATGTAAAGGAGAAAATTCGGATGCGATATGAGGATTACCTTAAACCCAAGCGTATTCTGATGACCGCAGATACAGTTGGAGGCGTTTGGACATTCGCCTTGGAACTCGCTCGTGCTTTGGCTCAGGACGAAATAGAAATAGCATTGGCGACAATGGGCCCTCCCTTGAAAAAAAACCAACGGGAAGAGGCAAATGGTATTTCCAATCTCCATGTCTACGAAGGGCAATACAAGCTGGAATGGATGGATGATCCTTGGGACGATGTTGCCGATTCCGGCATATGGCTCCTGCATCTGGAAGAACAGCTCTGCCCCGATATCGTTCACCTGAACGGATACGCGCATGGATCGATGCCCTGGAGATCACCAACTCTCGTGGTGGGACACTCGTGCGTCCTTTCCTGGTGGGATGCCGTACATAAAGAGCAGGCCCCTTCCTCCTGGGACAGATATTACCTGGAAATTGCGCGAGGTCTGGCCGCAGCGGATGTTGTTGTTGCCCCATCAAAGGAGATGTTCTGGGAACTCAACAAAAACTATGGGCCGATTCATTGCGGGAGAGTGATATACAATGGTCGCGATCCGAACCGATTCAGGCCCTCTGATAAAAAGGATGAGATTATCTTTACTGCGGGCCGACTGAATGATTACGCTAAAAACATGCGACTGGTGAATGCCATAGCAGAACGTCTGCCCTGGCCGATTTACGCAGCGGGCATCCTGTCCGAGAGCCCTCCGCAGGGTTGCGCAGAATCAAACAAATCTGTTTGTACGCTCGGCTACTTGCCGGAACCGAAACTGGCGGAATGGTACGGAAGATCGTCCATTTTCGTTTTACCTGCTAAATATGAACCGTTCGGGTTGTGCATTCTCGAAGCCGCCCTATCTGAATGCGCCCTTATTCTGGGTGATATCCCGACCCTGCGCGAAATTTGGCAGGATGCGGCAATTTATGTCAAGCCTGATGATCCGGATGATCTCGAAGAGAAGATTATGAGTTTAATCGCCCGGCCGGAGCTCCGCCAGGAAATGGGAGCGCTTGCCCGCAAGCACGCTTCTCTTTACACCCCCCGGAATATGGCAGACGGGTACATGGCCGTTTATCAGGAGCTTGCGGAGGGATGGCATACAAGCGGAAATCTTTTCAAACCGCAGACAGCGGCAATGTATAATGTTTTCAAAGAAAATATGAGCCCGAACGATCAGCTCTGACATTTAGGAAACGGTGATGAAGATAATCATATTTTGTCATTCGATTCTTTCTGACTGGAATCACGGCAATGCACATTTCCTGCGCGGAATAGCAACCGAACTGATATGCCGGGGGCATCAGGTTTGTTTTTACGAGGACCATAATGCCTGGAGTCTGACCAATTTGGTTTCCGAGTACGGTGATTCCCCGATATCGGAGCTTCTGGCCGTTTATCCGAATCTCGATGTTGTGCGCTATCACAAGCATCTCCTGGATCTTGATGAGATGCTGGACGCTGCAGACCTGGTTTTGGTTCACGAGTGGAGCCCGCACGACCTCGTTCGTAAAATCGGTGAGCATCGAAACCGTTCGCGTTCTTACAGACTGCTTTTTCACGATACCCATCATCGATCCATAACCGATCCTGCCGCCATGGCAGCCTATGATCTTAGCCATTATGATGGCGTACTTGCCTTTGGTGAAGCGATCCGGAGCGTTTATCTGAAAGAAGGATGGACGGATCGAGTATGGACATGGCATGAAGCAGCCGATTTACGGGTATTCCGGCCTATTTTTGTTCCGGTCAAGGACAGCGGTATCGTCTGGATCGGAAACTGGGGAGACGAGGAACGCACGGAAGAAATAAGGGAGTACCTGATCCACCCTATTCGCGATCTACAGATCAGGGCAAAAGTTTTCGGTGTACGATATCCCGACTACGCACGCGCGGTGCTTGCAGAAGTGAATATGGAATATGGCGGTTGGCTGCCCAATTACAGGGTACCGCAAACCCTGGGGCAATATAAGGCAACCGTGCACATACCACGGCGGCCATATGCCGAAGCTTTAACCGGAATTCCCACCATCCGGGTCTTTGAGGCTCTGGCCTGCGGAATTCCTCTCATTTCCGCATTTTGGGAAGATAGCGAAGGACTTTTCAAGCCCGACGACTTTCTGATGGCCCGGAGCGGATCGGAAATGAAAAAATGCCTCCGGGCTGTCCTGAATGACCGAGATCTGGCTGAATCCATAATATCCTCCGGTCTGAATACAATTCTTGCCAGGCATACATGCTCTCACAGGGTCGATGAACTATTGCGGATTTACACTGCAATGGAAGGTGCTCAGGAATGTTCTGTATCCAATAAGAATATTGTTTTTTCCGAGGGGGGAAAATGCAGAATGGTCTAAAAATTGCGTTTTTCGGTTCCAGTCTTGTTTCTGCCTATTGGAACGGTGCAGCTACATATTACCGGGGCATTATAAAGGAATTGCATCATCGCGGTCACAACATCACATTTTACGAGCCCGACGCCTATGAACGTCAATCCCACCGGGACATCGACGATCCCGATTGGGCGCAGGTCGTAGTCTATCCCAACACGCAGGCAGGCGTGGATGCCGCCCTGGATGATGCATGCCAATGCGATCTGATGATCAAGGCCAGTGGTGTCGGCGTATTTGACGAGTATCTCGAATACGAGATCCCGTTATCCAGACGTAACGGAGCAACGGTCGCCTTCTGGGATGTGGATGCACCCGCCACCCTGGAGAGGCTGGAGCAAAACGCTTCCGATCCTTTCCACCAATTGATTCCAAATTATGATCTTATCCTTACATATGGCGGCGGCTACCCTGTAACAAACGCATACCGCAGGTTGGGCGCTCGCAGGTGCGCTGCCATCTATAATGCGCTTGATCCGTCCACCCATCATCCTGTTGCAGCCGATCCCAAATACTTCGGAGATTTAGGATTTCTGGGGAATCGATTGCCGGATCGAGAGTCACGGGTAGAAAATTATTTCTTACGCGCCGCGGAATGCATGCCTCAGGGACGCTTCCTCCTGGGCGGCTCTGGCTGGCACAACAAGCAGGTCCCTGCAAATGTAATCCATTTGGGGCATGTATATACAAGAGATCATAATGTCTTTAATTCATCCGTCAAGGCAGTTTTGAATATCAGCCGGGACAGTATGGCACGATTCGGCTACTGTCCTGCAACAAGGGTTTTCGAAGCGGCCGGAGCAGGTGCCTGCATCATCACCGATTGGTGGGAAGGAATCGAAATGTTTCTGGAACCCGGACAGGAAATCGTGATCACACGAGACGGTTACGAAACAGCGGAGCTTCTGGAAAGATTGAGTGCAGAAGACTCGAGACGTATTGGAGCAAAGGCGCGGGAACGCGTCCTTTCAGAACATACGTATGCCCGTCGCGCTGCCCAGGTGGAAGTCCTCTTGACCGCATGAAAGGAGAGTGCAAGTGCCACTGCCATCCTTAAATATCGTTATGATCGGATTATCGATCACCTCATCATGGGGGAACGGCCATGCAACAACCTACCGAGGATTGCTCGGGGAGCTTTTGAAGAAAGGCCACAGGGTGCTTTTTCTGGAACGCGATGTACCCTGGTACGCAGCCAACCGCGATCTGTCCGCTTCCAACGGTTACACCCGGCTTTATACGGATCTGGATGATCTTAAGAAAAAATATACTCGGGAAATACGGCATGCCGATTTTGTTATGATAGGTTCCTATGTCCCGGATGGCACTGCCGTCGGGGAATGGGTAATCCGCACCGCCCCGGGGATAAAGGCATTCTACGATATCGATACCCCTGTCACTCTTTCCAGGCTTGAGAAGGGAGGCGCCGCTTATCTCTCGACCGAACTGATTCCGCATTTTGATTTATATTTATCGTTCACCGGCGGCCCTACCCTGGAGAGACTGGAAAAGCGCTATGGCGCCAAAGCGGCCAAAGCCTTTTATTGTTCGTTCGATCCCGAGCAATACTCTCCAAGGGCATGCGAACAGGCGTGGGATCTGGGATACATGGGGACATACAGCAAGGATCGGCAATCCACCCTCGAAAAGCTCCTCCTCGAACCGGCTCAAAAATGGAACAAGGGGCGATTCATTGTGGCGGGCCCGCTTTATCCTGACCATGTAGTCTGGCCGGGAAACGTACGGAGGATAGACCATCTCTGCCCTGCCGAGCACCGCTCTTTTTACAGCGCGCAACGATTCACGCTGAACGTAACCAGGGCCGAAATGGTGCGATCCGGATTTTCACCCAGTGTCCGACTCTTTGAAGCCGCCGCATGCGGTACACCGATCATCAGTGATTATTGGGAGGGCATAGATACCTTCTTTGAGATCGGCCGCGAGATTCTAATTGCCGAATCCGGCCAACAGGTTTTGCAATACATGCAGGAACTGCCTGAGCTGGAGCGTTTCAATATAGGACAACGGGCCAGGGCCAGGGTCCTCGCCGGACACACGGCGGCTCACCGTGCATCCGAGCTGGAGCAGTGGATATATGAGTTGATGGGGTACCAGACCAAACATAAAAGCATCGACAATATCATGTCCCTTCGAAGCCGGAGTGAATTATGAAATTTGTGATTTTCGGCCTGAGCATCAGTTCGTCTTGGGGAAATGGACATGCTACGATATGGCGCGGACTATGTAGAGCCCTGATCGGAAGAAGGCATCGGATTGTCTTTTTTGAAAAAGATGTTCCTTATTATGCTGCTCATCGGGACTTGAACGAGATTCCGGGGGGTGATCTCATCCTGTACAGTCAATGGGAAGCGGTGCGATCCCGGGCAGAACGCGAACTGGCCGATGCCGATATCGGCATTGTAACTTCCTATTGTCCGGACGGCATTGCGGCTTCCGACCTTGTCCTTTCGTCGTCCGCCGGTTTGCATGTCTTCTATGATCTCGACACACCCGTTACGCTCGATGCTCTTAAAAAAGGAATTTCCTTATCTTATATAGGTCCGCACGGCCTCAGACACTTTGATCTTGTTCTGAGCTATACGGGGGGTGAATCGCTCAATGAGCTGAAGCTCTATCTTGGCGCAAAACAGGTTCAGCCTTTGTACGGAAGCGCCGATCCCGACGCGCATAAACCGGTTGCCGTTTCGGCAGAAAACGCTGCTGATCTGTCGTATCTCGGAACCTACGCGCAAGACAGACAGGATGTCCTTCGTCGTCTATTTATCGAGCCCGCCCGCCGTTTGGTGGACCGGAAATTCAAAATCGGCGGTTCTCTTTACCCGGACGACTTTCCATGGCTGCCGAACATTTCATATGAACGCCATTTGGCCCCTCCGGATCATCCTTCCTTTTATTGCGCATCCAAACTGACTTTGAGCGTTACACGTCAGGTCATGGCACAAACGGGCTTTTGTCCTTCCGGAAGACTGTTTGAAGCATCGCTATGCGGAGTTCCCATTCTCACAGATAACTGGAAAGGACTTGAATATTTCTTTGAGCCCGGTCGGGAAGTCCTCACAGCCGCAACAACGGAGGAATCCATCGATGCCATTGAGCTTCCACTGGATGAACTGAAAAAAATCGCTCAACGGGCTCGGGACCGAACGCTGAGCATGCATACTGCCGAATGCAGGGGAAGAGAACTGGAAGATATTATCTGTGCCGCACAAGGATAAACCGGAGGCGGACAGACAGTTTCTCATCACGAACGCCGGATCACAAGAAAGGTTCTTAAAAGGGGGAATCGATGTGGGGTATCATACCAGCCGCAGGATCGGGGAGTCGAATTCAACCCCTTGCCTTTTCCAAGGAACTTCTGCCTGTTGGAAGCCGTTTTGAAGACGGCCAGGAGCGGCCAAAGGCGGTCAGCGAGTATCTGGTAGAACGCATGATTCTGGGAGGAGTAAACAAATTCTGCTTCGTGATCGCTCCGGGCAAATCAGATATTCTGGAATATTATGTCCGGACGATGTCCTCGATTCACATCTGTTATGTAGTTCAACCTTCCGCTGCCGGGTTGTGCGATGCCATTTTCCAGGCAGCACCCTTTATTGAACCGGAGGAGAATGTGGTAGTCGGACTACCCGATACGGTCTGGTATCCGCAGAACGCATTGCGCACCCTGCGGGACGGTTCTTTTTCTTTTCTATTGTTCCCGGTGGACCGTCCGGAGTTCTTTGATGCCGTCCGTATGGAGGACGACGGAGATGTTCGCGAAATCCAGGTCAAGATTTCAAATCCGGCCACTCACTGGATTTGGGGTGCATTTAAATTAACAGGTAACATTCTTCATCAATTACACACACTCTGGCTACAGCGGGAGAAGAAGGATGAATTTTTCGGAACCTTGGTCAATGCATATCTGGCAAAGGGAAACAGGGCGATAGCGGTCAGGGCCGGAACGGCCTATACAGATGTCGGAACACTGCAGGGTTATCGGGATGCTGTCCGTCTGATCGAGCGGTCCTCAGGTATTTCGGAGTTCAATTACGATTCTATCTTTCAACATGAGAGCACGAGGCAGGCTGATGAGCGGTAAAAAGAATTCCTCATTTTCGACATCATTATCGCCCAATGAAATCCGAAGTCGTGTCCGTGATCTGGGGGAATGGTTTCAGAATATTAATTTGAATGGCGTGTACACTGCGCCGGATCATTATCTGGGCGACTATCCCATGCTGAAATGGATCTGCTTTGCCGATTCCATCCCATCCGATCTACGACAAATGAGCGTTCTCGATATCGGTTGCAATGCCGGTTTTTATTCAATTGAGATGAAAAAGCGGGGCGCAAAAAGAGTCTTGGGAATCGATCATGACGAGGATTACCTTGCTCAGGCCAGGTTTGCAGCCGGCGTTTGCGGAGAGGATATTGAATTCAAGAAGATGTCAGTTTACGATGTCGCTCAGTTGAAAGAGCGCTTCGATATCGTGCTTTTCATGGGGGTTCTCTATCACCTGAGACATCCTCTTCTCGCTCTGGATCTGCTACACGAGCATGTGGTGAAAGACCTTCTTGTATTTCAATCGATGCTCCGGGGACCAGACGAACAGGCCGTATTATCTTCTGATTATCCTTTCTCCGAACAGGGCATATTTACCAGGCCGGGATTTCCGCGTTTGCATTTCATCGAGCATTCTTATTCCAATGATCCCACGAACTGGTGGATTCCTAATAAATCGTGTGTCGAAGCAATGCTGCGTAGTTCCGGATTTAAAATAATTTCCAATCCGGAGAAAGAGGTTTTCATCTGCAAAAGAACAGACGGGGTGATTCATGATTGAAGCGGTCATGTTCTGGAACGAACCGAATAATCTGTCGCATTGGGATTTTGAAATCGATCGGAACTGGACTATTTATGCGGACATGGTCAAGAGGGCATCAGCCGCCGTCTATGCGGAGAATCCCGCCCTGCTCCGGGTTCTGGGAGGCATATCCCCGATTGATGCCGATTTCATCAGAAACATGGAAGCTCAAGGCGTCTTGAGCGCTTTGAATGTAGTGGCTGTCCACGGATTTCCTTTGGACTGGAATCACTGGAGCATTCACGACTGGCCGGAAAGACTGTTGGAGATAAAAAAGGCAACTGCACTCCCGGTATGGGTTTCGGAAGTAGGCGTGTCGACATTCGGAGCGGAAGAAGTTCAGGATTTCGGATTGGAAAAAACGGCAGAGCTTCTGATCGGAAGCTCCCCCCGGATTCACTGGTACAGCCTGTTCGATCTTCCCAAGGCATGGCCCGCTTCGACTCGGCACCGGGAATCCGAAGGTTCCTCCTATTACCGCCATTTCTATATGGGGCTTGTTAAAGAGGACGGCATTCCGAAATCTGCTCTGAAGAAGTTTTCAAAATACACGCCTGATTTCGGAATTTGCCAGTGGTTTCATTTCGAAGATCCCCGTCTGGACGACAGCGTCCGATGGCTCCGGAAAATGGGAGTCCGCCATCTTCGGACGGGCCTGAGCTGGGCCGATAGCTTCCGCACCGGCGCATTGTCCTGGTTCGACCGCCAGATGAGGGCGCTGGAAGAATTCGAAACAACGCTGACCTTCTGTTTTACACCGGAACATTTTGGAATTCGACCGCACCATACCAGCCCGCCACGGAATGTGGAAGCCTATGCGGATTTCTGCGCTTCCATGGTAAGGCGTTACGCGCGATGAAAACAGGAACAGACCGGGATCTTACCATACTGAGTATTGCGTATCCGTTCGCTCCCGTTCGGGGAGATACAGCGGGAGGTGCGGAACAGGTTCTATCCGTGCTTGATTCCGCCCTGGTTCGATCAGGCGCAGGATCAGTTGTGATTGCCTGTTCCGGATCGAGGACGGCGGGGAATTTGGTTCCTGTATCGAGGGCTTCCGGTCTTATTGACGACAAAGCCCGCTGGAAGGCTTGGCATGAAGTCCGAAGGGCTATCAACACCATAGGGAAAGAGCGGAATATTGATCTCTTTCATATGCATGGACTGGATTTTCCGCAGTATCTGCCGCCTTCAGGCATTCCCGTTCTGGTAACGCTCCATTTGCCCTTGCAGTGGTACGCGCCGGATGTATTTCGAATACAAAGGCCGCAAACCTATCTGCAATGCGTTTCGGAAAATCAGCGCCGGACTTGTCCACCGGGAGCAGTCCTGCACGCTACAATTGAGAATGGTGTCCCGGTCGACCAAATGCCTTTTATAGTGCACAAATCAGACTACGTTGCCGCACTGGGCCGGATCTGCCCGGAAAAAGGATACCACCACGCGATATCCGCGGCAAAGAAGTCCGGATATCCTATCATCATTGCCGGAGAAATTTATCCCTATGAAAGCCATGTCCGGTATTTCGAGCAGATGATCAGACCTCATATCGACGGATCCGATTGCCGATTTATCGGCCGGGTCGGATGGAAACGTAAATGCAGACTGATCGCGCATGCACATTGCATTCTCATTCCCAGCCGGGCGCCGGAAACAAGTTCCCTGGTTGCCATGGAAGCCCTGGCCTGCGGGACGCCTGTCGCGGCATTTCGTTCGGGCGCGCTAGCCGAGATTATTGAAAACGGGAAGACCGGATTTATCATAGATACCGAGGACGAAATGGCAGATGCAATTTCAAGGGCACGTCAAATAAACCCCATGGAATGCAGGCGGGCAGCTTTAGAACGATTTTCTCAGGAGAAAATGATTCAAAGGTATTTTGAGCTTTACCAGACAGCTATATCAGAAACGAATACACTCAGACCAAACTTATGGAACTAGCGATCGTATCCCATCTCGATACATTAAGGACTTACGCTTCCGATTGGAATCGCCTTTGGGAGAACTGCCCCTCTGCAACGCCGTTTCAGTCGCCCGAATGGCAGCTTTCCTGGTGGAACCATTTCGGGCAGGGGCAGTTGCGGGTCCTGGTCCTGAAGGAAGGCGGATCTGTTATCGGCATTTTGCCGCTATTCCTTTATACAAAGGATAATCCCCCCATCCGGACGGTCGTTTTGAATGGAACGGGCATATCCGACTATCTGGACGTCCTGTTGTCGCCCGACCAGGTTGCCCCAGGTATGCAGCTCATTTGGGATTACCTCCGAGAAATAAGTTCAGAGTGGGATATCTGCGATTTTCAGGAAATCAGGTCTGATTCGCCGCTTCTGCTTTCCCTGAAAGAAAATGCGCGGTGCGGGTTCAACTTCAGCATTAAGGAAATGCAGGTCTGTCCGGTAACAGCTCTAACGGATCCCTATGATCTCTGGCTCTCCTCTCTCAATCGCAAGCATACCAGGAGTTTGCGAAGAGCGGAAAAACTTTTGTCGAAAGCAGGCGATTTCAGGATTGAGCAGGCCGATGCCAGCCTTCTGCCCCGCTGCATGGATGATCTTTTTTATCTGCATGAGTCCCGATGGGGAAAACGAAATCTCCCCGGCGTCCTCAGGGAAGACTCCATACGGAAGTTTCATCGCGAGATAGCGGCAGCCATGCTGGACAAAGGATATCTCCGGATATACCGGATCATCTTGAACGACAAAACCATTTCAGTCCTGTACCTTTTCGCAAAAGGCGATACCACCTTCTGCTATCTCGGAGGATTTGATCCCGAGTCCGAATACTTCAGTCCTGGCGCCGTTATTATCGGGCATGCAATGAAACAAGCTATTCTTGAAGGAAAAAGGTTCTTCGATTTTTTGAGGGGTAATGAAGCTTACAAGTATCTTTGGGGGGCGAGGGATCGGCTGAATTATCAGCTAGTCATATCTAAGCAGAAAGGCAGATAAAAGTGAAATTCCCTGAGCCTGCTCCGAAAACTTCCGTCATTCATAAAAGGATGCATTCGCACCCGGATTCATCAGGACGAATATGACAATTTTTTATCTGATCCGACATGCTCACTGTGCTGCGATAGGCCATACGATAGCGGGGCTGGAAGAAGGAATCCATCTCAGTCCCCAGGGACGCCTTCAAGCAATGAGATTGGCGAAGCAGCTTTCCTTAAAACCGATCGGAACCGTGTGCTGCAGTCCGTTGGAACGCGCATATGAAACTGCAGAGCCCATTGCAGATCTGCTTGGGTTGAGAATCGAAATCTCTCAGGCATGGGAAGAAATCCATTACGGGGACTGGACAGGACGAGCCATTCACGAGTTAAAAATGGATCCGGACTGGTTGCGGTTTAATGAATTTCGCAGCGGTACGCGCATTCCTTCCGGTGAATTGATTATAGAAGTTCAGGCCCGAATGGTTATAGGGCTGAATCTCCTGCGGCAGAATTATCCGGATAGCCATATCGCAATTATCAGCCATGGGGACGCTATCAGATCTGCATTGGCTTACTTCGCAGGGATTCCCATCGACTTTCTCAACAGATTCGAGATCGCCCCTGCCTCGATCAGTACGCTTCGGTTCCACAATGACGGTGTTCAAATCATGCAGGTTAATCATACCTGTGATTCTGCGATCCTATAACTTTTAAAGCCGGTCAGCACCAGACGAATGGGGATGTATGCAGGCGGAAAACGGATACGACAGATTGGCTGAGTTTTATGAGCGCTATTGGGACCGCGAGTATCATGACCAGGCATTTGAAATACTGGAACGGCTCCTCTTGAGAACACTGAGCTCAGGCTCCAGAATTCTCG
>DHHG01000136.1 GCA_002403175.1 Syntrophaceae bacterium UBA4778 | reverse complement strand
TTTTGAAAATTATTCCAATTCCTTCGCATGCTCCACTATATGTCCGTATGCAGCAGTTGTTTCCGTTCCGGGGCAACTCGGCTCGAAAAGCTCAATGCCAAAAATACCTGAAATGGAGGCAGTGCTTCAGCTTTAATACGCTAAGAATGTTTTTCTTCTTCGAATCTATTTCATCTCAGTCCCGATCATATAACCGATCAGGCCTGTAACTTTATGCTGAATATCGGTAATTCGCTTTATCCACCATCTGTATAGATTGGAATCGATGATTTTGGGAAATTTATAGATGGGCAGGACGCAGACGACGCGATCGGCTTCGATCAACTCCAGGAAGCTCGGAGCGTAGAGTTTGGCGGGGCGTACCATCAATGCTTCTTTGATCCTAACGCCTTTCAATTCATTCCATCGAGCCAGAATAGTATGATAGATATCCGGACTGCAGGCGCCTATGCCCAATCCGACACAAATAAAATCATTGTCTTTGACCTGTTTCGCTGCATCCTTAGAAGATACACGTTTTCTCCTGTAACTATCTTTCCAGCTTGCAGCCATTTATTTCTCCTTTATTTTTTTATATAGAGAAATTAAGTTGCTGAATCAGTCCAGCTGACCCTCCCCGCCGTCCCACAGACAAGACATTGTAAAGGAGAGGCTAAACAACATCCGCCTGTGGGGCGGTAGAGGTTGTACTTTTTCATGTTGTATGAAAGTCAGACTGAATAGGCAATATAGGAAAAGAATGAGGTTAATATATGGGGAAAACATATATCCGGTGCGGAATCAATCCGTGGCCCCTAATCTACAGCCTTACCACTGAAGGGTCCCGTATAACCGATCAAAATTTCTCCGACTGTCTTTCAGGCGTGTGGGGCAACTGACAAAAAACAGTTATCATGATTTTTCTCTTTATCTGCCCTCATTTCCTATCTGATCCGTATTGAATCGAAGAACAACTTCATCCGGGATTGATCCCCAAAAACCAGGGGGAGGACGCGCCTGCAGGCGCTACCATTCACACGGTAAAAGCGTCTATCCCCCTGGCATTTCCTTTTCTGAGGGGAGAAAAATTGAGGCATTATTGGAGGAGTGATGAAGAAAATGCAATACAGGAAAAGAACAAGGCGAATACAGGGAGAAACCCCGTATCAGGTGATGGAATCGATGTGACTTTTCAGATTGATTTTCTTGTTGCCGAGCCCGAGTTTCTTTCTCAAGTTGTCCCGATGGAAAGAAACCGTCCCCGTGCTGATGTGCATGATCTCAGCAATTTCCTTTGTCGACTTGGCTTCACGTATATAGTTCGCAATCTGTATTTCCTTCTGGGTCAATCTCAGGTGCTTCGACTGAAGCCGCTGTGAGAAGGGGCAAACAATTTTGACGATATTGGATTCCACAATTTTGAGCAGTTCGAGATCGGAAGGCGAAAGTTTTCTGGATTTCAGTTCGGCCAGATTGGGGATAATCAGTTCGCTCACGTTGTTCAGGACCGTTTCTTCCAACATCCTGCGATCTTCCTCTCTCTTGTCCAGGAGGACTTTCAGAGCAGTATTCATTTCTTCCAGTTTCCGGGATTTTTTTTCAATCTCCTGTTCCCTAACCCTCAGGGCGGCTTCGATCCGCTTCTGCTCGCTGATGTCTGTTATGGAAACAACCGTTTTGCCCGAATCAGGAATGGGAGCGCTGCTAATCAGGACGATTTTTTTGTCCCCTCCCTTGCCACACATTTCACACGGAAAGTTCCGCACGGTTTCCTGCTTCACGGGCGAATTCCTGGCTTGCTGAAACTGAACCATCTTCTCCAGGTCTTTTGGCCTGAACAAATCCGTCCATTGGCGCTTTTCTTTCCAGAGTGCCTTCGTCAGGATCTCGAACTCGGTATTGGCCAGGACGATCTTCAGATCCTCATCGATGATGATCGTCGCCGTTCCCGTATTTTCGAAAATAGTTCGATAGAGATTCTCAGATTCCTGCAGTTTGACCACGGCACGCTTGTGCTCGGTGACATCGATAAAAGAGGCCACACTCTTCTTGGTACCCGGTATTAAGTCAACCATAAGAATAACGTTCCGGAGTTCTCCATGGCGAGTGATAAATCCGAATTCGTAGTTATTGGGCGACTGATCGGGGTTGATCCGTCTGAGACTATGATATCCCATCATCCTTTCTTTGTCTTCAAGCGCAACTACTTCCGTCCAGCTCTTCTTTCCTTCCCATTCTTCGCGGCTGTAACCCGACAATCTTGTGAATGCCGAGTTCACCAAGGAAACAGTGGTATCTTCCTCAATGATGACAGTCGCCGCAAGGGTCGTTTCGAAGAGGGTCCGATACAAATTCTCTGAATTCTGAAGCGCCTGAATGGCCAGCCGATGTTCGGTTATATCCATGCAGTTCCCGAGAACGGCCGGCCTCCCTTCATATGTGATCAAGGATACCGTTTCTATGATCCAGCGAATATTGCCCTGTTTGGTAATTATTCGGTATGCGTAAGGTGCTATCGACTCGCCCCGCAGCATTGCACGAGCTCTGCGCTGGGCATCCTCTCTGTCGGCGGGAAGAATGAGGCTGCTTGTTTTTATCCTAACCAGTTCTTCAACGGAATAACCGGTGTAGTCTGCGGCTTTGGGGTTTACCCTGCGAATTTTCCCTTTCTGGATGACATAAATGGCAGCAAAAGACTTCTGCAGGATGGTGTTAAGAACGTCCTGGCTCTCTCGAAGAGAGTTTTCCAGAAATTGATACTGTCGAGCCACGCTCTTGTGATTAATTACTTCTGGCATAGTTCCATCCTGTATAAAGTATACTTTATTTCAGAATATTCCGCTTCTTTTCATGGTGATCTTGAAAGCGGAAGAGGCCCACTGACCACCCCAATCGAACTTTCCCGGCGTAGCTCTTTACTCATGCAGCTACGCGCAACATAACCCATTTTTATCCTCCCCACAATAAGAAAAAAGTGAGCCGAAAAAAAACTAGAATTTAACAATGCCCCGTTAATATAAGTTCTTTCCGAACAAGCGCTTGCTCATACCGATGAGATCAGCCCATTTCATGGGTCCTCCTTTATCTGCTGGAAAGCCTACGCCCCATATCATGCCGACATCGATCATTCGCACATCATCAATGATCCTTTTATCGAGGAGGTCTTTTCCCGCTTTCGCCATTGACTCAAGAATGACTTCCTGGATCTGTTCCGTATTCTTCAGATCGTTCTTTTCTGCTTTGGCGATGAGGGGCAGGATTTCCGGATCGACATTACCATCTTTCAGGAAGAAACCTTTACCCGATTTCTTTAATCCTAGGCGGCCGGACTCCACGATATTGGCGAGTGTATTCTGCCGTATACCCATGCCATTGAAAATCTTGTATGGGATATCAATACCGATTTCGTCAGTGAGACGAATGGGACCGACCGGCATTCCAAACGCCAACATTGCTTCATCAATTTTCTCGATTGCATTGCCCTCCTCCAGGCAACGAAATGCCTCCCAGAGCATGGGAAAAAGCATAGCATTTACGACAAAGCCTGGATTATCCCGGCAGACAATGGGACGTTTATTGATAGATGCTGCAAAATTCAGGAGATTATTGACGGTGCCCCGGCTTGTCAGTTCTCCGCGAATCACCTCTACAAGCTGCATCAACCATACAGGAGAGAAGAAGTGGAGGCCACCGAATCTGGCAGGATAAGTTACATACTCTGTCATCTGCGCAATGGGGATAGATGAAGTATTGCTAGCGATTATGCAAGAATCCTTCACTGCCTTGCAGAGTTCGCCGTAGACCTTCTCCTTAATTTTCAGGTCTTCAAAAACAGCTTCTATTACGAGATCAACATCACTGAACCAACTGTAATCGGCGGTAACAGTGATCAGGCTCATAAACTCGTCAACGGGCGCCTTGAGACGTCCTTTCTCTGCCATTCCATCCAAGACCTTGCGAACAAATGCTCTCCCTGGCTCCAACGCCTCAGGGACATCTTTAACCAGTACCGGGACTCTCATATTCGTAATGATATCAATGATGATGCCTCGCCCCATTGTCCCAAAACCGAGGACCCCGATTTTCCTGAGCGGCTTCGGCACGAATCCTTCTGTCATCATGGCTTTGGGTTTATCTGTCATGCCCTTAATAAAAAACGTATTGATGCTTCCCTTGGCCTCGTTTGACAAGATGGCCTGGGTGAAATTTTTTTTCTCAATCTCCAGTCCCTCGAGCAGGGGTACCTTGACCCCGTCCTGAATAGACTTCAGCGCCAGCATGGGGCCCGGCAGCGCACGGCCTCGTGCCATCTTTAGAGCTGTCTTCTTTGCTGCTTCAATCAGTTCATCAATCTGGGAAAAATCCTGTTCGGGACGCTTTAGATTAGCCTTGCCAGCAATAATTTCATTAAGGAATTCCTTAGCAGCTGCAAGAAGGTCGCCATCGGCCGGGATCAGGCGGTCAATGATACCCATTTCCAGCGCTTTTGGTGAGGACAGCATCGTCCCCTTAACAATCAGTTCCGCTGCGGCAGGACCGATCAACCGTGGAAGGCGCTGAGTACCGCCTCCGCCGGGTAAGAGACCAACATTACATTCAGGAAGTCCGATCATCGTTGTCTTACCTTCTTTGGCGATCCGGGCAGTGCAGGCCAGTGCCAGCTCCAGTCCACCTCCGAGGCAAAATCCGTGGATAGCGGAGAGCGTGGGCATGGGGAGTTTTTCCAGCCTATTGAAGGCACCATGGAAAAGCTCAAGGGTCTGCAGGACTTCTTCCGGGCTCGATAATTGGGCAAGATTTTTCAGGTTGGCACCTGCAAAGAAGTTATCATGTTTTCCTGAAATGAGGATTAACCCCTTCAATGTATTCGTTTTCTCTAATTCATCCAGCAATCTGAAGAAACTGGAAAAAGCCTCATCCGTCCACGTGTTCATGGCATCACCCGTAACATCAAAGGTGACGATGCCGATATTCTTCTCCGACTTTAACTGAAAAATACTATTCATAAACGTTAGTTCCTTTCCGTAATTGTTACGCTGTCTTTGTCCACATAGGATGATAACGGTTTCGTCCACCCATGTGGCATTGTTTTTTAACTGGAAATTTGGTTATTAATGACGGGCTCACAACAAAATTACAATATAGGAAAAAAACCGGGGTAATATATGGATTTTCCCTATATGATGAAATGTGGGGGGCTCCATTCTTTTCTATGTCGGTTCCAATATCGATCAACGGCAAGGATCATGCGCTCCGGAGAGTTAACGAACTGATTTTGTCTGTAAAGAAGTAGCGGGCATCCTCAAGGCAGCCAACTCTTTGTCAATTCGAGTATTGTCATTGCCAACGCGTCAAACAACTCGGTCATCGATACCAGAAACCTGAAGTATCCTCTTCACAGAGGCAGGAGGCTTACAGCTTATATTTTTATGAAGGATAAAATGATGAACGGGATTTCCTCCTCTCTCGGGGAGGGACGAAGACCCACGGGAGAGGAGGGAACCGGACCGGCAAAATCCGCTCATTCCCCTGGAGGTGTAAAGGAGAATGAGCAGCAGCAAACTTGTTATAACGCAAAAGCCTCTTCGGAAATCTGCATTGCGCTCGCATCATCTTTCTTCAGAACGTTACACTTTGCCGGAACCAGTGCGGTGGTGCGATGGATAAAGAACTGCGCCGATTTGATCTTCCCCGTATAGAACGACTGTTCCTGGTCGGATGTGGCTATAGAGAGATTCCGGGCCGCAACTGAAGCCATCCACAGATGGAACCAGCCCAGGAGAGAATCTCCGAAACAATTGAGGAAATCACAGGCGGCAATCAGAGGGATGTGCGGCTTGGTTTTCATCAGATCCGCAAATTCCATTGCAGTTTTGACGATCGCGCCGATAGCATCCTCAACAATGTCCGATTCTTCCGCGAAGAGTCCGGTTTTCTTGATCTCTGCCAGGCTAACCTTCACCTCTTCGATGAGATTTATGAAGTAGCTCCCCTTGTTCATGCCGAGCTTGCGACCCAGGAGGTCCAGAGCCTGTATCCCGTTGGTCCCTTCATAGATCGTGTTGATCTTCTGGTCACGCATCAGCTGTTCAACCGGGTATTCCCGGCAGTAGCCGTAACCTCCGTAGCTCTGAATGGCCAGATCGTTGACGAGGAGCCCCATTTCGGTGCAGTATGATTTCACAATCGGCGTGATCACCTCGATTATTCCCTGCCACTTTTCAGACCCTCCTCCATTGCTTTCCGCCGCATGGCGCCGGTCCATAGCATAATAACAGTATAAGGCCAAGAACCGGATTCCTTCTGTGATCGATTTCTGTTTCAGGAGCATTCTGCGCATGTCCGGATGCTGAATAATCGGAACCCCTTCCGGAGATTTGGTCAGAATATTCGCCCCCTGGATGCGCTCCTTGGCGTACGCCACCGCATGGCGGAAGCCAGCGGTCGCCACTGATGCGCCCATCAGGCCGACGCCCTGGCGCTCTTCGTTCATCATGTGAAACATGATTTTCATTCCTTCGCGCTCTTTACCCATCAGGTAACCGATGCACTTGCCGTTCTCCCCAAAGTTGAGAGTGCAGGTCGCGTTACCGTGGATCCCCAACTTGCTCTCGATCCCACCCGTGATGACATCATTGGACTCACCGATGCTTCCGTCAGAATTCACCCGGTACTTCGGCACCAGAAAGATGGAGATGCCCTTGACCCCGGGGGGATCTCCTTCGATCCGAGCCAGAACGGCATGGATGTTGTTTTCAACCAGATCATGGTCCCCAGAGGAAATAAAGCACTTAGTTCCCGTGATGCTATAGGTTCCATCGGCATTCTTTTTCGCGGTCGTCTTGAGCGCGCCCACGTCGGATCCCGCTCCTGGTTCAGTAAGACACATGGTGCCGCCCCAGGTCCCGTCAAGCATCTTGATCAGGTAAATGGATTTGAGCTCCTCTGTACAGAATTTTTCGACCAGTTTAGCCGCCCCATGCGTCAGCAGCGGATACAGGCAAAAGGCCTGGTTGCAGGCGAGAAACATATGGTTGCAGGCAGCAGCTACCACCTCGGGAAAGCCCTGTCCGCCCACTTCGGGGCTATCGGCAACAGTAAACCAGCCGCCGTCGGAGTAGATTTTCCACAGCCGGTGATAAGCTTCCGGCGCCTTGACCTGTCCATTCGCAAAAACAGCTTCCACCGGTTTGCGATGGACTTCGTCCGGGTAGGTGGGAGCGATCACATTTTCAGCAAATTTTGCCGCAGCATCCAAAACCATATTAACCATATCCGGATCATGGTCCTCAAAAGGCGCCTTTCCCAGAAGGTCCTCTCCAATATTCAAGACTTCATGTAGGATAAATCGCAAATCCCTATCATCAATCCATTGACTAGCCATTATGTATATATCTCCTTTCTAATTAGATCATTTCCAGTGCCACGGCCATGGAAACCCCTCCGCCCCCGCACAAGGTCGCAAGCCCCAGGGTTTTCCCTTTTTTCTTCATGGCATGCAGAAGCGTGACCATGATGCGGCTACCCGTCGAGCCTACCGGATGGCCCAGACCGATGCCCGAGCCGTTCACATTGGTGATCTCCCGGTTTAGCTTCAGTTCTTTCTCACATGCCAGGTATTGCGCCGCAAAGGCCTCGTTCACCTCCATCAGTTCGAAGTCCTTCATCTGGAGCCCGGAGCGGGTGAGCAGATTCATTACGGCCGGTACCGGGCTCAAGCCCATAACCGAAGGATGACAGCCGCCGTAACCCACTGCCTTAATCCGCGCCAGAGGCTTCAGACCGAGTTGGGAGGCTTTCTCCGAGGACATGATAATAATAGCACTGGCCCCATCATTGATCCCAGAGGCGTTCCCAGCCGTCACCTTCCCCACCTTGGGGATGAAGGCCGGTGGAAGAGCGGATAGTCGCTCCAGTGTCAGACCCGCCATGAAGTGCTCGTCCTTGTTGAAGATGACCGGCGGTTTCCCCTTTTTTTGCGGGATCTCGACAGGAACGATCTCCTCAGCAAAATCACCGTCCCGGGTGGCCCGCTCCGCGTTGTTGTGGCTGCGCAGGGCAATCTCGTCCATCTTTTCGCGGCTGATCTGGTGCATTTGCGCCACGAACTCCGCCGTGAGTCCCATAATGTACGGCTTGCCTATGAATTGATCCAGGGGAGCGCCTTCCTTCAGTGGCCCCTTCTCCGGACCGGGCAGACGCCTCGACCCGCAATGCAGTTTCCGCATCACGACATCTTCTAAGGTGGAATCGTGAAGCCGGTAGCCCCAGCGTGCTCCGGAAAGAGCATAACTAGCACCGGACATGTGTTCCACTCCGCCCGCAAGGATCACTTCGGCCAGCCCCGCTTTAATCATGGCCGCTCCCGAAACAAGCGCCTCCATACCCGAAATGCACGCGCGGTTTACAGTCACTCCGTTTGAGCTCTCCGGAATTCCTGCCATGAGGGCAGCCACTCTCGCCACATTAAGTTCATCGTGATGTTCAATACAGCATCCGAATCGGACATCATCGATAAGGTTCGGGTCCAAACCGGCGCGCCTCACGGCATCTTTCATGGCAACGCTTGCCAACACCGTAGCGTTTAAATCCCTTAACGATCCACCAAAGGATCCGATCGCAGTTCGGCAGGCCGATACAATGACAACATCTTTCTCTTTCATACTTTTACTCCTTTCGTATACTTGAACGCCTTTAAATCAAATACTGATCTTGATCGATTTGAGTTGAATGAAATGCATTAGAACAGCTTTCCGGGAAAGAAAGGGAACTGCGGAAGAGGGTCTGATATCCGAATCCGAAGACCGCTACTGCAAATCCCCCCAACGAAGCCGGACCAGGTCCTGCAAAGCTTCCATGCTTATTTCACATAAAAAATTCCCACTTTGATGGTTCAATGATGGGAAAAACGCTTCTAACTGTAATAGAAATTTTTCTTCAGGCAGTTTCTCAGTTCGCCCCGACAATCGGGGTGGGCGATATTAATCAGGGCTTCGGCCCGTTCTCGCCGTGTCTTGCCCCTCAGGTCGGCAATTCCGAATTCTGTAACAACGTATTGTGCATAGGTCCGCGGGACAGTGACAGGCGTTCCGGGAGGCAATTCGGGCACAATTGAAGAAACAAGGGTGCCGTCTTTCATCGTACGCGCAGCAGTCATTAAGGTGACGCCCTTACCGCCTGGAGAATAATAAGCGCCAGCCATGAAGTCGAGCTGGCCTCCGCTACCGCTCACTTGGCGGTGTCCTATGCCTTCGGACGCGATCTGGCCACTGCAATCGATCATCAAGGCCATATTCATGGCGACCATGTTGGGATGTTGGGCAATGAAGGCGGGGTTATTCGTATACGATCCTGGATAGAATTCGCACGCTGGATTCTCCTTAACATAGTCGTACATATCCTGGTCGCCGATGCAGAATGTAGCAATGGTCACGCCTTTATGGAATGGTTTTCGTTCGTTCGTGACAATCCCCTTTTCGACCAGCTGATGGAGACCGATAGGAAACATCTCTGTCAGGACTCCCAGATCCTTCTTACCTTCCAGGCCGGCAACTACAGCTTCCGGAATACCGCCGAGTCCCATCTGGATCGTGTCGCCGTCATTGATGAGTTCCAGGACGTTTTGCCCGATTTTCCTTTCGCTTTCGCCCGGTTGCGCCCGGCCTACCGTCGGTATTTTGGTTGAATTCTCGACGAAGTAGTCGAACTCGGAAACGTGAATCCAGTTGTTTCCCAAGATGACCGGCATCTGATCGTTCACTTCGCCAATGATGACGCGCAGCCTTCCCGTTGCCCGGCCGATCCGGATAGTGTCCATCTCGTGGAAGTTGGTCAGTCCGAGATTGACGTATCCATGCTTGTTCGGAGGTGTTACCATACAGATGAAGATATCGGAGCGGGACCCATATTTGGTTGCGCCGTCCGAGGTCATCAGAGGAAGGAAATCCGAATGTTTGGCTTCACTGATTTTACGGTTGAGGATCATGCCAAAGCCGGGCGCGTAATTGATGTGCCCTTCCAGTTCGGCCATGAAGCTCGGATCATAGAGTCTGGCGGGGCGTACCATCACTGTATCGCTGATCGTAACGCCCTTCAATTCTTCCCATCGAGCTAGAATAGCATGATACATGTCCGGACTGCAGGCGCCTATGCCCAGTCCGACACCAATAAAATCATTATCTTTGACCTGTTTCGCTGCGTCCTTAAAAGATACACATTTTCTCCTGTAACTATCTTCCCAGCTTACAGCCATTTATTCCCCCTTGTTAATTTCTGATTTAAAATTTATTTTTTTATATAGCGAAATTGTGTTGCTGATCGGTCCAGCTGATCCTACCCGCCGTCCCACAGATAAGACATTGAAAAGGAGAGAGCTAAACAATATCCGCCTTGCGGGACGGTAGAGGTTGGATTTGCACATGTTGTATGAAAGTCAGACTGAATAGGCAATACAGGAAAAGAATGAGGTTAATATAGGGGGAAAACATATATCCGGTGCGGAACCAATCCGTGGCCATCAATCTGCAGTCTGGCAACTGAAAGGTCCCATAAAACTGATCACAATTTCTCCGGCTTTTTTCAGGCGTGTGGGTCAACTGATAGATAAGCAGTTATCAGAAAAACTTTAAGCAAATTTTTCCTAAAATCTGCCCTCATTTCCTATCTGATCGGTATTGAATCGAAGAACAACTTCATCCAGGATTGCTCCCAAAAACCAGGGGGGACGACGCGCCTACAGGCGCTACCATCTTATTCACATGATAAAAGCGTCTACCCCCTGGTATTTCATTTTCTGAGGGGGGGAAAATTGAGGCATTATTGGAGGACTAATGGGGAAAATGCAATACGGGAAAAGAACAAGGCAAATACAGGGAGATACCCCGTATCAGGTGATGGAATCGATGAGAGTTTTCAGATTATTTTTTATTGCTGAGCCTGAGCTTCTTGCTACAAACAGCCGCGAAGCGGTTTTTTATTTCTTCAGTTTAATACTGTACTCCCCTTGAATAAGAGTATTGAATTGAACCCGATCATTTGCATATCGGGAACAATGATCCGGCATGAACATGGCGTCTTATGAGGGATTTGGTCCGACTCCCTCCTTTCCGTGGATAAGTTGGGTCAGGACCCAATTGACCGGCGTCGGGATAGCGTGCTCTTTCCCAAAGCGGACGATGGCTCCGTTCAATGCCTCGATTTCCGTTTTCTTTCCGTTTTTCAGATCCTGCAGCGTCGAGGGATGATGAGCATAGGTTACCGGCAGAAGTTCTTCATAAAAAATCTTTTCATAAGCCGCAGTGTCCGGGAACCCTATATCGATGCCACGGCTCCTTGCCACAGCCAACACCTCGGTAATAATTGCCCTGATGAGATTTCGGGTCGCTTCGAATTCCCCAAGTTTTCCGTAGCAGGTATCCAGCAAGGCTGCAGTAGCGTTAAGGCAGCAGTTGTAAAGCACCTTTTTCCAGATAAACTTATTTATCTCATCTGTAGCCGCAGTCGGAATGCCGGCATCATGAAGCGTCGCCGCAAGTTCAGATATTCTCTGGCCTGGAACTTTTTTGGAAACAGAACCGAGGAGCACCTTGTCCGCGATCGCTGTAACCTTGAAGTGGTGCGGTTCAACGAGTTCGACTCCAAAGATGACCCTTGCGCCGACCGTGTGTTTTTCACCGGCAATTCTGGAAATAGCTTCCAGATTACCGAGCCCGTTTTGAAGAGAGACAATCATGGTCTGAGGACGGACAAACGGAAGAATGTCTTGGACGGCTTGTTCCGTATGGAAAGATTTTGTCGCGAGCAGGATGATATCGAAATCCGCTTCGCCGATTTCGTTTACCGTTGTAAATCCTTTGGTGTTCCTAATAAGATGCTCACCCCAGATACCGCTGATTTTCAGACCGTGCTTCTTTATTGCCGCAATATGTCTCTCGCGTCCAATGAGAACGACATCATGGCCGTGTTCCGCGAGGAAGCCGCCAAAAACACATCCTATTGCACCTGCACCCATGATTAAGAATTTCATTCGCTTCCTTTCAGTCCGGTTTTACTCATTCAAATTTATCAATAACAACCAGCCAAGAAATAGCTGCTACGGATCAGGCATGAAGATAAGATGAACCAATTGCAGATTCCGATTTGGATCATGCCCATGAACGGACACTCGCATTTCTTTCTGTCAAGAGTGTAGGCCTGACCCCTATCGCAATGCTTTCCGTCAAGAATGTAGACCTGCCCCCTATCGCGATCGGCAGGGGCTGAGTCCGCGGTTGTAAGGTGGCTGCGCCGTTTTCACCCGGCGCACGAAATCGCGAAATCGAGATGCAGCCCACCCCCACTCTGCTCGTTCATCCATCGCTCGCAGGGCATCATTCATGGTAATCTTGCTGCGATAGGTTAGGCTGAAG
>DHHG01000143.1 GCA_002403175.1 Syntrophaceae bacterium UBA4778 | reverse complement strand
CATAAACGGCCTCTGTACCTGCAAGGGCGCCCGTATGCGATGCAGCTGCTCTGGCACCGGCGCTGGTTCTACCCGACTTGATGACCAGGACAGGCATGTTTCTTTCGCCGGCCGTAATTTTTTTAACTGTCGAAACGAACTTTTCACCGTCGCGTAATTCCTCGATATAAATCATGATCACCGCCGTGTCCGGATCGGTGTAGAGGTACTCCAGAAGATCGATCTCGTCAACATCGGCCTTGTTGCCGATTGAAATGAATTTGGAAAAACCGATATCCCGGTATGCTGCGAAATCCAGAACGGATGTGCAAAGCGCACCGCTCTGAGAAATGAACGAAATATTACCGGCAGACGGCATCCTCGCAGAGAAACTCGCATTCATGCTTACATTCGCCAGCGGATTGATAACGCCCAAACAGTTCGGACCGACCAGCGGGACCTGGGCCTCGCGGCACATTGAAGCTATTCGGTTCTCGACCTCTCGTCCCTTGGGCCCTACCTCCCGAAATCCTGCAGAGAGAATAACAATCCCTTTTACGCCTTTGCGAATCGACTCCTCGGTGGTCTTGAGGGCTGCGTCCGGAGGCAGAACAATCATCGCCAGATCAACAGGGTCCGGAATTTCAGATATGGTGGTATATGACCTGATACTATGGATCGATCTGGAAGTCGGATTAACAGGATAGAGAATTCCCTTGTAATCACCTTTCAGAATGTTTGCAAATAGATCATGGCCGACCTTACCCGGGGTTGCTGATGCCCCGACGACAGCAATGCTGCTCGGTGTGAATATACCGTTAAGATTTTTCATTTTACACTCCTTTATAGTGCAGTAAAAAATGAATGCCCGATTTTGTGAGAATGTGATTTCAGCAGTGGAGATTCAGTCGAAAGGGGACGAACGCAACTCTAGGTATCTTGAATGCAACTCATTTTTGTCTATCAAGAATTAATTGCCACTAATCCTGAAGAAATTCAAGTCAATTTAGCAGATCGAAAAGGTAATGTTGTTTCCGAAAGGGATATATGATTTTCGAAGTGATCCTATTGCACTCTGATCACGCATTTGCAACAGAACCGATTGATATTTGGAAATGCCGCTGTTTGATTTCAGTTGTATTTATTAATCAAATACAATCCCGTATTTTTCCAGTTTCCTTTCCAGTGTCGGGCGACTGATGCCCAATACTTCACAAATTTCCCCTTTATTTCTTCCGACTATATCAATAACCTTGCGGATATGTCTTTCTTCGATTTCATCCAGCGTCAGAAGTCTGTTTCCCTCTTTTTCGCAACTATCGATGGAGGCATGTCTGGATGTATCGGTAAGGTTCGGAAAATCCTCGCGAGTCAAAACATGCCCCTTCGATACAACAGCGGCCCGAACAAGAAGATTCTCAAGCTCTCTGACATTTCCAGGCCAGCTATATTTCAGAAATATCTCCATCATCTCTCCAGAGACCCCTGCAATTTTTTTATGAAGATCCCTGTTTATTTTATTCAACAGATAATCGATCAAAAGGGGAATATCCTCCTTCCTCCCCCGAAGGGGTGGGAGATCAATGGTTACGATATTGAGCCTGTAATATAGGTCATCTCTGAACTTATTTTCCTCGACCATTTGCTTCAGATCCTTATTAGTAGCGGCAATGATTCTCGCATTTACCCGAACCCGATCCTTGCCCCCCACCCTTTCGACCTCCATCTCCTGCAAAACTCTCAGGAGTTTGGTTTGCAGATTGAGAGACATCTCGCTGATTTCATCCAGGAAAACAGTCCCGTATCGGGCCAATTCAAATTTTCCGAGTTTTTTGTTAATGGCCCCGGTAAAAGATCCCTTTTCATGCCCGAACAATTCCGTTTCAAGAAGCGTGTCTACAATAGCCGAGCAGTTCACAGCAATGTACGGCTCTGTGGGTGATGTATTATTGTGAATGACTTTGGCGATTAATTCCTTTCCGGTTCCGCTTTCACCCTGAATCAATACGGTCGTCCGGCTCTGAGTCACCACGCCTATCGTTTTGAATATTTCCCGCATGGCCTTTCCCTTGCCGATGATATCTCCAACTTTGAAACTCCTGGAGGACTCCGTAAGAAGGCCATCAATTTTCTTTTCCATTTCGCCTGTTTTCAAAGCCCTCTGAATAGCAATCTCCAGTTCATCTATATTGATCGGCTTATGGATGTAGTCGAAAGCCCCCTCTTTCATCGCCCTGATGGTTGTTTCCATATCATGATGGGCTGTAATCATGATAATTTTGGCATTTTCATTCTCCTCCCGGATATCTTCCAGAACGGTAAAACCATCTATATCGGGGAGCCTGATATCCAGGACAATGACATCGGGCGAATTCTGCAGGGCTTTGTTGAGGCCGTCCGTCCCGGTATTCGCAACATCAACCTTATATCCTTCTTCACTCAGATAGAGCTGAAGCGTTTCAGAAATCGATTTGTCATCATCGATAACAAGTATTTTGGACATAATTTTTAATTAACCTGTTCCTTCATCCTGTTTCACTAATTTTGTTTCTAAAAGCCGGCAAAAAGCCGAATCGGAATACCTTCACGCCGCAACAGGCAAGGTTATAACAACACGGGTTCCTTTTTCCGGTTGACTGAATATTTCAACGGTCCCCTGATGCAGATCGACTATTTTTTTCACCTGTGTAAGTCCCAACCCCGTACCATAACTTTTCTTGGTGAAAAAGGGATTAAAAATATAGGGAAAATCCTTTTCATCAATACCACATCCGTTATCTTCAACTACGATTTCAGCCATTTTGTTTTCGGTTGTGGTTTTTGTTGTAATAGACAGGCTCCCTTCTTCCGACATGGCATCCACTGCATTCAGATAGATATTTAATAGGGCCTGACTTAATTTACCATTGTCGAACTTGAAAGCTTGAATGTCAGAAGAGAGATCAATATGAACTTTTATATTCTTTTCCATTATCTCCTTCTCCGCCGATTTCAGAGAGCTTTTGATAATCTCATTAAGATCCGACAAATGACAATCCAGTTCATCGGGTTTGGCATAGATAAGAATATCGCTGACCAGCTTTTCCAGATGTTCCACTTCCTTTTCCGCTATTTTAAATCTTTTGAGATCATTGCCCTCCGGCTGAAGCCTTCTCCGGAGAATTTGAAGACTCATCTTAATGGAGGAAAGTGGATTCCTTACTTCATGAGCAATTCCTGCAGAGAGTTGACCGACCGCAGCAAGACGTTGACTTTCATAAAATTTCTTTTCCAATTTTTTGATTTCGGTAATATCCCTCTGAACAATAATGAATTTACCCATTCCTTTAATCGGCGTGACACTGAACAGAAGATTTCTGGTTGAACCGTTTTTTAATCTAACTTCTATCTCATAGGGAGTGAAAATGCCTTTTTTAGCACATTCCCATTTTTCCAAAACCAGGGCCCTGTTATCGGGATCGACCATTTCGGTCATGTGGGTTCCTTTGGTCTGCAGGTTGGAACCGTCAAACCCTCTGCTCACATAATAGACCATACCGTCGTTTTCCAGGACATAGATCTTATCCGGAGAACTTTTGATAACCGATTCAAGAAAAACATTGAGATTCTCTATTCCCTTTCTGAGATTGATATTTACATCGAGCTCGTCTTTCAGTGATTCCGCATATTCCTTGAGATTGAGCTCCATTTGTCTCTCGCGCGAGACATCCTGAAGGGTTTCGATTGCGGCTATCACTTCTCCATCTTTATTGTAAATCGGAGCCGCTAGAAAATAGAGATACCGGCGCTTGCCGCCGAGGTTTTCATAATAATCAGTGGCCTCATAAGCACCCGGAATAATATTAGAGGGCTGAACTTTTTTACTTCCGTAATAATGAACCATTCCTAAAAACATTCCCTTGCTCTCGTAGTTATTATCTATAATCAGATCGGCTAACGTGGGTCGCTTATCGGGATAGAAAGGCGTGAATTGCCTTTCTGTACCGATCATCTCCTCAGCTGTATAGCCGGTCAAATCCGAACAGGCTTTATTCCAGAGAATAATCTGGTGATCCCGACTGATCACGAATATTGGAATAGGCGACCCTTCAATGATTCCCTCAACCATTCTTTTCTCGTTAGCAATCTTTTCCTGCAATCTGCTTTTATCTCGGAGGTGTTTTATTTCTTCCTCAAGCCGAATGCGCTTTTTCCCGAACTGAACCGTGAAATAACCACCCACTATTACTGCGGAGATGAGAAGAAGCGCCCCGATCATGATTGTATAATAGGTTGTCTTTAATTGAGCAATCACCAGCCGATGAGGAGTGCTTACCGCAATAGACCATTTTTGCTTCCCTAGCGATATCGGGGCATATGCGACAATTATTTTTTCCGCCTTCCCATTGTGCAGCAATTTATAGACACCATTTCCTGTCTTCATTTTAAGCATCCGATCCTGCAAGGAGGCACTCGAGCTTCCAGCGATTTCAAGGACTGAAGCATTCTTTCCGATCAGCTTTTTAATGGGATGGTAAATGATTATACCTTCATCATCGATAATCCAGGTATAACAGGAAGAGTCATACTGCTTGGGATCGATGTAGCGATCCAGAATGCTGGAAAGGGAAATAGCTGCCAACAGAGTTCCTGTGCTCCTGTTGTGAATACCCCTTTCCGGTACCGCAATTATAACGAGATCCGGATGAGACTTTCTATTTTCTGCCGTTTGAATTGAGTTTAGATGGCCTATGTAAACGGCACCTTTTTTTTTAACCTGCCGAATAAAAGGGGAAAGATCATTTTTAAATTTTTCAAAACCATCCGGATATATGGATATGGATTTGGAATCACTTCTGGCTAAAAACTCAATATTGCCTTCCAGAACCGTATTCAACAATTGCAAATCCCTATCACTGGATAAGGCTGCGCGTTGCGATTTTTCCTTTTGTAAGAGAGGAAATACTATAAAATTTTTTTCGATTCCAGCGATTAGAACCTCTAGTCCGGTTGAAATTCCTTTGGAAATAGCTGCCTGTTGTGCATTGAACTGTTCAACGGTTTGCCTTTCTCTTGCGCCATAAATGATCAAAGAGAAAATCAATATAAGAACGATTACCATAAAGGTAGTCAGCCAGACAGGGATTCTCAGGATCTTTCTACCCTGGATCACTCCGAGCCTCCCCTGGATTTTTTAATCCTGCTTTCTCTTATTGCCATTAAAAAATAAACACCAAAAGCCGCTCCCAATGAAATGAGAAGTTTCGTCATACCACTTTCAATACCCAAAACGTTATCACAAGCCAGCCAAGCAATTACATAGGTTGCGGCAGTCAAAATCTCTTGCATCAATATCTCCTTCCAATATCAGCAATTCCGTTCAATACGGACGCATTAAAATTCTCCTCACCTTCAGGTAAGATGTTCGAGTTGATTCGCTCGCATTCCTGGCAGCTTACTGGGCGGAATATGAGTGGCCCCGATTCAGGGGAATCATCTGCCGGAATCAAGAATAGCTGGTTCAGGCATTTCAATAAATAGGTGATCAATTGTAAGGCATACATAATGCGCATAATCCAAATCTGCTTCGAATTAATACCTTTCCGACCTCAAAATTTCAATAAGAATATGAAATTTCCGGAGTTTTCCTCTCCTGACCTGATTTTAACCATGTATCAATATGAATCTGGCATATTTGTGACTACTTATCCTGAAAATTTATCATGATTCTAAAAGCTCTGGAATAAATCCTAAACATTTCGTTCAATCAAAGGGAAAAATTTTAAAGAAATGTTAAAATCACAGAAAAGATTCGGGAGAATGATTTTTAATTTTTTCCAAATTACGAATGCTTGCTTTAGGTTATAAAAACATGGTGAGCCTCTTTTAATGGCATACCAATTGCACTTGTTCGGATTGCCCATCAGGTAGGAATAAACACTCCTGAAAGGAATTAAATAATTTTGCAAAATCGGAAAGGAGATTTAATCATGTTGAAGAAATTAAGGAAAACCATGTTAACCATTTTAACAGCAACGGCCGCTTGGATCGTAACATCGCCTGTAGCCCTCGCAGCGGAAGCTCTTCCTGCGGGTGAATCATATACTAAGGCTATTTTTGCACTCGGCGCTATGATAGCAGCCGGATTTGCAATCGGTGTAGGTGCTGTCGGAGCAGGCTTGGGTATCGGTACGGCAGCGAGCGGCGCTTGCCAAGCGGTTGGCAGAAATCCTGGCGTTCAGGGCAAAATCATGATGACCATGCTGGTTGGTATGGCTATGGCCGAATCTATCGCTATTTACGCTTTGGTTATTTCCCTGATTCTTCTTTATGCAAACCCCTATAAGGCTTTTTTCCTCGGCTAGAAGGCTGCAAGTTAAAAAATCTAAAACATAGGGGGAGAAGGCAATGCCAGAAAAAACCAAAGGTAAGCAGAATCTAACAGTGGCGAGGATTTTCTTCCTGCTTATCGTTATCCCCATTTCATTAATGGCTATTTTGATCGCAAACGGTCTCTTCAAAGTTGGACACATAGCAGTAGAGAGGACTTTAACCGTTTTGGATCAAAAATCACAGGAAGGAATCAAAGTACGTGCTATCAATACTGCGGATGAGGTTGCCAATTTCCTCATGGAAAGAAAAAAGGACCTTTTGATCGCAACGATCATACCGGCAACCGAATCCTCTTACAAACAATTTGTAGCTGAAAACAAGAAAAATTTATGGGTGAAACTACCTGACGGCAAGATTTCCCAGGTCATGACCTCGCTCTATTCCGAAATGACGTTTATCGACAAAAAAGGGAATGAGCAGATTAAGATCGCTAACGGGGAAGTTGTTCCAAAATCTTCTTTAGGAAACGTCAGTGATCCCAAAAATACACCATTCAAATCTGAAGATTACTTTCAGAAAGCAATCGCTCTGAACAAAGGTGAAATCTATGTCTCACCTTTGACCGGATTGTACGTCGATCGATTTGAGTTTGAAAAAGGCAAGAGATACGCCGGTGTTATCCGGTTCGCAACACCAGTATTCGGCAGAGAAGGTCTCACCGGAATCCTCGTAATCACTTTGGATTATCGCCACCTCGCTGAATACACAAACCATATCATACCGACACAGACCAGCTATGTATACAGAGCGGACGCATCGTCGGGAAATTACGCATATATGGTAGATAGCAGAGGATTTGTTATAGCACATCCCAATGATTATCATATCGAAGGTCTTTATAGTGATGGCACTTGGGTTCCCTCGTTGGTGAAAGAGAATTATGCCGAGCTGATGAAAAAGGGAATCGAAGTGCTGAATTTGAAATATCTGGGTTTCTTGGATCCTGCATTGCCTGATATAGAAAAGGACGCATCTGCCGGAAATTCAGGTTTCAAGACATACAAATTTTCAGGTCACACCAAATTTGTCGCCTACGCACCCATTAAATTTTATTCAGAGAACCTTCCGAAACCAGCTGGGTTCGGGTGGATCGCAATGAGCATAGATGTGGATAAATACAATGAATGGGCCAAGGCAACCTCGAAGAACATAGAGAAAGAAGCGAAGAACTGGACTACAACGATTGTTATCATTCTTATCATAGCAATCATTCTTCTCTTCCTGATCTCGGCTCTATTAGCCAAAGGTATTTCCCGTTCGATAGCCAAGGAAGTCCCGGAAGGCTCCGAGGGTATTGCAGATTACTATGAAGAAGATGACGATGACGATAAAAAGTAAATCGAAAATCTTCTGATGTACACGAGGGGCCGGAGTTTTCCGGCCCCTTTTTGTTTTCCTTATTGTATCAGCTTGCTTATCCAGAATTCTTTCTAATTGACATATTCAAGGTTAGTTGATAAATTTCACAATTTAAACACAATCATAATGGCACTTTCAATACTAGAGGAGGCTTTTGATGGACGATAAGTTCGTGTTATGGTTCAATGAATTGGAATTAAAAGATATACCTCAAGTTGGAGGGAAAAACGCATCTCTGGGTGAAATGATCCGAGAGATCACCTCAAAAGGAGTTCAAATACCCGATGGCTATGCGATCACGGCCCATGCATATCGTTACCTTCTGGATTCTGCAGGTATAACGGAAGAGATCAATAAAACGCTTTCCGATCTGGACACCCATGATCTTCAAAATCTTAGTGACAGGGCAAAGAAGATCCGCTCCCTGATTTATCAGGCGGAAATGCCCAGTGATTTAAAGGAAGAGATTGTAAACGCCTATAAGAAGCTGTGCAATGAATATCGAATGGACGTCTGCGATGTTGCCGTACGCAGTTCGGCAACTGCTGAAGATCTACCTGACGCCAGCTTTGCGGGACAGCAGGAAACATTCCTGAATGTCAGGGGACCGGAAGAACTTATCGATGCCTGTAAGCGTTGTTTCGCGTCACTCTTCACCGATCGGGCCATTTCCTATCGTGTTGACAAAGGATTTGACCACATGTCGGTTGCCCTTTCTATAGGCGTCCAGAAGATGGTTCGCTCTGATCTGGCATCTTCTGGCGTTATCTTCTCGATCGACACCGAATCCGGCTTCAGGGATGCCATTCTGATCACGGGATCCTACGGTCTGGGAGAAATGGTTGTCCAGGGAACCGTCAATCCTGATGAATTTTATGTTTTCAAACCGACGCTGAAAAAGAAATATCGTCCAATCCTCCAGAAGAAACTCGGCACCAAAGAAATCAAGATGATCTATTCCGTAAAGGATGGTGAATCGACGGAAACAGTTCCTGTTCCTTTTGAAGACAGGGGGAAATTCTGCATTACGGATGATGAAATTCTGAAACTGGCGGAATGGACGACCATCATTGAGGATCATTACTCTGATGAGGCAGGTTATTTCAAACCAATGGATATCGAATGGGGAAAAGACGGCCAAACGGGTGAGCTGTTCATTCTTCAAGCCAGACCGGAAACCGTTCAATCGCAAAAAGATATCAATGTTCTGGAAAATTACAATCTACTAGAGAAAAAAGCACCTGTCGTCACAGGGACTGCCGTAGGATCCAAAATAGGATCCGGCCCCGTCCATATAATCGAGAGTGTTAATGAGATTAAGAGCTTCAAAAAAGGCGAGGTTCTGGTTACAGATATGACAGATCCCGATTGGGAACCGATCATGAAAAAGGCGGCAGCTATTGTCACCAACAAGGGTGGAAGGACCTGTCATGCAGCTATCGTCAGCCGTGAGCTTGGCGTCCCCTGTATTGTAGGAACTGGAGATGGCACAGCCAAGATCAAAGGAATCAGGGAAGCAACCGTTTCCTGCGCTGAAGGAGAAATCGGGAATGTTTATGAAGGCATTTTGAAATTCGAGGTTCAAAAGACCAATCTCCAGAATATGGAAAGGCCTAGAACGCGGATTATGATGAATGTTGGCGATCCCGATCTGGCATTCAATCTGGCCTCTATTCCTAACGATGGCGTAGGGCTTGCGCGACTTGAATTTATTATCAACAACTCCATCCGGATTCATCCGATGGCGCTCATTCAATTTGATAAAGTAAAGGATGCGGAGGTCCGCAAGGGGATCGAGGCTGCGACGCAAGTTTACAATAACAAGGCCGACTTCTTTGTGGATAAACTGGCTCAGGGTGTTGCAAAGATAGGTGCCGCTTTTTATCCGAATGACGTTATTGTCAGAATGAGCGATTTTAAGAGTAACGAATACGCAAATCTGGTCGGCGGCTCTTATTTCGAACCCGAAGAAGAGAACCCGATGATCGGCTGGCGTGGTGCATCCCGCTATTATGATGAGAAGTACAAGGCAGCTTTTGCCCTGGAATGCGCAGCAATGAAGAAAGCGCGAAGCGAAATGGGCCTGACTAATATTAAGCTGATGATTCCGTTCTGTCGTACAACGGATGAGGCTAAAAAGGTTGTTGCAGTCATGAACCAGAACGGACTTGTTCAAGGTCAGGATGGGCTGGAAATTTACATGATGGTTGAAATACCGAGCAATGTCGTTCTGATTGATGAATTTGGGAAGATATTCGATGGTTTTTCGATCGGATCAAATGATCTTACCCAACTTACACTTGGACTTGACCGAGATTCATCACAAGTTGCCCATGTATTTGATGAAAGGAATGCCGCCGTTCAGACGCTCATCAAAGACGCGATTACGAAGGCAAGGAAAATGGGAAAGAAAATTGGGATATGTGGTCAAGCTCCGAGCGATTATCCTGAATTTGCTAAATTTCTGGTCGAATGCGGTATCAGCAGTATATCTTTGAATTCCGATACGGTAATCAAGACCACATTGGATATTCTGGAAACGGAAGCCAGCCTGGGTATCAAATAACCAAAATTAACCTCTGATAAAACAAAAGGCGTTTGGAATTCCAAACGCCTTTTGTTAATCATTTCTATTTAGGTATAAAACACTTCTCTCGGACTCCCGATTTTACCTCCTAAAGCTGCAACAACAACTCCGATCAGCATTGCTATGAAATCCCAGATAGCTGCCTTTGATAAGGTTTTCATGACTTGCTCCGATTTCTGGAGGGCCTGCTGTTTGGCCTCCTCCGCCTTCTGTGAGGCCTGATAATACTGCTGAATCCAGTTATCGACAGTTGTGGTTGCCTGTTCGCGGCTCATGCCCGTCCTTGCCACAAGGATATTAACCACTGCATCCTTATCTGCAGCACTGCCTGCTTGTTTCGGGTTAGCGAATAATTTCTTTAACGCTTCGCTCAGCTCGGTATCAGATGATTGGGGTTCCTGTCCGGTAGTTTTTGCGGCCTCACTCGCCTGTTTTTTCAGCTGTTCTGGTTGCAGCTCAGGTTTTCCCGTCTGTTGTAGTGTTTTCTTGGCTTCATCCATTATGGTATCAAGAGAAATGCCTTTTTCCTGCAGTTTCTGCTGCGCTGTTTCCGCAACTTTTGGACCTGCTGCCTGAATCCCGCTTCCAATCATTGAGAGTCCTTTTCCGATAACCCCCGAAACACCACTAAGAATAGATCCCATTGCGGTTGTCATCAGATAGAATGACGCGAGAGTAGCCAGCCCCCATACGATAATCCCATGTATCATCCCGTCATTGCGATCTCGCGGAATTCCCGCCAATCTCCCAGCGATAAGACCTCCCAGAAACAATGCTATAATAGTGCTTATCCCAAACCAGATTCCGGCACCGATCCCAAACCCGCCCAAAGGATCTTGTTCCGTTGGTCTTACCAAACCCAACCCGACTCCAATTCCCAGTATCCCTAATGCCAACTCGACACTGATCGTTACGACGCCACCTGCGAAGATAGCACCCCATGAAACTCGCTTCAGGTTGCCCCACCTGGGTTCGGCAGGATTGCCATATGGATAATCACCAGGTTCCCTGTATTCTGTGTCCATTACCCGATACCTCCGGTTGTTTATTAATGATCTCATTGTATGAGTAATGGAATATACTGCCTATCCTGCAAATCATTATTTTCAGGTTGGATAAAAACCCAATCGCTTACATCCAAAGGATGACTCAGCAGCATGCTTTTGCAACTCGCATTGTTTATATACGGAGAAGCTGGACTGGCTAGTAGAAATGATCCAGATTTTTCAAGGTATTCAGGAGAATAATCCAGATATGGTAAAAGAGATAAGATATATTGCTTGTCGGAGCAGATATGTAAGCCGAGTTCTGTTCCCTCTGCCGGTTACCCGGAAGGGGGCGATGATCATTCATCTGGGACAGCAGTTGCCTGCTGCCTCAAGCGACACTACCCGAGAACTTCGGACGGGCCATCCTAAAATGTTCTCCTATTTGGTCTTGCTCCGGATGGGGTTTACCAAGCTTTTCCGGTCACCCGGAAAACGGTGAGCTCTTACCTCGCCTTTTCACCCTTACCGCTACGGCCAAAGCCGCAAAGTTTGCCGTGAGGCAAGCGGCGGTATATTTTCTGTGGCACTTTCCTTAGGGTCACCCCCAGTCGCCGTTAGCGACCATCCTGCCCTGTGGAGCTCGGACTTTCCTCCGGTTTTCAACCGGCGATCATCTTATCTACTCCGGCAATATAAATAATTTAGGGATTCAGATAATTTCTATTAGTGGATCTAAAATTTTGATCTAAAAATTGACAAGTTATCTATCAAAATTTTGTTCTATTATAATCGTCTATGGCTTCATTCGCAAGTCGATCGGCCTCACTATTCCTGTGCCGGGGTACATGTTTGATGTTATATTTTTCAAAAGATGATAAGAGTTTCTTGGCCTCGGATGCAAATTGGCCGAGATTTCTGTTTTTTAT
This sequence comes from Syntrophaceae bacterium UBA4778, assembly GCA_002403175.1. The sequence goes on along the minus strand of DHHG01000143.1, from coordinate 1,239 downwards.
CTTATAAATCCCTTCCATTTGCCGGACAACAAGCTCCGAATCAAGGTGGATGTTTACCAAGGTAAGATTCAACCTCAAAGCCTCTTTCAGGCCGAGAATCAAGGCCCGATACTCCGCTTCATTATTGGTGCACGTTCCTAAATACATTTTAGACTCAAAGATAATGTTTCCCTTATCATCCAAAAGGATGAACCCTGCACCTGCCTGACCTGGATTGCCTCGGCTTGCACCGTCGGTATAGAGATCAACGGTCTCATTACTCATTGCGGTTTTTGTCCCAGTATATAATTCTACTACAATAAGGACACTGCATCATATCGTCTCTTTTCTGCAATTCGATATACATTTGAGGTGTTATGCTCATGTTGCAGCCACCACAAATGCCTTTCCATACCGGTACAACCGCTCGACCGTTACGGCGAGTTCTTATCCTCTCATAGCGTTTTAGTAAATCCGGACTAATTAAGACCTGCAATTTTTCTCTTTTTTCTTGTAAATTCTCCAGATCCTGATCGATTGCTCCCAACTCCTTATCAATCTGCTCCGTATTTTTTTCAAATATCTTGTGGAAATCAGCTTGCTCTTTTTCTTTCTCTTGAACTTCTTTTCTTGTCCTGTCCAGCACTTCGAGAGCACGAATGATTTCATCCTCACTTCCACCATTGAGCTTCTCGATATTTTCAACTTCTTTCAGCATTGCCTGGTATTCTTTATTGGTCTTTACTTCGTGAAGTCGTTCCTTGGTCCTTTTCAAACCATCGAGACCTTTCTTCAGATCATCCTCTTTTTGTCTGTGGAATTTAATTGCCTCTTCCAATCTTGCCTTTTCAGCTTCAAGATTCTGATTAGCCTGCTCCAGCTCTTGATCCATGACAGCTTTCTTTTCAGGCAGCTCTTTACGTTTGAGATTGATTTGATCCAATTCCGAATCGATAGTCTGAAGTTCAATTAAAGTTGTAAGTTGACTGCTCAAAAAATTTCTCCTTATATATTGAATTTATTGATTTATTTTATTTAGTGAATACATGACGCACATAAAAAAAATGCACCGGGGTACGGTGCATTTCAGGAGGTAATCCGCTATGAGTATTGTGTCCTGCTTTCTTGGATTCCTTATCTTCACGGAAATTACTTCTCTCCACTCACGCTATGGTGGGCCCACCTGGATTCGAACCAGGGACCTACCGGTTATGAGCCGGTGGCTCTACCAATTGAGCTATGGGCCCAAAAATTAAAAGG